>CADBYM010000013.1 GCA_902798915.1 uncultured Coriobacteriaceae bacterium | reverse complement strand
CGTCTCGCGGCGGACACCCTTGCCATCGGCTACGCGCTTCCCGCTGCCGGGCGCGCCGGGGACTTTCACCCCTTGGGTGTGTACCATGCCCGGCACACAACGAAAAGCCCCCATCCGAGAGAGCGTCGGATGGGGACAAAGGAAGGAGTCGTCCGCGGTGGAAACGGGAAAGGACACGCGGACGGTGAAACATTTTAGGAGTCAAAACGCTATGGTATCGTTCTCACAAGAAAACGCCACATTTAAGCATACCAACAGACGTCCTGTCCCCTCAGAACAGCCCCACGATCCTCCCGTCAGGAGTCACGTCGATTCGCTCCGCCGCAGGAACGCGCGGCAGGCCCGGCATCGTCATGATGTCGCCCGTAAGCGCCACGATGAATCCCGCGCCAGCGCTCACCTTCAGGTTGCGCACCGTGAGCCTCCACCCACTTGGCGCACCCAGTCTCGTCTGGTCGTCGGTGAACGAATACTGGGTCTTTGCCATGCAGATGGGCAGGTCGCCGAATCCGAGCTCCTCGAGCTGCCTGAGCTGGTTGCGCGCCGATCCGATGAGGTCAACGCCATCGGCGTGATACACCCTTCTTGCGATGTCGTCGAGCTTCTTCTCGATGGGGTCAGCGGCATCGTAGGCAAAGCGCAGGTCCGAAGGCTCGTCGCACAGGCGGACCACCTCCTCGGCGAGCGCCCGTCCGCCCGCGCCCCCCTTCGCCCACACCTCGCTGAGCGCGACATTGACGCCCAGCTCACGGCATCTTTTCTCCACGAGCGCGAGCTCGGCCGAAGTGTCGGTGGGAAACGCGTTGACGGCCACCACGCAGGGAAGCCCAAAGACGTCGCGGATGTTCGAGACGTGCTGCAAGAGGTTCGGCAGCCCTGCCTCGAGCGCCTCGAGGTTCTCTGCCGTCAGCTCTGCCTTGGGTACGCCCCCGTTGTACTTGAGCGCACGCACGGTCGCCACGATCACGACCGCAGAGGGCGCAAGACCCGTGGCACGGCACTTGATGTCAAGGAACTTCTCGGCGCCGAGGTCGGCGCCGAAGCCAGCCTCGGTAACCACGTAGTCGGACATCTTCATGGCCGTAGTCGTCGCGATGACGGAGTTGCAACCGTGGGCGATGTTCGCGAAGGGGCCACCATGCACGAAGGCGGGGTTGTTCTCGAGCGTCTGGACGAGGTTGGGCTTGATGGCGTCTTTGAGCAACGCGGCACAGGCACCCTCCGCCCTCAGGTCATGAACGGTGACGGGCTTGCGGTCATAGGTGTAGGCGACCACCATGCGGCCTAGGCGTTCCTTAAGATCGGCTAGGTCCGTTGCCAGGCAGAACGCCGCCATGACCTCGGAGGCCACGGTGATGTCGAAGCCATCCTGACGGGGCATTCCATCCACGATTCCGCCCATGCCGTCCACCACGTTCCGCAGCTGGCGGTCGTTCATGTCCACGCAACGGCGCCAGATGACGCGACGCGGGTCAATGCCCAACTTGTTGTCCCACTTGATAGAGTTGTCGAGCATGGCGGCTATGAGGTTGTTGGCCGCGCCTATGGCGTGGAAGTCGCCGGTAAAGTGCAGGTTGATGTCCTCCATCGGAACCACCTGGGCGTATCCGCCACCCGCAGCTCCCCCCTTCACGCCAAACACGGGACCCAGGCTCGGCTCGCGCAGGCAGAGCATGGTCGGATGGCCGGCAAGGTTCAAGGCGTCCGCAAGCCCAACCGACGTGGTGGTCTTGCCCTCGCCCGCCGGCGTCGGATTGATAGCCGTAACCAGAACGAGCTTCGCCCGGGAGGGCATGTCGGACATCGAGTTAATGTCGACCTTCGCCTTGAACCTGCCATAGTGCTCGAGCTGGTCCTCCGAAAGCCCAGCCTTGGCAGCCACCTCGGTGATGGGAAGCATCGTGGCCTCCTGCGCAATCTGAATGTCGCTTTTGATTTCTGCCATCACATGCTCCTTGCATCCTTTGCTATCCTGACACAGAGTACGATTGTAGTCATCTATGTCCGCATCGCAACCAACCAAAGGAGCACCACCATGCCGGTCATCCACACCTATTCCTCCACACCCATCCCCGCAGACGCCCGCGAGAGCCTCAAGGCTACCTACGGGAACGCCATCGCCTCCGTCCCCGGAAAGAGCGAGACGTGGCTCATGTGCCTCTTTGACGAGAACGTCCCCACCTACCACGGCGGTAGCGACGGTGCGCCTGCCGCCTACGTGACGGTCGATGTCTTTGCGCGCGAGACGGTCCCTCGCGCCGCCTGGGACGCCATGACCCCCATCATCTGTGATGCCCTCAAACAGCAGCTCGGCGTCGATCCCGCGCGCATCTACGTAAAGTACGGCGAGACCGCGAACTTCGGCTGGAACGGCATGAACTTCTAACGCAGGACCGACAAACGGCCATCCCCTTGCCACTAATACCGGGGAGAGAACTCCATCTCCTCAGTGGCGAGGGGAAGGTCGCGGACGTCGTCGACGGTGAAGCCACCCATGAATGACCGCTTGTTGTAATAGCGGTCGAGTCCGGCGATGACGGCGTCTATCTGCTCGACGATTCCCTGAATCTCGGCGGTAACGGAGCCGTCATGCTCGTTTCTCACCCAACCTGTCGCACCGGCCGCATTGGCGAGGTTCGTGATGGTGAAGCGGAAGCCCACCCCCTGCACCATACCGACGAACCGATAGCGACGACGGAGCTTGAGGCCCAACGGCGTGCCTGCCCCCTCCTGCGCACCATCTGTCATCGATTCGCCTCCCCTCTCGGCCAGAGCGCGAACCTGCTCGAGCTCGGCACGAACCATCTTGTCTTCCGCAGTGCCTCCACCATCCACGAGCTCACGCAAAAACGACAGAAGACCCATACGCACCTCCGAGGCTTGACCCAAACTTCAGCCATTGTATCCCTCCCGAGGGATGGGACCAGCGCGAAGGTGTACCATGGGCACGCCCTACAGGTCATAAATCGCAATCGAGGAGTGCACCATGCATGACGAGAACTGCATCTTCTGCAAGATAGCCCAAGGGGAGATTCCCACCAACAAGGTATACGAGGACGAGCGCTGCATCGCGTTTCGCGACATGGAGCCCCTCATGCCCACGCACGTGCTCATCATACCCAAGGACCACTACCGCGACATCACCGACAACGTGCCACCCGCGACGCTCGGACACTGCTTCTCGGTTGTCAAGACAATCGCCGCACAGGAAGGTCTCGTCAACGGCTTCCGCATCCTGGTGAACACGGGAGACGACGCGAGCCAGAGCGTCAAGCACTTCCACATCCACATACTTGGCGGAGGCCACATGCCACGGCCAAATGACCAGGACTGGGGCGAGTTCGCGACTAACGCGGGGAAGTTCCACAAGGCCTAGATCCCACGCGGACGATTCGCAGGGATTCGCACACGGGCCCGCTGAGGGTGACTCCTGCGAGCCCGTGCTTGGATTTCCGCCCCACCAGCCTGACTCTACTGAACCGGTGGCAGTGACTGCATTGCCTCGTTGGGAAGCCCCAGAATCTGGGCGATCTGCATGACCGCGATGCGCGCATCCTTCTTGTACACGGGGTTCGAAGGCACGATGTCGTAGCTGTAGTCAGCAACCATCTGGGGACGATATCCCTGATCGCGACCGTAGAGGCTCGCCACGGTATTGTACACCGCCTGACCCCACCGCTGGTGATACGAGGAGGTCACGATGGTCATGGTCTGCATGCCGGCCTGCCGCAGCATCGCCATGGTATTGAGCGCGTTTTCGGCCGTGGTCATGGCCCGTTCGTCCACGAGTATACGGCTCTCGTCAATGCCACACACATTGACGAGGTAATCCCTCATCAACCCCGCCTCAGTGTTCTTCGCGGTGTTGTTCTTGCCCGTGGCTCCCCCCGAACACACCAGCACCGAGCTTGGATAGGTGCGCGCCGCCGCAGCCGCAGCCTCGCAGCGACCCTTGAGCTCGTCTTGCATCTCCCCGTCCTTCAGCTCGTACCCGAGCACCACGAACGCGTGGGTCGGGGAATCGATCAGTCCCGTCTGCTCGAGTTCCGGAGCATACTCCTGGCCACCCCACAGGCACAGGCTGTAGCCCTTGTCCAAGTACACGCGCCTCCAGTGATCCGCCACATCCCTCAGCACATCGGCATCGTTCTGACCAACGGCAGCCACCGCCGCAAGGTCCGCGTCGATTATCTGCTGTGAGTCGGCAGCAGGCGTCTCGTACGCGTATACCAGGTCGCCCAACAGCTTGACCACGTTGGCCGTGTGCGGATCGAGCTCCACCGTTGCCTCCTCAGACGAAACGTCGTTACCCGAGGGGCCCTCGACCTCGGCCCCGCCCCCGCAACCCACGGAAAGCATGGCACAGACGAACACGGCTACGAAGGCAACAACGATGCGGTTCACGCGAGTTCTCATGATGCATCTCGATTCTCTCGTGCGACAATAGACACCACACGATACTAGCATGCGAGGAGGCGTTCATGCACCCACAAGACGAGCCACGTGCGTGGTGGAAAGAGGCCGTGATCTACCAAATCTACCCGCGCAGCTTCGCCGACAGCAACGGAGACGGAATCGGGGACCTCAACGGCATCACGGCTCACCTCCCCTACCTCTCCAAACTCGGCATCGACGTCATCTGGCTCAGCCCGGTGTATGCCAGCCCGAACGACGACAACGGCTACGACATCAGCGACTACCGGGCGATCATGGATGAGTTCGGCACGATGGAGGACTTTGACTACCTCCTCGCCGCCGCCCACCGACTGGGCATCAAGATCGTGATGGACCTCGTCGCCAACCACACTTCCGACGAGCACGCATGGTTCGTTGAGAGCCGCTCTTCCGTCGCCAGCGACAAGCGCGATTGGTACCTTTGGCGCGACCCCGTGGACGGACACGAGCCCAATGACTGGCAGTCGGTCTTCTCGGGTCCCGCCTGGGAGTTTGACGAAGCCTCCGGCCAGTATTACCTGCATTGCTTCAGCCGCAAGCAGCCCGACCTCAACTGGGACAACCCCACCGTGCGGGACGCAATCTACGACATGATGACCTGGTGGTGCGAGAAGGGCATCGACGGGTTCCGCATGGACGTCATCTCCATGATCAGCAAGGACCCGAGCTTCGCGAACGGCCCGCTCTGGGCGCACGTATGCAACGGCCCTCATGTGCACGAGTACCTGCAGGAGATGCGCAGACGCGTCCTCAGCCGCTTTGACCTCCTCACCGTAGGTGAGGCGGGCGGGGTCACCATAGAGGAGGCTAGGCGCTACGCCAACGCCGACGGCTCCGAACTCAACATGGTCTTTGAGTTCGACCATGTGGACGGCAACGCCACGACGGCGGGCACCCTCTACGACAAGTGGGGCTACGCCAAGCCACAGCTTCCCGCGGTGCGCGCCGCGTTCAACCGCTGGCAGCTCGGACTTGAGGGCGTGGCATGGAACAGTCTGTACTGGGACAACCACGACCAGCCTCGTGCCGTCTCGCGCTTCGGGGACGACCGTCCCGAATGGCGCGTCCTCAGCGCAAAGATGCTCGCCACCTGCCTGCACCTGATGAAGGGTACCCCTTACATCTACCAAGGCGAGGAGCTCGGCATGACCAACAAACGCTTTGCCGGCCCGGAAGAGCTCGTCGACGTGGAAGAGGTCAACGCTTGGCATGAGCTCGTTGAGAAGAAGGGCATCCTCAGCGCAGACGAGCTTCTGCGCTGCTTTGACGCGGTCGCTCGCGACAACGCACGCACCCCCATGCAATGGGATGCCTCCCCCAACGCAGGCTTCTGCGCAGAGGGCGTCGAGCCCTGGCTTGCCATCAATCCCAACTACGGGCAGATCAACGCTGCCGCCTGCCTCGCCGATCCCGACTCGATATTCTATTATTACCAGAAGCTCATTGAGCTACGACACAGCCATCCCATCATCGTCTACGGCACCTTCCGTCCCTTGCTCGAGGAGAGCGACTCCATCTGGGCTTACGAGCGCCATCTCGGTGATTGCGTGCTCACGGCCGCATGCAACTGGACCGACCAAGAGCAGCGATGCGACCTGTGGGACGAGCATTCCGGCACACGGCTCATCGGCAACTACACAGGGCATGTGGACGGAATTCTGCGGCCCTATGAGGCTTACGTCACGCTGCGCTGAGATGCGCGGCGCGTGGCAACCCCCTGGTGACCTCCACGAGGGGGCTGCCATGCGCGGGCTATCCCTCGTGGGTCTCGCCCGGCTTTGCGGGGGGCTCGCCCGCAGGAGGCTCGCCGCCCTGTCCCGCACCGCCGGGACCGCCTGCGCCGGGCTTCGCCGGGGGCTCGCCCGCAGGCGGCTCACCGTTGCCACCAGGACCACCCGTTGACTCGCTCACCTGCACCTCGATGGGTTCGCCGGTGGACGCGGCACCCTCTTCGTAGGTGGCGTCTCCCACAGTGAGGACGAAGCCGTTGAGCTTGATGGCATCAGCGCCACACGTCAGGGCTGTGATGTGCGAGTCCGCCGAGAGCTCCCACGTACTGCCATCCTCGACCTCCACGTAGACCTCACCGGCAGCGCCCTCGGGATTGATGGAGCCAACGAACGTCGAGCCGTCCACAAGGTAGAGGTTGAGGTTGGAGACCTCGTCCACGAGCATCGCGCCGTCGAGCTGCTGCCCACGCGCGTTGATGGTAACCTGACCACCATTGGACCCCTCGTTGCCCCAGCCCGCCGCAGCCGCGCGAAGGAAGTTGCCCGACGCGTCCTCGTTCGTGATGGTCGTGCCCTCCAGACCTATGGTGCAAACTGTGTTGTTCACAAAGAACACGTCGCCGTTCTTGTTCGTGATCGAGCCTCCCTTCGCGGTGAAGGTCGCCTCTCCCTGCGCCGCGTCGCCGCTCATGGACTGATAGATCATGACCGCCTGATACCAGTCGGACTTGTCACTGTTCTTCGACACGTTGCTCGCCACGAGGTCACAGTCCGTCAGAGAGACCGAGTTCTTCCCTTCTACGACGACTCCCTGCGCAGACGTCGACTCGAGCGAGGCGCCCGTGACCTGGACGTCGGCCGTGGAATAGATGACGGGCGAGCCCACGCCGTCGCACGTGAACGTTCCGCCCGTCACCTGCTGCAGGCCGCCACCCCGATCCGAGCGGATGGGTGCAGAGGAGTTGCCCGCCGTATGTGCCGTCACGTTCGTCGCGACCAGGGTGCCTCCCCCCGTGACCATGATGGCGCCTGAGTTGTTGCTGGAGGTCTCGATGGTCGAGTTGCTGATGCTGACGACCGTGCCCTCACCGTAGCTGAACACCGCATTTGCATGTGCGCCATTGGTGGTGACGGTGACGTCATCGAGATTGAGCGTCGCGCCCTCCTCGGCATACACCGCTGCGTTCGTCCCATAGAAGTCCGCCTCGTCACCGTCGTCGTCACCCGTCTTCGTCACATCGACCGAGACGTAGTCCGACGTGGTCGCGCTCACGGCTATCGCGTGCCCGCCGTTGGTGTCGTCAGTTATCGACTCGCGGGTACCCGTCTCTGCATTTGCCGTCTCATCGCTTCCGACCTCCGTCTGTGACACATCGTCTTTGCCTTGCGCGGCGCAGCTGGCCAGCATGGCAGCCATCGAGGTAGCCATGGCGAAGAACCCCTTGCGCGTGATCGTATACGTGAACATCGTAGCTCCTTTCCGAAGGGTGACACGTAGCGGGCAGTCCGCTCCGGCCACCCTTGTGGCACCTGCCCGTTACGATACAAATGCTAGCAGGCCGCTATTACAGTAACCTATAAGCTTGCAAGCCACACGATGCTTTCTGTTTTCTTAAACAAGAGACGCTCACACTACGCCCAAGTACTCCTCGAGGGTGATTCCCCGTCCCATGATGTCCTCTGCCACTTGTGCGTCGTCAAGATACCGGAAGTGCCACAGCTCTGGGTCGTACCCCGTAATGTCCTCCTTGCCCTCAAGGTAGCGGAGGATGAAGCCGTGCTTGGCCATCACGCGGTCAAGCTCTGCCAGCTCCTCTGGATGGGCCTCCATCTGCTCGATGCTGCGCAGCTCCTCACCGTCCACGATGAGGATCACGTCGATGGCGAGGCCCGTCTCGTGCTCTGAGTGGCCGCCGGGCGCCACGTGCTCGGCCGCGTACTGCTCACCGAAACTCGCCGCCTGCTCCTCGTAAATCGACTCCTGAGTCTCGCGACTACGATATGCAGAGTTCAGGCACGAGTAGATGCCTTCCCCCTCGAGTTCGTCCTGCGCGTCCTGGTACGCCTCGGCCGTCTTGCGCTCGACCGTGAAGGTCTCTCCCAGACGATTCTGAACCTCAACGAGTTCGATGGAATCGAGCCAGCCATCGGGAATGGCATGCTCCTCCGCGCGGTTGACAAGGAAGAGGTAGTCGTCACTCTCGGAGCCGTCTTCTACGTCGCCGACGGGTTCGATGGCGTCCTCTGCCGCCTCGCCTGCATCTTGCGTCGCAACCTCCTGGGCCTCCGCACCCTGCGTCTGCTCCGTTCGACTCTCTTCTTGTTGCTCACCGCTGCTACACGACGACAGGAACACTGCGTTGACCACGCTCAGCACTACCAGCGCCGCAAACATGCCCATCCACACCACGTTGCTTCTGTGTCTCATTGCCTTGCCCATACCGATTCCTTCCCCTTCGCCCGCACGCCAACATGCAGTGGTAGACCTTACCGCAAATCCGACGGCCACCACTACAACGAGGGAGAAGTCGGGCGATTTCCATGGTCAAGACATGTGCACGGCTTACCATCGGCGCAGATTTGCTAGCATATTCCCGCATATACGAACCAACTCAACGGGTCACCAACAAGCAAGGGAGAATCAGCATGAACGAGGACCAGGCCCGTCGCGCTCGGCCCAACCGTCAAGGCGCGGGAAGCCGTCGCACCACGAGCAGACGAAACCAAGGGGATTATCAAAGGATGCCCACAAGAGATAATGGCGCAGCTCAGTCGAGGCCCCGTCCCCAGCGCAGGAGTGACGGTCGCGCGACCTCCACAAGCCAACCCCGAAGGGCGCGCCCGTCAGGCGCCACGCGAGGATCCGGATCGCATGATGACGCGCAGGCGCGTCGTCCCCAGTCGCATCAGCGACCGCGGGGCACATCTGGGCGCCACGCGCAACAGGGGGCAGTCCGCCAGCATGCCCACAAGCCCCTTGACCCCCGTTCGCGGCGCATGCCCGCCGCACAGGCACATCATCGCCAGCAAGAGGTGGCGAGACAGCAAGGAGTGGCGGTCAGACGCAGGGGCAACCCCGTTCGTACCGCCGCAGTCGTCACCATTGCGGTACTCATCATCGGCGTCGCCGGCTTCTTCCTCATTCGCCACCTGACGACCAAGCAGCTCGTGGTGAACGGCCGGGAGGTCACCGTCGCGCGCAGCGCGACGCCACGCTCACTCGTCGAGGATAGCATCGTCGAGCCGCCCAAGCCCGGCAACCTGATGGCCGTCGATGGCTCGCTCCTCTCGAAGGGGGATGGCGACTTGTGCTCCGCCACCATCGACGGCACGTCCTTGGGCGTTGACGAGGAGATCCCCGCCGACTCCGACGTGCAAATCGGTGACGGTGCCGACACCACGGAGGAGTACGACGAGGAGCAGGAGACCATTCCCTACGAGCGCGCGAAGGGCGACACGAGCTTCTCGGGGTACTGGACGGGATCGATTCACCTCCTCAGCGATGGCGAGGACGGCCTGAAGAGCACCAAGACCGGCAAGCAGTCCGGCAAGACCGTCGAGGAGGTTGTCAAGCCCGCCGTTGATTCCGGCTACGTAATCTACTCGGCAAAGCCCGACGACAAGGTCATCGCGCTCACGTTCGACGACGGCCCTTGGGACGATTCGACCGAGGAGATTCTCGACATCTTGGAGCAAAACGACGCCAAGGCCACCTTCTTTACCATCGGCCAGCAGATCGAGGGCCACGAGGACCTCATCGAGCGTGCCCATAGCATGGGATGCCAGGTCTGCACGCACACGTGGGACCATGCGGAAGGCAGTGGCGGCGGCACGGACATCGGCAACATGAGCTCCTCCGAACAGGTGCAGGAGGTCGAGAAGGGATATGCGGCCATCGAGGACGTTCTCGGGGAGGAGCCGGACCACGTCCTGCGCGCCCCCGGCGGCAACTTCAACGGAGACACCATCGACAACCTCTGGGACTACGTGGACGTAGAGGTCGGTTGGGACGTCGACACCGAGGACTGGCGTCGGCCTGGCTCCGACGTCATTGCCGAACGCATACTCAGCGCCTCTTCCGGCAACGTCGTGCTCATGCACGATGGTGGCGGTGATCGCTCGCAGACCGTCGAAGCGCTCTCTATAGCACTCCCCAAACTCGCTGAGGAGGGATACAAGTTCATTACCGTGAACGAACTGCTCGAGTACGGAATGCCCAAGTAGCATGCGCGCGGACTCCAAACCCCTCGGCATCGGCCTACGCCTGGTGCAAGCCTACTATGCGCTCGTTCTCGTCGTAGGCCTGCTCTATGCCGCGTTCATCAGCCCGTTTGGCGACCTTGGCTACGTGTACGACCTCTCCATGGTGCGTGCCATCATCCAGATGTCGACCTCCGTACAAGCCTTGTGGCTCATCTACAAGCGCGCGGCCTTTGCGCGCCGATTCTGCATCGCCTCGACACTCGCATGCGTTGCGCTCTCCGCCATCGACGGTATCGCCTGCGAAGGCAGCACACCCGTCTTCGCACGCCTCGGTGACCTCGCAGCGATTTCTCTCGTTGCCGTGGAGTACGTATTCGCCTGCAGCGTCATCGGCTACCTTGCGCTCTCCAACCATGTGGACGAGGTTCTCTGCGAACCGCTCGACATGGAGCCGGAGGGCGAGGGCAACAGCTGGCAGCACCTGCGCTACTACAAGCGCCTTCGTACTTGGCCCTTCTGGCGCGATACCATCATCTACTTCATCGTCTTCTCGTTCCTCGGGCATTGGGCCGAGATGCTCTTCTGCCAGCTCATCGTGGCGGGCGTCTTCATGGGCGGCTACGACCCGACCAACGCGATGCTCTGGGATCAGTGGCTCTTCCCGTTCTCTGCAGAGGGAACGGCACTCGCCATGGTCGTCCTTCTTCTGCATCCCCTCATGCGCCGCATCTCGTTCCGCTTCCGCGGCCGCAAGATTCCCACGTTCTTCTTCTCGTTCCTCGCGAACGCCGTAGTCTGCACGGCCATTGACTTCTCTACGGGCATGGTAGCCAACCAGCACTACGAGCTATGGGACTACAGGGACATGCCATTCAACTTCATGGGCCAAGTTTGCCTTCAGAACTCGCTCGTATACAGCCTCGCCGCGACGATCATCGTGTTTTGGGTCTATCCCGCCATGGACCGTGGCCTGCGCAAGCTGCCCAAGACGTACGCCGACATGTTGTTCCTTGGCCTGGCAGGCTTCTACCTCTTTGAGGCGTCGCTTCACTTCCTCGACCTCTAGGGTAGAATGGGCGTATTGAGTACCCTTTGATTATCCGCTCGCGACCATTCCCAGAAAGGCCCCACCATGGATCAAGAGACCATCGCGCCCGAGGACGAGTCCCTGCTCGAGAACGTCCGAAAGATCATCGGCGGCGTCGCCACGCTCGTGGCACTTGCAGTCCCCATACTCATCATTCGCAAGCTCGTCAAGACCATCGAGCAGAGCGACAAGTACAAGAAGATAGAGAACGCGCTCTCTTAGTGCCATGGATGGGTCGTCCATGGGTGACGAGCACCAAAGGGACCGTACCCAACCGACCCATCACCTGCCAAACGCCCAGAGTCGCAACGTCGTGCCCTGCCTCCCAATTGGCGAGACGCATGCTCATCGGCCTTCTGACGCGCGCTCATGCCAAACCGAGACGCTCCGCCAGCTCCAGCCATTCCGTCTCCAGCTCGTCAAGCTGCTCGACGGCAGCATCCACGTCCGCCTGACGCCTGACCAACAGCTCGAAGTCGGTGGGATTCGTTTGTGCCAAGACCTCGCGAAGGCGGTCGGATTCCGCCTCCAGCTTCGCCATCCTCCGCTCCGCCGCATCAAGCCGCTTCTTGAGCTCCCGGCGTTCCGCGTTGCTCAATCCCTCATGGGTATGCGCCTTCTCGCGTCGTGCGCATGCTGTTGCCGAGGGCTGCACACCACGCTCGTCAAGTCGTGCGAGATACTCGTCCACGCCACCCGGGCAATGCGTGAGCTTACCATCCATCAAGGCGAACTGGTCGTCCGTAACCCGTTCCAGCAGCGAGCGATCGTGGCTCACCATCACCAGCGTTCCCGGCCACGTGTCGAGTAGGTCCTCCACGGCAACGAGCATGTCGGTATCGAGGTCGTTGCCCGGCTCGTCCAGAATCAAGACGTTTGGTTCCTCCATCAGCACACAGAGCAGTGCGAGCCTGCGCCGCTGCCCGCCCGAGAGCGACCCAACGTACGTTGGGAAGTCAGAGCGTACGAACCCGAGCCGCTCGAGCAGCTGCTCGGGAGACTGCTCCTTGTCACCCACCCTATATGAGCGCTTAAAGCGCCCGAGCAGCTCCTCAACACGCCAATCGTCATACTCCGAGAGACGCTCGAGCCGTTGTCCCAGCCGACCGAAGCGCACCGTCTTGCCAACCTTCACCCAACCACCGTCAGGCGCCTGCTGGCGGCACAAGACACTCAAAAGAGTCGTCTTGCCCGCACCGTTCTCGCCGAGGATTCCCACGCGTTCGCCAGGACCGAGTATCCACGAGATTCCGTCCAGCACCACGAGCTCGCCGCCATTCGCCTGCGGGTAGACCACACGCACGTCACGCAACTCCACGACTTGCTTGCCAAGTCGCGTCATGGCCATCCTCTGCAGCTCAAGCTCGTTGCGAAGCGGCGGGTCCTGCTCCACAAGTGCCATTGCCGCCTCCACGCGGAATCGCGGCTTGCTCGTGCGCGCCTTCGCACCGTGGGCAAGCCAGTTCAGCTCCTTGCGCAGGATGTTCTGGCGACGCTCCTCCGCAACGGCTGCCTGCCGTTGCCGCTCTACGCGCTGCTGCACGTACGCGGAGTAACCGCCTTCGAAGGGCTCCACACGCCCGTCGTGGACCTCCCACATGAGCGTGCAGACCTCGTCGAGAAACCAACGGTCGTGCGTCACCACCAGCAAGGCGCCCGTGCCTTGCGGCCAACGTCGCTTGAGGTGCTCCGCCAGCCAGCGGATGGTGTGAAGGTCGAGGTGGTTCGTCGGCTCGTCAAGGCACAGCACGTCCCAATCACCGATGAGGAGCCGTGCCAGGTCGGCTCTCCTGCGCTGGCCGCCCGAGAGATCGCCCACGCGTCCGTTCCAATCCAAGTCACCAACCAGTTGGGCGATGATCTCGCGCGTGCGCGCCGAGGCCGCCCACTCGTGCGTCGCCACATCGCCCACGACGGCATCACCAAGCGTCGCGTCGTCATCCAAGTCATCCGTCTGCCCCAGCAGACCCACCGATACCCCGCCACGATACGTCACGCCACCCGCATCGGGTTCGAGGGCGCCGGCCAATATCGAGAGCAGCGTGGACTTCCCGTCTCCGTTGCGTCCAACGATGCCGATTCGGTCGCCTTCGAATACCGATAACGTCTGGTCCGCGAGCACGCGCTTCCCCGGCCACTCGTGACCTATGCGCTCGCCTCCGATGAGGATGCCCATGCCTATGCCGCCTCCCTTGCGATCTTGCGCAGCAGTGAGATTTCGGTTGCATATCCGTCAAGCTCGTTGGGGGTCTCCAGAATCATGGGCAGGCCCACCAAGCGCTCGTTCGTTACTATCGCCTCGAAGGACTCCATGCCCAGCGCACCCCTTCCGATCTTCTCGTGGCGATCCTTGCGCGAGCCGCACGCGTTCTTTGAGTCGTTGAGGTGCAGCGCCTTGAGCCGCTCGAGTCCGATGACGTGGTCGAACTCGTCAAGAACATCCTCGAGCCGCCCCCGGATGTCGTATCCGCCATCCCATACGTGGCAAGTGTCGAGGCATACGCCAAGCAGTTCTCCCTTGGCGCACCCGTCGATGATGCGCTCGAGCTCCTCGAAGGTCCTGCCCACCTCGCTGCCCTTGCCCGCCATGGTCTCGAGCAGCACCGTCGTCGACTGTCCGACCCCAAGCACCTGATCGAGTCCCTCGCAGATGAGCTCGATGCCACGCTCAACCCCCTGGCCCACATGGCTGCCCGGATGAAAGTTGTAGTAGTTGCCAGGCAGGCTCTCCAGGCGTTCCAAGTCATCTGCCATCGCGCGTCGCGCGAAGTCGACGACCGAGGCCTTCGTCGAACACAGGTTCATGGTGTAGGGAGCATGCGCGACGAGCCTGCCGAAGCCCTCGCGCGTCATCAACTCGCGCAAGCTCGCCACGTCAGCAGGGTCGAGCGCCTTCGCTTTGCCCCCACGCGGGTTGCGCGTGAAGAATGCGAAGGTGTTGGCTCCGATGGAGGCGGCGGTTACGCCCATCCGCGCGTATCCGTCCGCCATAGAAAGGTGACACCCAAGTGTAAGTCGTCTCATGTCTAGAGCAGCTCCGCGACGCGATCCAGGAGGCGCTCCGCGACCTCGTGCTTGGTGAGCGTGGGCAGCTCCTCCACACCGTCCGCACCGACGAACGAAACATGGTTGGTATCGCGCCCAAAGCCCGAATCGGCACGGGTCACGTCGTTGGCCACAATGAGGTCACATCCCTTGCGACCGAGCTTCGCTTGCGCGTTTCGCGCGAGGTCGTTTGTCTCGGCGGCAAAGCCCACCACCACCCGTCGCCTTCCACCGGCGCGCTTCGTCGCGCTCAGCTCTGCGAGGATGTCGACCGTCTCGACCAGCTCGATGACATCGAGACGCTCGTTGGCCTTCTTGAGCTTGTGGTCGGCAACGAACTTCGGCGTGTAGTCCGCCACCGCCGCTGCGCAGATGGCAACATCGGCGTCAACAAAGGCGGCAACTGCCGCATCGTGCATCTGGGCGGCCGAAACCACGTCCACGCGCTCAACTCCTCGCGGCACCGCCAGCGCCGTCGGACCCGAGACAAGCGTCACACGTGCGCCCCTGAGCGCGGCCTCCTCGGCGATGGCGTAGCCCATCTTTCCGCTCGAGGCATTGGCGATGTAGCGAACCGGGTCGATCGCCTCGTGGGTGGGGCCTGCCGTCACCAGCACGTGCATTCCAGCGAGTGGTGCCGCATCGGGAGTCTTCACCGCGCCTGGCCCGTCGGCATCAGCGGCTTCCCGCAGGGCCTCGAGAACTGCATCGGCGATGGCCTCGACCGCCGCAAGCTTTCCCTCCCCCACGTCGTCGCACGCGAGCCGACCGGGCACCGGCATCACGAGCCTCACGTCCCTGGACCTGAGCGTCGCCACGTTCGCCTGGGTGGCGGGCGCCTGCCACATGTGAACGTTCATGGCGGGAGCCACGACTACGGGGGTCCCCGCAGGCATCGCAAGCAGCGTCGCGCTCACGAGGTCATCGGCAAGACCACAAGCCATCTTTGCCATGACGTTGGCCGTGGCAGGAACGACAAGCACCGCATCCGCCCAACCGGCGTTCTCCACATGCGGTATGGACGAGGTGTCACAGTCAAAGAGGTCAGTGGCGAGCGGTGCGTGGGTAAGGCCTTCCCACGTCGCCCTTCCCACAAAACGCAGCGCTCCCTCCGTCGAGACCACCCGCACCGCGCATCCCGCACGCTGCAGCACGCGCAACACCTCAACAGCCTTGTACGCGGCGATGCCCCCACACACGCACAGCAGCACCCGCGAGCCATCCATCTGCGTCCTGTCCTTGAGCATATGCCGCCTCAATTCTATTGGTCGAGGTCGAACATTCCCTCCGTCACGAGCATGCGGTGGCAGTAGGGACACTCCGCTATCCTGGGACCGCGCTTGAGGTCCCCAAACACGCTCGGCGATATGGTAACGCGACACACCGAGGGAACGTTCCCACGCAGACGCTCGACGGCGAGCCCGCCGTACTTCTTGGTCGCTGCGTCATAGCGCTCACGCACGCTCGGCGTGATGTTCACGAGCAGCGAGTCGCGCTCCAACGTGAGCTTCCGCACGTCACGCTCGATGTCGGACGTCTGCTCACGCAGGCTCATGACGAGTGCCTCGCCCTCGCTGCACAGCTTGTCGTCCAGCGCGCGAGCGTTCTTCTCGGCAAGACGCGCCTTCTCCAGACGAGCCAGCAACTCCTTATGCTGGAACTCACGCTTCTCGAGCTTCTTTGCGAGGGAAGTGAGCTGTGCCTCCAGGTTCTGGACGTTGCGGAAACCCGCCTCACCCGACTCATACTTCGCCTGCACCTCATCCACCAGCTCATGCAGCCTCAGCTGGGCGTTCTCGTTCTCCTCGAGGTCCATCTCGACATCTTTGCGCTCGCCCACAATCTGGCGCGTCTGGACGGAGAGCTTCTTGCGCGCGGCCTGCACCGCCTTGATCTTCTTCATCTGCGGCATGGCGGCAAGCGTCTTCCTATGTCGCATGAGCGCCAAGTCAATCTCCTGCAGCTTGAGCAGGGCTTCGGGCTCCATCATCGCACACCTCCATACCCAGGAAACAGTCACGTCACATGGTACACGAAACGCGACCGATTTCCATCCTCCGCCCCCATTGGTCATGGTGCAGAATATGGAGCGGCACATTCGACACGGCAGTCGCAGGTTCCAGTGCACGAGAAGCGCCGGATACCGCAGCGGGCGCACTGCTCCACGGTCCACGTTTCTTGAAGGCTCGGTCCACCATAGCTGGAATAGCTTGACGTGCACGTGCCGCTCTCCCACTCGAACCACGTGTGGTCGCAATGGGCGGGCTCGCACATGGCTCCCTGCTGCACGTTAGCGCGCTTCCGCTTGTCGCGTTGCTCTCGACGCTCTTCTATCGAGCTTCGAACGGCCATCCAGATTGCATAGAGGATGGCAGCTGCAACCAACACGAACAGTACGGTTTGAAACGGATGCATGCAGCCCTCCCTCAGCGTGCGATCCGAGCGCAGGGCGACAACCCTGCTGCCTGTGGTGACAGGTACCCTGCGGATTATATCCAAAGAATCTGGGTCGAACAGCATCCCCTTTGCGCACAGGTACGCAAAGGGGAGCATTCCCAAACAGCACACGCAGAGCAGCTAACCTAGGCACTGCTTCTGCTCGAATGCCACTTCTGCGCGAATGCCTTGGCGTACTGTCGCTCGATACCCTTATACGTCGCAGCCGGCGCCTTGGCACCCTTGGGTACGAGCACGACTTGGATGGACTCGAGGCGATACGAGAAGCCCGCCGTGCCGGCTTGGGCGCCGTTCTTTGCCCAACCCATCCAACCGAAGCTCTGGGCGTGGACGCGATAGTACACGTCGTAGTGCTTCGCCATATCGCCCGTAAGCTTGATCTGGATGGCTTCGAGGCGCTTCGACTCCCCCATCGTACCGCTCATCGCCCCGTTGCTCTTCCACGTGCTCTCCCAGCCGTAGGTCTGGATGTGAGTCCGGTAGCTGACTCCGCCAGAGCATGGCTTGCTCCCCAACTTGATCTTGATGCCTTCTAGACGCTTGGACTGGCCCGTCGTGCCAGACTGTGCCCCGTCCTTCTTTGACCATGCGTCCTCCCAGCCGTAGGTCTGGCGATGCACGTAGTACGATATGGAAGGCTTCACAATCTTGAACGTGATCTTTTTCGTGCCAACGTAGCTTCCCTTGCCTCTCACGGTGATGGTCGCCGTTCCGGCCTTGGTATTGTTTGCGTAGGAGAGCGTGTAGTCCGTGCCTTTCTTGAGCCTCTTGCCGCCAAGCGTGACCTTCGGCGAGGGTTTGACGGCTTTGCCGGTCCAGGCCTGGTTCGCGACCTTGGCAACGCTTGCCTTGGAGATGCTCATGCGCACATCCTGCACGCCGTTGGCATATGCCGAGGCCGCGCCGGTGTGCGTTAGCTTCACGGTGTCGCTGCCGGCAGAGTCGAGGCGCAACGATCCCCAGTGCCCAGGGAATCCATTATTGACTACCTTTGCACCCTTGACCTGCTTGAGCGTGAAACTACTGGCAATCACCAATATGGACGAAGTTATATCGGAGTTCGTGACATGCATCACACCGCCATCGATTCCTCCACCGCCACCACTTACCTTGACGATAGAGTTGGTGACATCAAGTCCTGTCCAGCATAGTAGTGTGATGCTATTTGTTACATGTTCAGCCTTTGTATAGTCCAAGATGAACGTCGAATCGCTTATCACTGCCGTATCAACCATTTCATAGATAACAGTCGAGGTATATGGCTTACAGTAGCATGAACGTACGATCACCTTGGAGCCATTCTTGATGTTTAGTCCGCTTACTCCAAGCATCGACAAGTGACTTGCCCTTGTCACGGACGAGAAGTCCACAGTCAGGCTCGTGCTATCGACAGTCAGGTTTTGCGCCCTTACACCGAAGGCGAAGCTGTCACGCGAGTAAGCGCTAGCAGTCGGTGCCAACGTGAGGCTGCCTGCGCCTCGTAACGTAATCGATCCGTCATCAGCGCAAACGGAATATAAGCTACCATCTGCATCCGTCCAACGCGCAAGGCCCGTGATGCGGTTCGTTCCCTTGAGAGTGATCGTGAGAGACCCTCCCCCATAGTAGATGGCTCCCCCGCAGTAGTCATCGAGCGTAAGCGAGGATGCTCCGTTCCACGACCACGTGCCGCCACCCGAACCCTTGCCGGAGGCCTTGGCGGTGAAGGACTTCTTGCCAATCTTGAGCGTTGGCTTGCTTGCCATGGCTTCCAAGGCGTCGTTCTGGTCATCAGAGGCTGCGGCTATTCCTTGCGCGCCCGCTTCGGACGTTCTCTCTTCTGTGATGGGTTCGGTCTCCTTGGTCACCGCGCCATCTTCCTCGACCTCCTTCTCGAGGGGCTCTGTTGCAGCAACGCCCACGATAGCCTGCTCGTCATCCTGCACGTCAGCTGCGACGTCCGAGTCCGACTCGATGTCGAACGCCTCCGCGTCCATGATGGGCTCGGCATCAATGCCCGCCTCGCTGTTCTCGTCGTCGGGTAGCACCGATAAGCCATCTTCCAGCGATAGGACATCATCGACCGTCGCCTGCTGGCTCGCGATATCGCCTGGCGGGGTGGTAGCCTCTTCTATCGCCTCAGCAAACGCCGACACGGGAAGCCCTCCCAGCGCCAATACAAGAGACAGGCCTAGTCCCAACACCGGACGCACCACAGTTTGCATATGCCCCACATCTGGAATTACCTTCATGGCTCTCCCTTCATCACGCTTGTTAAATACTGAAACCAGAATGAGGGTAATGCACATCTTTCCAACAGTCAACTAGGGGGTGTTCAGCGCGTCCGCGAACTGCGGAAACGCGAGTCAATCATAAGTAGGAGGCGAACCACCCGTACAATCTCGGACCACATCTCCCTGGCCCGCTTGATCCAGAAGAGGTAGCCGCAGGTAGCACTCCTCGGCATGCACGTGCACGAGCGGCATGTTGAACTGGTCGCGAAAAACCTCCTCCACTAGCTCGGGCTCTCCCTTTCGCAGGAACCCGTGGTTCACGAACACGCAGGTGAGCTGGTCCCCGATGGCACGGTGTACGAGCGCAGCTGGACGACGCCCGTCACACAACAGCGGAACGGGGGACGCGTTCTTGTTCTAGCGGGCATCAGCGCACGACCGAAAAAGACGCGCCCCCCATCCCCCTATCGGCCGCTCGCCCCGTAGTTCGAGAGGACACGCGCGGAGGGATCGTCCACGTCGCAGCCCTCCCACGACCTGTTGGGCATCCAGAACCCGTCGACCATGGACGCTTGGCCGGGATAGTGCCTCTCGAAGAGCTCCCTGTAGAGCAATGACTCCTTGGTGAAGGGCTGCGCGAACGAGTAGTGGGCTCTCGCCTCCTCGAACGCTCGGTCGCTGTATCGCTCCTCGGCGTACGCCTTGAGATAGTCCACCATGGAGTGCCCCACCGCATCGGAGAACGCCGCCTTCTCGCGCCACAGAATCTCGTCCGGCAGGAGCCCCGTTCCCTCAAAGGCATGGCGCAGCAGGTACTTGCCCTTCCCATAGATGTTGAGCTTCATCTGCGGGTCAAGCGACATGACGTAGCGGACGAAGTCGAGGTCACCAAACGGTACGCGCGCCTCGAGCGAGTTGACCGAGATGCAGCGATCGGCACGCAGCACGTCGTACATGTGTAGTTCCCGAAGCCGCTTCTGTGCCTCTTCCTGGAACGCCTGGGCCGAGGGGGCGAAGTCGGTGTACTTGTAGCCGAAGAGCTCGTCGGATATCTCCCCCGTAAGGATGACCCGGATGTCGGTGTGCTCGTGGATGGCCTTGCACACGAGGTACATGCCGATGCTCGCGCGAATGGTCGTGATGTCGTAGGTGCCGAGCAGCGCCACCACGTCCTCGAGCGAGGCGAGAACCTCCTCGGGCGTCATCATGACCTCGGTGTGGTGGCTCCCGATGTAGTCGGCCGTCTCGCGAGCGTACTTGAGGTCGATGGGGTCCTCCTCCATGCCGATGGCGAAGGTCTCGATCGGCGTCCCAAGCTCCCTGGCCGCAATCGCGCACACAAGTGAGGAGTCGAGTCCTCCCGAAAGCAGGAACCCCACCTTGGCGTCCGAGTCGAGCCGCTTGCGCACGCCCTCGACGAGCTTGGTACGAATCCGGGAACAGGCGGCCTCTACGTCGTCCGTGCGGACTTCGTCAACCCGGGCGATATCGCAGTACCTGACGAAGCTCCCGTCCTGGTAGTAGCAGCCCGGCGGGAAGGGTGCGATCGTCTCCACCAGACCCACGAGGTTCTTTGCCTCGCTTGCAAAGACGATCGTGCCCTGCCGGTCATAGCCGTAGTAGAGCGGCCGAATGCCGATGGGATCGCGCGCGGCGATGAAGCTCTGGGCCTCCCCATCGTAGATGACGCAGGCGAACTCGGCGTCAAGCATGGAGAACAAGCCCGTGCCGTACTCGCGATAGAGCGGTAGGAGAATCTCGCAGTCGCTCTCGCTCCTGAAGTCATAGCCCTTCTCGCACAACTCGTCGCGCATGGTGCGGAACCCGTACAGCTCTCCGTTGCAAATGGCGTAGCTGCTCCCCAGCTGGAACGGCTGCATGCCCTCGGCAGTGAGTCCCATGATCGAGAGGCGATGGAAGCCGAGGAGGCCGTGACCCGTATCGACGACACACGAGCAGTCAGGCCCGCGCGAAACCGTGCGCCCGAAGCCCTCCATGAAGACGTCCAGCTCGACGTCGCCGCAGTATCCCATAATCGAGCACATGTGATCCTCCTCGGTAATCCTCGCCCTCGCCGCTACACGTAGAAGAGCATCTGGTTGTAGCCAGGCACCGGCCACCAGTCCTCGCCGCACAGACGTTCCATGGCGTCTACCTCGGCACGCAGCGCCTCCATGGCGGGTATGACCTCGTCACGGCACAGTGCGCACGCATCGGTGGGATCCGTCGCGACCTGCGCCTTGGCGGCTATGGCCTCAAGCGTCGCCGTCAACTCGTAGACGGCGTCCACGCCTTCGGTGAGCCTCGCCACGATGTCCTTCTCTGCCCTGCTCGAGATGCCCAAGCCAGCCTTCGTGGCGATTGTCGTCGCCAACTCGCCGGAGAATCCCATAAGCGCGGGCAGGTACAGATGGCGTGCCATGTACGACATAGTGTTCGCCTCGATGTTGATGAGCTTTGCGTACTGCTCGGCCTTGGCAACGTAACGGGCCTGCAGCTCGGCTTTGCTCAGGACGCCGTAGCGCTCGAAGAGGGCCACGTTGTCCTCATCCAGTAGCGCGCCCAGAGCGTCGGGCGTGGTCTTGAGGTTGGGCAGCCCACGCCGCTCGGCCTCCGCCATCCATTCGTCGGAGTAGCCGTTGCCGTCAAAGATGATGCGCTGGTGGTCACGGAACGTGTGACGCACGAAGCGCATGGCCACGAGCGAGAACGGCTCGTCCGAACGCGCGGCCACATAGTCGCAGAACCGCTCGCATTGCTCGGCGACAGCAGTGTTGAGCACGACGTTGGGGTCCGAGAGGTTCTGTTGCGAGCCACACATGCGGAACTCGAACTTGTTGCCCGTGAAGGCGAAGGGGCTGGTGCGGTTGCGGTCGGTGTTGTCACGCAACACAGAGGGGAGCTGGGGAACGCCCAGATCCATCCGCAGCTCGCTCGCAACCTCCGCGTGCTCCTTGCGAATGAGGGCCTCGACCACCGGTGAGAGGTTGTCGCCCAGGAAGACCGACACAACCGCGGGCGGCGCCTCGTTGGCACCCAGACGATGGTCGTTGCCAGCCGAAGCCACGCTCATGCGCATGAGGTCGGCATGCTCGTCCACGGCTGCGACCAACATGGCAAGGAACACCAGGAACTGCAGGTTGTGCTCCGGGTCGGGACCAGGCTCCAACAGGTTGGTGCTGTCAGCCGAAATAGACCAGTTGTTGTGCTTGCCCGATCCGTTGACGTACTCGAAGGGCTTCTCGTGCTGCAGGCATACGAGGCCATGGCGGCTGGCGACCAGGCGCATCTTCTCCATGGTTAGCAGATTGTCGTCGATGGCGAGGGAGCCCTTCTCAAAGACGGGCGCAAGCTCATGCTGACACGGCGCCACCTCGTTGTGCTTGGTCTTTGCGGGCACGCCCAGCTTCCAGAGCTCGTCATCGAGCTCCTTCATGTACTCGCTGACAGTGGGACGTATGGCGCCGAAGTAGTGCTCCTCCAGTTCCTGGCCCTTCGCCGGCTCACAGCCGAAGAGCGTTCGACCCGTGAGCACCAGGTCCGGACGGGCCTTGTAGTCCTCCTCCCGAATGAGGAAGTATTCCTGCTCGGGACCGATGGTGGTGATGACGCGACGCGGTTCCCTGCCAAAGAGGGCAAGGACGCGCTTCGCCTGAATCTCCAGAGCGTTCTGCGAGCGCAGCAGTGGGGTCTTCTTGTCGAGTGCCTCGCCGGTGTAGGAGATGAACGCCGTGGGGATGCACAAGACCTCATCCTTGATGAAGGCAGGACTCACGGGATCCCATACGGTGTAGCCGCGGGCCTCAAAGGTAGCACGAAGCCCGCCCGAGGGGAAGCTGGACGCATCGGGTTCGCCACGCACGAGCTCCTTGCCACTGAAGGCCATGAGGATGCTGCCATCATCGTTGGGCGTAAGGAAGCTGTCGTGCTTCTCGCTCGTGATGCCCGTGAGGGGTTGGAACCAGTGAGTGAAGTGGGTCGCGCCCTTCTCGAGCGCCCACTCCTTCATGGCGTGGGCGACCTCGTTGGCGATGTGGAGGTCGAGGGGTGCGCCGTCATCGATCACCTCACGCAGCTCCTTGTAGGTCGGCTTGGGAAGCCGCTCACGCATGTCGGCGTCGGTAAAGAGAAGCTCTCCCCATTCCGCTGTGACTTTGTCATGTGCCACGATATGCTCCTTTCGTCATCCGTACCAAACGCGCACAAGGGTAGGGAGGGTGGGTTTCGCGGAGGTTTCCGCTTGGTGTCGGCGGAGGCAGCGCTTCTTTGCGTCAAGGTTGCGCCGAGGCAGGTTGCGTGCGAAGCGGGAGCACCGTAGCAAGGAAGCAGAATCACGGTGCGATGCGCAGGGCCACCATGTGCTGCTGGATCAGCGGATCCGTGCGCATGAAGAAGACACGACCCGCGTCGGGCGTCGTGAGGGTCTCCAGGAGGCGGGCGTCACCCGTGCTCAGCACGGCCCCGAGCCGCTGGCCTCGCCGCACGCGGTCCCCCACGCCGACGGCAGGCACGAAGAACCCGGCAGATCGCCGGGTTCGCACGTCCACGAGGTCGGCCTCGCACAGGAGGCGAGTCCGCTCTGCCTCGCCTATGCCGATGTCATTGCCATCCCCAAGTCGGATGACCCCACGTGCGACGAGAAACCTCAGCACGGCATCCGACACGACCTTCGCACTGCCTGTGTCGATGCGATCCGTCGCCCTGCTGTAGAGCGAGAAGGCGTGTGTGCCGCATTGTTGCCAGACGTAGTTGAGCGTCGTAGTGTCAAAGGGCGTGGGCTCGCGGCACACGGCGTAGGGCAGCGCGAACTCCTCTGCGTACCCGAGCGACTCGTCGGATATGTGACCATGTCGCGTGATGCGCACGTGCGGCAGGAAGTCACCGGGCTGGTTGAAGCTGCATAGCTGGATGCCATACGTAAAGAGACGAGCCACGCGCATGAGGGCAGCCGCGATGCGTTCCGTGCTCCTTCCGTGCTCGTCTCCGGGAAAGCTGCGATTGATGTCTGCGCGGTCTCCCGGCCAGAACCGCTCGCGCACGTTCATGGAGAGCGGGTTGGCGCAAGGCACGACGAGGATGCTCTTGTTGTCCACGATGCCGCCCGAGCGCTCCACGCGCTCCAAGAGGGAGACAAGGGTCGCACAGACGAATGCCTGCTGCACCTCGTTGCCACGCAGCGAGCCGATGATTGCGCAGGAGTGCTCCCCGCCCTCGCATCCGAACTCGAAGCCTCTGATGCTCAAAGACTCGCGATGCGGGATGTTCATTTGGTAGATGATGCCGCGTCTCATCGTGGAACCTCCAAGACTCTTGCGACCAACGAGCCGGGATACACCACAGGATAGGTTCGCAGGGCAAAGAGAAGCCCCGCGCAGGGAGACCTCACCTCATGCCTCACCGTACCCTCCAGGGCGTCAACTACGATGCCGATGCTTTGCCCCGGACGAACCTCCGACCCATGTTCGGCACGAGGCAGGAACAGTCCCGGCTCCTCGCTGAGCAGCGTGATGACGTCGCTTCCGTCGGAGACCCTAGGCTGGGGAAGCAAGATCGTGGGACCCGACCATGCCCTTAGGTGTTCGAGCATCCGCAGAATGCCCTCGACGAGCCAGCTCGCCTCGTTCTCCGCAACGCGCACGTCCGAACCCATCTTGATCTCGAGCGTGGGAGTTCCGCGCTCGTTGAGCGCGTGAGCAAGCGTAGAGCCCAAGGGAGCGGAGGGCTCGCGCACCCACACGAGCCTCACGTTGAGCTGGGAGGCGATTCCGACCAGCACCTTCGGGTCAGCCTCGTCGATGCGAGCCTGCGTGAGCTCCTGCACGAAGGCGTCGGAGGAGTGTATGACGAGGCAGGCAGAAGCGCCGCAGATGTCATCGAGAACCGCAGCGGCGAGCGCCTCCGTGAGGTTGCCGTCAGCGTTTCCCGGAAAGGTGCGATCGAGGTCGATGTCGAATTGCGGCACCCCGTGCTCACGCGAGGAGAGACCCAGCGGGTTGAGGGCGGGATAGATGTCCACCACGCCCAGGAGGTCTCCCGGGCGCTCCCTCAGGCGTCTGGCAAGCTCGAAGGTCACGAACTGCCCCGCCAGCGCGTCACCGTGCATGCCCGTCACCACGGCTATGCGAGGACCGGCCTTTCGCGCCCCCACAATGCGGTTCTTGCTCACCACGAGGCTCTCCCCCATGGGAAGCGCGGCCGAAAACACCGTCTGAATCACGAGCGGCCTCCTTCTTTGTGGGTCATCGCGGACGAGCTTGGAGGGATAGGTGAGTCGGCTGCATTATCTGGCGCGAATGCGGCACGGGGATTACCCGGAGGTTTCGGGGAGAATTCCGCTCGCGTACCAACGCGTGTCGCCGCCGTCACGAGTCTGATACGCGATGCGGCCCGAGCGGCCTATGGGGCGACGCGGGCATATAGTGGCCTTTGGCACACATGAGTGACGTACGGAAGGACGCTTATGGACAAGGGACTCTACAGGCCACAATTCGAGCACGACGCCTGTGGCATCGGCGCGCTGGCGCACCTCAAGGGCGAGCGCTCGCACCGCATGGTCGACGACGCGCTCTCGGTGCTGGTAAACCTCGAGCATCGTGGCGGCAAGGGCCTGGAACCAAACACGGGCGATGGCGCCGGCATCCTCTTCCAGGTGCCGCATCGGTTCTTTCGCAAGGAGGCTCAGAAGTGCGGACATCTACTGCCCGACGAGGGAGACTACGGCGTGGCCATGATCTTTTGTCCGCAGGACGAAGTCGGAGTTCGCGACGCGCGGCGAATCTTCGAGGATGGCTGTGCCTCAGAGGGACTGCCGGTGCTCTTTTGGCGTGAGGTGCCGGTCGACGACCACGACCTTGGCGCGACGGCGCGAGCCTGCATGCCCACCATCCTGCAGGCGTTCGTCTCACGTCCCGACGGTGTCGCGGCTGGCGAGGAGTTCGAGCGCAAGCTCTACGTGTGCCGGCGCACCATCGAGAAGCGCGGCGACGCGTCTCACGAGCTGAGGGGCAAGATCTTCTACGTGTGCTCGATGAGTGCACGTACCATCGTATACAAGGGCATGCTTGTGGCGACCCAGATGAGACGGTTTTATCTGGACCTCAACGATGCCGCGGTGGAGAGCGCGCTGGCGCTCGTGCACTCGCGCTACTCCACGAACACCACACCGAGCTGGGAGCGAGCGCATCCCAACCGGCTCATCATCCACAATGGCGAGATCAACACCCTGCGCGGCAACGTCAACTGGCTGCGGGCGCGAGAGCCACACCTCTACTCGCCAGTGCTGGGCCCCGACATCAAGAAGGTCCTGCCCGTCATCAATCGCGAGGGCTCCGACTCCGCGATTCTCGACAACGTCCTGGAATTCCTCGTCATGAACGGGCGTGATATGGCCCGCTCCATGACGCTCATGATTCCTGAGCCGTGGGAGCGCAACGACCAGCTCTCCGACCTCAGGCGCAGCTACGACGCCTACCAGTCCATGCTCATGGAGCCGTGGGATGGACCTGCCGCCATCGCCTTCTCCGACGGCGTCAGGATGGGCGCCGTGCTCGACCGAAATGGGCTGCGCCCCGCACGCTACTACGTGACGCGCGACAACCGCCTGATCTTGTCGAGCGAGGTCGGCGTCATCGACATAGACCCGGCCATCATCTTGCAGTCTGGCTGCCTTGGCCCTGGCGAGATGCTGGTGGTGGACCCCACCCAGGGACGGGTGCTATACAACGACGAGCTGCGTGACGGCTACGCCGCACAGAAGCCCTTCCGCAACTGGCTCGACACCGAGACGGTTGACGTAGGCGACCTGACAGCCTCGAATGAGGTGGTCGCACGGCACGATGCCGATGTGTCGCTGACGCAGCGGCTCGCACGTCACGGATACCACTACGACGACGTTTGGGAGGTCGTGCGCCCCATGGCCCAGACGGGCGGCGTGCCCCTCGCCTCCATGGGCACCGACGTGCCGCCCGCCGTCCTCTCGCGCGAGCCACGCTCCTTCTTTGACTACTTCAACGAGCTCTTCGCTCAGGTCACCAACCCACCCATCGACGCGCTGCGCGAGAGCATGGTGACTTCCGACGTCCTCTATGTGGGCAACCACGGCAATCTGCTCGAGGACTGCCGCGACTCCTGCCGCCTGGTGCGCCTGCATGGCCCCATTCTGTCCGAGGATGACTTCGAGCGTATCTGCGGGATGCGACGCGTTGGGTTCCGGGTCGAGCGCTTCAGGGTCACCTACCCTGCGACGGGAGGACCGGATGCGTTGGAGCAGGCGCTGGACGACCTCGACCGGAAGGTGGAAGCGTCCGTACGCGAGGGTGCCAACATCGTGGTTCTCTCCGATCGTGCCGGCAAGGGCGAGATTCCCATACCGTCGCTCCTCGCGCTGGGCAGCGTCCACAACCACCTGATTCGCACCGGGGTGCGCATACGCACCGACATCGTGCTGGAGGCGGGCGACGCCATCTCCCCGCACGACTTCGCCGCGCTGGTGGGCTATTCCGCCAGCGGCATCTACCCCTACCTCGCGCACGACTGCATCGAGAACCTCGCAAGGCGGGGCGCCTTGAAGACGTCGGTGCGGGAGGCCATGGCGAACTACGATCGCGCCGTGACGGCGGGCATCGTGTCCATCATGAGCAAGATGGGTATCTCGACCATGCAGGGATACCACTCGGCCCAGATATTCGAGATAGTCGGCCTCTCGGACGCACTGGTGACGAGGTGCTTCGCAGGAACGACGAGCAGGATAGGCGGCCTCGACCTGACCGGGGTTCAGTCGGAGCTCGACGAGCGCTATCGCCGGGCATGCGCACTCATGGAATCCGCCGCACCCGACCAGCTGACCAGCTCCGGCATCACCAAGTGGCGTCCCGGAACCGAGGAGCACCTCATAACGCCACAGGCCATCTACCTGTTGCAACGTGCTTGTCGCGAGGGAAGCTACGAGCTCTTTAGGGAATACGTCGCGCAGGTGCGCCGCCCTGCGCGCTCCGTCGTCCTGCGCGACCTGTTGGAGCTGGTTCCGCTGCCCACGGGCCCGGTGCCGATTGAGGAGGTCGAACCCGCCACATCCATCGTGCGCCGCTTCAACACGGGTGCCATGAGCTTCGGGTCTCTCTCGAAGGAGGCGCACGAATGCCTGGCCATCGCCATGAACCGCCTCGGCGGGCGATCGAACACCGGCGAGGGCGGAGAGGACCCGGCGCGCGAGACTCCCCTGCCCAACGGCGACTCACTGAACTCCGCCATCAAGCAGGTGGCGTCGGGACGATTCGGCGTGACGAGCCGCTACCTGGGAAGCGCTGCCGAAATCCAGATAAAGATGGCCCAAGGCGCCAAGCCCGGCGAGGGCGGTCATCTGCCAGGTCGCAAGGTATGGCCGTGGGTGGCAAGGATACGCCACTCCACACCGGGCGTGGGCCTCATCTCACCGCCCCCGCACCACGACATCTACTCGATCGAGGACCTTGCCGAACTCATCTTCGACCTCAAGTGCGCGAACCCCAAGGCGCGTATCTCAGTCAAGCTCGTAAGCGAGGCAGGCGTGGGCACCATCGCCACGGGTGTGGCCAAGGGCGGCGCGGCAAAGATTCTGGTATCTGGATCCAATGGCGGCACGGGCGCCGCCCCGCGCGACTCCATCTACCATGCGGGTCTGCCCTTGGAGCTGGGGCTCGCCGAGGCGCAGCAGACCTTGCTGCAGAACGGTCTTCGCTCACGCGTGGTGCTCGAAGCGGACGGCAAGCTCATGGACGGGCGCGACGTGGCGGTGGCAGCGCTTCTCGGCGCCGAGGAGTTCGGCTTCGCCACGATGCCGCTCGTGGCCATGGGGTGCCTCATGCAGCGCGACTGTCACCAAGACACCTGTCCCGTAGGAGTCTGCACGCAGGACGAGCGCCTGCGCCGCCGCTTTGCCGGGAGGCCCGAGCATGTTATCAACTTCATGACCTTCGTGGCAGAGGGCCTGCGCGAGCAGATGGCGCGACTGGGGTTCCGCACGGTGGACGAGATGGTGGGACATCCTGAGTGCCTGCGCCAGAAGGAAGTGGAGGGACATCCCAAAGCGAACAGCTGCGACCTCACGGCCCTGCTTCATCGCGCGACGCCGCAGCTCGCCGAACCCATCCCCGGGGCCGACGGCGTCCGCTTCCTGCCCGAGATGTCTGCCGACCTCCAGCTGGAGCGCACGCTCGACGCCACGCTCTTCGTCCCCTACACGGCCAGCGCCCGCGAGCACATGGTGCCGGCACACTTCCACGCCGACATCGACAACGTCAACCGATGCGTGGGCACCTTGCTCGGAGCGACGGTAACGGCCGGCCATCCTGAGGGACTGCCCGAGGGGGCCATCACCATCGACTGCGAGGGGTCGGGCGGACAGAGCTTCGCCGCCTTCCTCCCGCGAGGCATCACGCTCAACATCATCGGCGATGCCAATGACTACGTGGGCAAGGGACTCTCGGGCGGCATCGTCTCGGTGCGCCCGCCCGAACGCGCGACCTACAAGTTCGACGAGAACGTGAGCGTGGGCAACGTCGCCTTCTACGGAGCGACGGGGGGCCGAGGCTTTGTCAACGGCCTTGCCGGGCAACGCTTCGGCGTGCGCAACTCGGGGGCAACCCTGGTGGTGGAGGGAGTCGGAAACCACGGCTTCGAGTACATGACCGGCGGCATCGCAGTGGTGCTCGGTGAGGTGGGGGCCAACTTCGCAGCGGGAATGAGCGGCGGATTGGTCTACGTCTACGACGAGTTCCACACCTTGGACGGTCGCTGCAACCACGACATGGTCGAGCTGTTGAGACCGACGGAGAGCGAGCTCGAGCAGGTGAGGGTGCTAATCGAGGAGCACGTCGAGCGTACGGCGAGTCCCAGGGGCATCAAGCTGCTCTACCAGTTCGCCGATGCGCGTGAGCACTTCGTCAAGGTGATTCCGCACGAGTACCGACTCATCATGGAGCGAGCGGACCTCGAGCAGGCACGCGGCGTGAGCCGCGAGGAGGCCGTGGAGCTGGCATTCGAGTCTTTGAGAAAGGAGGCCTAAGCCATGGGCAGGCCAGGAGCACATCTGGAGTTCAATCGGCAAGAGCATGACATGCGGGTGGCGCCGGAGTCGGTGCGCGACTTCGGTGAGCTTGCGGTACCCTTGCAGGAGGAGGCACAACGACTCCAAGCCAGCCGGTGCATGTACTGCGGAGTCGCGTTCTGCCAGACGGGGGCGTCGTTCGGCAACGCACGCCCCTCCGGATGCCCGCTGCACAACCTGATTCCCGAATGGAACGACCTTGCGTACCGGGGACTCTGGGACGACGCGTTCGGACGTCTCTCCCTCACCAACCCCTTCCCCGAGTTCACGGGACGGGTCTGCCCCGCGCTCTGCGAGGCGGCCTGCAACTTGGGACTGCACGACGGGGCGACGACGATTCGCGACAACGAGCGGGCCATCTCCGACCATGCGTGGTCGGAATCGGACGATCCCTACCCCACCCCACTCACACGGTCGGGCGCGAAGGCACCTCACGTCGCCGTGGTCGGCAGCGGTCCTGCGGGTCTCGCGTGCACCTGGGAGTTGGCTCACCTTGGGATGCGGGTAACCTTGGTCGAGAGGGACGACCGCGCCGGCGGCCTGCTTATGTACGGCATCCCCAACATGAAGCTGCCCAAGGACGTGGTCGAGCGCCGCGTCGAGCTCATGCGCTCCCGTGGCGTAGACGTACTCTGCAACGTGGACGCCAGCGAGCGCACGATCACCGAGAAGCTCCTCGCCGACCATGATGCCATCGTGGTGGCGACGGGGGCGCGCAGCGCGCGGCGACTCTCCGTACCCGGAGCCGACCTGACGGGCGTGGTGCTTGCCGTGGACTACCTCACGGCCGCGACATGGGCGCTGCTCAAGGGAGTCGAGCCGAACGTCTCTGCTTCCGGCCTTGATGTGGTGGTCATCGGCGGCGGCGACACGGGAACCGACTGCGTGGCGACGGCGCTGCGCCAAGGAGCCGCCACCGTAACGCAGCTGGAATTTCTTCCCGAACCCCCGGCACGTCGCCTGGAGGGAAACGCCTGGCCGGAGTGGCCCAACATTCGCAAGGATGACTACGGACAGCTGGAGGCGACGGTGCTCCATGGCAGGGATCCGCGCCAATGGGCCATCGACACGCTCGAGGTGCTCGGCAACGAGGGACGGGTCAGCGGCTTGCGCGTGGCTTCGCTCGACTGGGCAAGCGGCAGGCCCGAGCGCATCGGGGGTAGCGAGCGGGTGATTCCGGCGGATCTCGTGCTCTTGGCCATGGGCTTCGCGGGTCCCGAGAGAGGGCCGCTCGAGGCGTTGGGCGTGTCGTGCAGCGATGACGCACGAGGGCTGCCCCAAGTCGTGACGAGCGGTTCACATCGCGCGATCACGGACCACGACGTACCCGTCTTTGTGGCTGGCGACTGCCGCAGCGGGTCGTCTCTTGTGGTGAGTGCCATCGCCGACGGCCTCGCCTGTGCCGCCGAGGTCGCAAGACAGCTGGTATAGGCAACATGGAACACTCTTCCGGGAAGTGTGTTCCACAAAGAAGGGAGAACATCTATGCACTTCACAAAGATGCACGGGCTGGGCAATGACTACCTCTATGTCTATGGAGAGGTGCCGCCCGACGTGGAGGATCTCTCGATTCGACTCTCGGACCGGCACTTCGGGGCCGGGTCCGACGGCATGATCTACATCTCGCCCTCCGAGGTCGCAGACTTCAAGATGCGCATCTTCAACGCGGACGGCAGCGAGGCCATGATGTGCGGCAACGGCATCCGCTGCGTCGGCAAGTACGTGTACGAGAAGGGACTGACGACTAGGACCACGCTTGCCATCGAGACCCTCTCGGGCGTCAAGTCGCTTGACCTTCAGGTGGAGGACGGCGTGGTCCGCACGGTTTCCGTGGGCATGGGACGAGCCGTCGTCGACGAGGACCTCGGGCTCTCCGTGGGCGACACCAACCTCGTCTGCACACCCGTCCACGTGGGCAACCCCCACGCAGTGATCTTTGTCAAAGATGCCGAGGCGGCGGCAGTGGCCACCTTGGGCCCCCTCGTCGAGCGGCACGCGGCCTTCCCGGGCGGGGTCAACGTCGAGTTTGTGCAGGTGCTCTCCAAGGAAGGCTTGCGCATGCGAGTGTGGGAGCGTGGCAGCGGCATCACCATGGCCTGCGGCACGGGCGCCTGCGCATCGACGGCAGCCGCGGTGAGCAAGGGCTTCTGCCCGCCCGGGTCAACCATCACGGTACACCTCGACGGAGGCCCGTTGCAGGTCGTGGTGGGAGCCGACGGCCACGTCACGATGACCGGTCCCGCCGAGACCATCTACGAGGGGGAGGTCACCTTATGCTAAAGCCCAACCGGAACTATGCCAACCTCAAGGACTCGTACCTCTTCGCGAGAATCGCCCAGAAGGTCGCCGCATACCACGAGACGCATCCCGATGCCCGCATCCTGCGACTGGGGATCGGCGACGTGTCGCTTCCGCTCTGCGACGCGGTCATCGAGGCCCTGCACGAGGCGGTGGACGACCAGGCGACGAAGGAGCGCTTCCAAGGATACCAGCCGGAATGCGGCGCACCCTTCCTGCGGGCCGCCATCGCCGACCACTACCGCTCGCGCGGGGTGGGGGTGGACGATGACGAGGTCTTCGTCTCCAGCGGGGCAAGCGACGAGCTGGGCGACATTCTCGACCTCTTTGACCGCAGCAGCTCGGCCCTTGTGATCGAACCGGCGTATCCCGCCTATGTGGACGCAAACGTCATCGCCGGACGCCGCATCGTGCACCTGCCCTCGGGAAGGGAGAACGGCTTCCTTCCCGAACCCAGCGACGATGCGCTGGCGGACATCCTCTACGTCTGCTCCCCCAACAATCCCACGGGCGCGGTGTTTGGGCGCGACCAGCTGCAGAGGTGGGTCGACTTCGCCAACGAGCATGGCTCGATCATTCTCTTTGACGCCGCCTACGAGGCCTTCATCGAGGATGACGACGTCCCGCACAGCATCATGGAGCTCGAGGGCGCCAAGACCTGCGCGATCGAAATCTGCTCGCTCTCGAAGACCGCCGGCTTCACGGGCACGCGGCTGGGCTACACCGTAGTTCCCAAGACGCTCGTGCGCGAGGGCATGAACCTCAACGACATGTGGGTGCGCAACCGCACCACCAAGACTAACGGCGTCTCCTACGTAATCCAAAAGGGGGCGGCCGCCATCTTCACGCCCGAGGGACAACGCCAGACGCAGGAGGTCCTGCGCTTCTACAAGGACAACGCGCACATCCTCATGGAGGCGCTCGATAAGGCGGACATCTGGTACTGCGGTGGCAAGAACGCGCCCTACCTATGGCTGAGGTGTCCGGACGGCAGCGACAGCTGGGGATTCTTTGACCGTCTGCTCAACGAACTGCAGATCGTCGGAACCCCCGGCTCGGGATTCGGCTCATGCGGCGAAGGCTACTTCCGCTTCTCGACCTTCGGGAGCAGGGAGGACACGTTGGAGGCCGCGTGCAGAATCGCCGACCTGTTGAGTCGCTAGGAGCATGACCATGAATCCGCTCGTCGAGAAGGATATGCCTTGCCAAGCCCTGCTGGCCCTTGAGGACGGCACCTGCCTCAGGGGATATGCATGCGGGGCGCAAGGCGAGGCCTTTGGGGAGATCGTGTTCAACACTTCGATGGTGGGCTACCAAGAAATCGTGACCGACCCGAGCTATGCGGGCCAGATTGTGACGCTCACCTACCCGCAGGTGGGCAACTACGGCGTCAGCGAGGCGACCAGACAGTCCGGAGGCACGGCCTTGCAAGGCCTCGTGGTGCGCGACATGTGCCGCACCCCCTCCAACTGGCAGTCCACGGGCAGCTTCCCCGACTTCCTTCGGGACCATGGCGTGGTAGCAATCGAGGGCGTGGACACGCGCGCCCTCACGCTGAGGATCCGCAGCGCCGGCGCAATGCGGGCAGCCATCTCCACGGTCGACCTCGATTCCCAGAGCCTTGCGGCACGCGTGGCGGCGAGTCCCGCGATCAGCGCGCACAACTTCGTGGCGGACGTCAGCCCACGCCGAGAGCGAACGATTCCGGCAGACGCATCCGCCGTCTCCGCGCGCAGGGTGAGCGGGCGACCTAAGCTGCGCGTGGTGGCCTACGACTGCGGAGAGAAGCGCGGAATCGAGGAGAGCCTTGCGGCCGTCGGTTGTGAGGTCACCGCCGTTCCCTTCGACACGCCGGCGGCACGCGTGCTTGCCCTGGAGCCCGACGGCGTCTTCTTCTCCAACGGCCCCGGAGACCCCGAGCAGGTGTCACAGACGGCCCGCGCCGCAGCCGACGTCTTGGGCAGGCTGCCCGTCTTTGGCATTTGCCTGGGCAACCAGCTCATCTCGATGGCCGCGGGATCCGACATCGAGAAGCTCCCCTTCGGCCACCACGGCGGCAACGAGCCCGTCATGAACCTTCTTACCCGCAAGGTGGAAATCACCGCGCAGAACCATAACTACGGCCTGGTGTTCGAGAGCATGGGGCCGCTCGTGCCCGAACTCTCCGAGGGCGAGACAGCGCACGTGCGTGACCTGCGACATTGGGTCCGGATGGGCATAGCCCCCGTAGTCGCGACATCGCGATTGGGCCGGGTTCGGCTGACGCACGTGAACCTCAACGACGGCACTCCCGAGGGCATCCAGTTCCTCGACGTTCCCGCCTTCAGCGTGCAGTACCACCCCGAGAGCCGACCTGGACCGCACGACTCGCGCTACCTCTTCGAGGCGTTCGTGCGCCTGATGGATGCCTGGCGAGGCAGACCCGAAGGAAGCGCAAGCGCCCCCTGCGACTACCTAGCCATCGACGTGCGCGAAGGGAGATCCGCCCATGCCCAAGCGTGAGGACATCAGGAAGGTCCTGGTCATAGGCTCGGGACCCATCGTCATAGGACAGGCATGCGAGTTCGACTATTCCGGTACGCAGGCTTGCAGGGTGCTGCGCCAAGAGGGCTACGAGGTGGTCCTTGTCAACTCGAACCCGGCCACCATCATGACCGACCCCCAGACCGCTGACCGCACCTACGTGGAGCCCATCACGGTGGACACCGTGACACGGGTCATCGACCGCGAGAGGCCCGATGCGCTGCTGCCTAACATGGGAGGGCAGACGGCCCTCAACTGCGCCGTGGCGTTGGGAGAGGCCGGCGTGCTCGAGCGCTATGGCGTGGAGGTCATAGGCTGCGACCTCGACTCCATCCGCACGGGAGAGGACCGCGAGCTCTTTGCCGCCGCCATGCGCGACATCGGCCTAGAGGTAGCCGCCTCCGGCTTCGCCCACACCATGGAGGAGGCGTTCGACATCGCTTGCGCTCTGGGATATCCCGTGGTCATCCGCCCGAGCTTCACCTTGGGTGGCGCAGGTGGTGGCATCGCGCACGACGAGGATGAGCTGCGCCAGATCGTCGAACAGGGACTGGCGCTCTCGCCCGTGAGCGAGGTGCTGGTAGAGCAATCCGTCGAGGGTTGGAAGGAGATTGAGATGGAGGTCATGCGCGATGCCGCAGGCAACGGCATCGTGATCAGCTCCATAGAGAACCTCGACCCCATGGGCGTGCACACGGGCGACTCCATCACCGTTGCACCGGCACAGACACTCTCCGACGAGGAGCTGCAGCGCCTTCGCGATCACTCCCTCGCCTGCCTCGAGCGCGTCGGAGTCGCCACCGGCGGCTCCAACGTACAGTTCGCCGTCAACCCGAATGACGGCCGCGTCATCGTCATCGAGATGAACCCGCGCGTCAGCCGCAGCTCGGCGCTGGCATCCAAGGCCACAGGCTTCCCCATCGCCAAGGCAGCGGCACTCCTGGCCGTGGGATACACCCTCGATGAGATCGTCAACGACATCACGCGCGTCACGCCGGCCTGCTTCGAACCCTCTATCGACTACTGCGTGGTCAAGGTCCCACGCTTCGCCTTCGAGAAGTTCAAAGGCGCGAGCGAGGAGCTCACCACGCGCATGAAGAGCGTGGGAGAGGCCATGGCCATGGGACGTACCTTCGAGGAGGCCCTCCAGAAGGCATTGCGCTCGCTCGAGGACGGCCACTGCGGCCTAGGGCCGGGCGAGGCGCCCGGCTTCGATGAGGAGCGCTTCGACGAGCTGGTGACACGGCCAACCCCCGAGCGCATCTTCTACGTGGCCGAGGCGCTGCGACGAGGCTGGACGCTAGGACGCGTGCACGAGGCCACCCACATCGACCGCTGGTTCCTGCACCGCATAGCTGACATCGTGGCGGCCGAGCGTGCCATCGCGCGCCTGGGTCTCGCGGGCCTCGACTGCGAACACTTGCTCGCAGCCAAGCAAATGGGGTTCTCCGACGCCCAGATCGCATACCTGACGGGTTCCAAGGAGGAGGTCGTGCGAGCCGTTCGGGAGGTGCTTGGGGTGCGGCCCGTCGTGAAGACCGTCGACACCTGCGCCGGCGAGTTCGCCGCTCGCACGAACTATCACTACCTCACCTACGAGCGAGGCGGGGCAACCGAACACGTAGAGGCTGCGCGACCACGCGTGGTGATACTTTCGGCCGGTCCCAACCGCATCGGCCAGGGCATAGAGTTCGACTACTGCTGCGTCCACGCCGCCTATGCACTGCGTGAGATGGAGTACGAGACCGTCATGGTCAACTGCAATCCCGAGACCGTCTCCACCGACTACGACACGAGCGACCGCCTGTACTTCGAGCCGCTCACCTTCGAGGACGTCATGAACGTGGTGGAGGCAGAGCGGCCCGTCGGCGTCATCCTGACGTTGGGCGGCCAGACGCCCATACGGCTCGCGCGCAGGTTGGAGGAGGCAGGCGTACCCGTCATGGGCACTGGCCCCGACTCCATCGACCTCGCAGAGGATCGAGACCGCTTCGCGGCGCTGCTCGACCGCCTGGGCATCGACTATCCTCCCTCGTCAGTCGCCGAGAACCCCCAAGAGGCGCGACTCGCGGCACGAGGCATCGGCTACCCCCTCATCGTGCGACCGAGCTACGTGCTCGGCGGTCGCGGAATGGCCATCGTCTATGGTGCGGACGAGCTCGACTCCTACATGGCCGAGGCCGCGAGCGTCACTCCGGACCACCCGGTCTACCTCGACGCCTTCCTCGAAGACGCCATCGAGCTGGACGTGGACGCCCTCTGCGACGGAACGGACGTGTACGTGGGGGCAATCCTCGAGCACATCGAGGAGTGCGGCATACACTCGGGCGACTCCGCCTGCTGCTTCCCGCCGTTCTCGCTGAGCGACGCCATCGTGGGGCGCGTACGCGCCATCACGCGTCGGCTGGCACTCGCCTGCGACATCCACGGACTCCTCAACGTGCAATTCGCAGTCAAGGACGAGCAGGTATTCGTGATCGAGCTCAACCCACGTGCCAGCCGCACAGTGCCCTTCTCGAGCAAGGCGAGCGGAGTGCCCCTGGCCAAGCATGCCGCCCAAGTGATGGCAGGCAGAAGCGTCGCAAGCCTGGGCCTGCCGCCCGAGGACCGTGACCTTGCGTACTACGCGGTCAAGGAGGCCGTGATGCCATGGGCACGCTTCCCGGGGTCGGACGTGCGCCTGGGCCCGGAGATGCGCTCGACTGGCGAGGTCATGGGCATTGCCGCCACCTTCCCCGAGGCGTTCGCAAAGACGCGCGAGGCAATCGACTACGAGATGCCGGAAGAGGGCACCGTGTTCATAAGTGTGCGCGATGCCGACAAGCGCGCCATCGTACCAGTCGCGTTCTCGCTTGTGCAGATGGGCTACCGGATGCTGGCCACGAGCGGCACGGCCAAGACCCTGCGCGCAGCAGGCATCCCCTGCGAGGTGACCAAGCGCATGGGCGAGGGGCATCCCAACGCGCACGACGTGCTGACCGGGGACGGCGTGTCCTTCATCATCAACACCCCCCACGGGCACGGCTCGCGCGGCGACGGGTCGGTGCTGCGCAGCGAAGCCGTCAACAGGGGCATCACGTATGTGACCACCCTCTCGGCCGCCGCCGCGCTCGTCCTGGCCTTGGCCGCCGTACACGGCGAGGGAGAGCTGCAGGTCTATGCCCTGCAGGACCTCCGACTCGGGAGCGACTGACCACAGACGCCGTCCCGACGCTGATCACGTCCAGGCCCATGTCTTCCAGAGAGGGCCGCCTCGCCACGAGCACGCTTCCTACGCGGACGCGGACACGACCTGCAGGAGCGCCTCGGCGAAGCGGTCGAGGTCCTCCTGCGAGACGCGCTCGTCGAAGGAGACGCGCAGCGAGCCCGAGGAGAGGAGCCCCGAGACGCCCATGGCCGAGAGGACGTGGCTCGGTGCCGCCTGCCCGCTCGCGCACGCGGACGCCGCAGAGACCTCGAAGCCCCTTGCGTCGAGCTGGAGCACGAGCGACTCGGAGTCCATGCCCTCGACCATAAGGCTCACGATGCCAGGCAGACACGCGACGCCCGCATCGCGCGCGACCGTGGGCGCAATCCTCGGCGACGCGCACACCACCTCATAGAGACGCGCCGCCCGCTCGGCGACTGCCTGACGCTTCGACTCCATCCCCTCGCAGCATGCGCGTGCCGCCGCGGCAAGCCCCAGCGCCCCACGCACATCCTGCGTGCCAGGGCGAATCTCGCGCTCCTGGCCCCCACCGTGCATGAGCGGGCGCACGGGCACGCGCATGCGCACGAAGAGCGCTCCCGTTCCCACCGAGGCACCAATCTTGTGCCCCACCACGCCGACCGCGTCGCATCCGCGCACGTCAAGGGGCACCTTGCCAAACCCTTGCGCGGCGTCGGTGTAGAAGAGCGCCCCAGCGTCGTGCGCAGCGCGCGCGAGCTCCGCGATGGGTTGCAGCACGCCCGTCTCGTTGTTGGCCGCCATCACCGAGACGAGCGCCACGTCGGGGCCCAGCAGCGGGCGCAGGGCCTCGACTCCGATGCGACCCGCATGGTCGGGCGCGATCGTCACCACATCGAAGCCCCGGTCGCGCAGCGTTGGCGCGACATCCAGGCCGGAGTCGTGCTCGACGGCAGAGAGAAGCACGCGGGTACGACGACGGTCCTTCCCGCGCGCACCGTGCGCCATACCGACGATGGCGAGGTTGTTGTTCTCCGTCCCGCCCGAGGTGAAGACCACCTCCATGGGCCTGAAACCCCCGCCCAGACAGCGTGCGAGGCCGCGCCGTGCGCCGTCAAGCGCCCGCGCCGCCTCGCGCCCGGCCGTGTGGAGGGAGTTGGGGTTCGCACCCGCGAACGGGCTCTCCTCGTACGCCCGCTCCGCGGCAAGCGCCTCCGCGCGCATGGGCGCGGAGGCGGCATAGTCGAGGTAGACGCGACGGGCAGTCGATGCGCGCATGGGGACGCTACCTCATCGCGAGGCCGCGCATGCCCGCCTCGCGCATCTCTTCCACGGCCCGTGCGTGGTCGGGTGCACTGAAGACAGCGCTGCCGCCCACCAGCACGTCAGCACCAGCCGCAACGACCTGTTCGGCGTTCCTCGCAGACACGCCACCGTCAATCTCTATGAGGGGACGCACGGCATGGCTACGACACAGGGCCGTGAGCTTGTACAGCTGGGTGAAGGTGTGCTCGATGAACTGTTGGCCAGAGAAGCCAGGATTGACGGACATGACGAGCACCATGTCCAAGTAGTCGATGATCGCGTCGAGCGACGAGACAGCCGTTCCCGGGTTGATGGCCACGGCAGCGCGCCGCCCGTACCGATGAATCTCGTCCACGATGCGATGTGCATGCTTGGCCGTCTCTAGATGGAAGGTGAGGATGTCGGCACCCGCCTCGAGATAGTCGCGGAACACCTCGTCCGGATTGCTCACCATCATGTGCACGTCCACCAAGAGGTCAGTGCCGCGCTTCACGGCCGAGAGCAGGCCGGGTCCAAACGAGATGTTGGGCACGAAGTCACCATCCATCACGTCATAGTGTATGAAGTCGGCATTCGCCACACTCTTGAGCTCAGCACCTAGGTTGAGCATGTCGGCGGCGAGTATGGACGGTGATATTCTGACTTGGTGCGCCATGCGCTTCTCCTCTGCGATTCGACAGACACTTCCTGGCAACGGTCAGGATGCAAAACCATAGAACTCTTCCTTGGGACGCCTGAGCAGGAGCCCGTCGATGGCCTCCGCCACGGGAACGTCCTCAAAGAGGATGGCGTTGACCGCACGCGTGATGGGTATCTCCACGCCATTCTCGTCGGCAACCTCGATGATGGACCTTGTGGCCTGTGCACCCTCGACCACCATGCCCGTCCTCGCCTCATACTCCTCGAGCGATGTGCCACGCGCGAGCTCCTCCCCAAAGGTGCGGTTGCGCGAGTGACGGGATGTGCAGGTGGCGATGAGGTCCCCCATGCCCGCCAGACCCATGCATGTAAGCGGGTCGGCGCCCATCGAGACCGCAACGCGCGTCACCTCGGCAAGACCTCGCGTCATGAGCACGGCAAGCGTGTTGTCACCCGCACCCAACGCGGCCGCGATGCCGCAGGCAATGGCAATCACGTTCTTCTCTGCGCCGCATACCTCTATCCCCCGCACGTCCTCGCTCACATAGACCCGGAAGGCGGGACACACCAGCAAATCGCGGAAGCACTCCGCAACCCCACGATTGGACGAGGCGATCACCGCCGCCGATATGGTGCCCTTGCTCACCTCCTCGGCGTGGTTCGGACCGCTGAGGACGGCAATGCGCTCCGGTCCGCCCAGCTCGTCTGCCACCACGTCTGCCATGAGAGAACCCGTCCCATGCTCGACGCCCTTCGTGAGTATGAGAATCGGCACCTCCGGGCGCACGTGCGGCGCAAGCTCCACGCAGGTCGCGCGAAGGAAGGGCGAGGGAACGGCCAACAGGAGCGCCTCTGCCCCGGCCGTTGCCTTCTCCATGTCGCAGGTCGCGCGCACGTTGGGGCCGACTTCGAAGTCCGTGAGCTGCCGTGGGTTCCTGCGGCCCACATTGATGCCACGCGCCACCTCGGGTTCGTGCGACCAAATCATCACCTCGTCCGCATGCGGCGAGAGCAGGCGCGTCACACCCGTGCCCCACGAGCCAGACCCGATTACCGCAACCTTGCGCGTCACTTGCCGCCTCCCTTCTTCTCCTTCCCCACCGAGAAGCGTCGCTCCTCGCCGCGCACGAGTCGCCCGATGTTCTCGTGATGTGCGAGTATGACCACGACACTCACCAGTACGAGAGGAATGATGGCGACGCCCCGGACGCCGTAGATGAGGCCGAATATCGGCACTGATGCCGCAGCCGCGACCGACCCCAACGACACGTAGCGCGTGGGAATCGTAAGCACAAGAAAGACCGCAAGCATGCTGAGGCCCATCGGCCAATACAGTCCAAGCGAGGCGCCCAGACCCACCGATATGCCCTTGCCGCCATGGAAGTGCAAATACGGGCTGAAGACATGCCCAAAGACGCACGACATGAAGAGCGTCGTGCCCACCCATGCGAAGGGCCCGCTGAGCGCCAGGGCAGAGACGTCACCCCCCAGGCACGTGGTCGCGATGATGAACCGGAAGAGCGGCACGCACAGCGCGCCCTTCCCCACGTCGCAGGCAAAGGTGAGCGCAGCCGCCTTGCCGCCCGCCGAGCGTGCGACATTCGTCATGCCGATGTTGCCGGAGCCCACCTTGCGCACGTCGATGCCGCTGAGCTTTGCCGCAAAGAGCATGCCGAACGGTATGCCACAGATGAAGTACGACGCGACCGCCGCAACGCAGGTTGCAACGATGAGGCCACCCATAACTACTCCTTCCTCCGGAACTTCAAGCGAATGGGAGTTCCCACCAAGTCGATGCGCTCACGCAAGCGGTTCTCTATGAAGCGCTCGAAGTTGTCGTCGACGAGGTCCGGTGCGTTGCAGAAGAACGCGAACACAGGCGGACACGTCGCGGGTTGCGTCGCATAGTTGAGCTTGAGTCTTCGGTTGCCCTTCGTAATGGTGTGACCGCTGGAGCGAATCTCGTCAAGAAGGGCATTGAGCTTCGACGTCTGCACGCGACTGGCACGGGCCTCTCCCGCGCGCTTCGCAGCGTCGAGCACGCGCAGACACGCGCGACCCGTCAAGGCGGAGATACGCACCACCGGGACCCAGCTCGCATGGGCCAGACGGCGGTCCACCGACATCTGCACCTCCTCGCGACGCTGCTCGGTATCCACGAGGTCCCACTTGTTCAGACACAGTACCAAGCCGCATCCCCGCTCGATCGCCATCGTCGCAAGCTTCTGGTCCTGCTCAGTGACACCCACCGATGCATCCACGACGAGCAGGCACACGTCCGCCTCGTCCATGGCCATGAGCCCGCGCACCATGCTGTAGTACTCCACATCCTCGTGCACCTGGGAGCGCTTCCGCATGCCCGCAGTGTCCACGAGCCTGAAGCGCGCACCATCATGCTCCACCACGACGTCCACGGCATCGCGCGTCGTCCCCGCCACGTCACTCACGATCGAGCGGTTGTGCCCCACCAGACGATTGGTGAGGGAGGACTTCCCCACGTTGGGACGCCCGATGATCGCGACTGCCAAGGTATCCTCATCGCCCGTCTCCTCCTCTTCCGACTCGGGCGGCAGCGCAGCCACCACCTCATCGAGCAGGTCGCCCGTGCCGTGGCCATGCCCGGCAGAGATGGGCATGGGCTCGCCGACGCCCAACTGGTAGAAGTCCCATGTGGCGAGTTCGTTCGTCGGGTCGTCCACCTTGTTCACCACCAAGAACGCAGGCTTCTTTGAGCGCCGCACCACGCGGGCGACCTCCTCGTCCTCGTCGGTCACCCCCACTTTGCCGTCCACCACAAAGACGATGACGTCTGCCTCCGCACAGGCCATCAGTGCCTGCTCTCGAATGCGTGGGGCGAACGTGTCCTTGGAGTGAATGGACTCTATGCCGCCCGTATCCACCAGCACGAACGCGCGACCGTTCCAATCCGTCTCGTGATACGAGCGGTCGCGCGTGACGCCACGGGACTCATGCACGATGGCCTCGCGTCGCTCTGCCAGTCGGTTGACCAACGTGGACTTACCCACGTTAGGGCGCCCGACCACGGCAACGATTGGTTTGCTCATGATATGGACCTCCTCTGTCTCGTATCAGATGGTAGCACGTCCGCCATCACCGGTCCCGCCCAGAAGCGCAGACCCACACATCACGGGCACGTCCTGGAGGCGAGGGCGTCGAGCAGGGAATGCGGGCTCGGAACCGCCACGATGACCTGCGCGCCACGCCGCGCGAGCTCGCTCTCTATCTCCTCGGAGGAGATGCCATCGAGCGTCACCGCATCAAAGTTGAACATCACCTCGGGCAGCACCACAATCACGTGGGAGAGGTTCTGCGGTAGCTGCGCAAGCAGGTCCTCTGCCACGATGAGCCCCGTCACGTTGACGTCACCGCCATAGTAGTCGTTTCGAATCGTAAACACACCGAACCGGGACGAACCTTCCTGGGGACCGTCCCCCAACGGAGGGTTCCATGCGGTGCATAGTCTCTCGAAGACGCCTTGCGCAGCCTCGCCGCACACGAAGAGCGTATGCCTGTCTGCTGTTGCCAGCGCCTCTGACACACGCGCCATCTCGTCCGCGCGATCACGGGCGAGCTCGTCAGTCTCGTCCATGAAGCTGCGTAGCATTCCGATGCCATCGTGGAACTGCGGGTACCCATCGTAGGTCTCAGCTGCGGGAACGGGAAGCTCCGCGTCCAGGTAGAACTCGTCCGAAAGCTGGAACCGCGTGACGCCCAGCGTGCGTCGCGCGCGTTCCTGGTAGGGCTCGAGCAGGCGCACCACCGCGCGACTCGCGTCCTTGTCGTCCGAGAACGAGGACGAGAACCGCCTCGAGTACTTCGTGTAGCCCAAGGGCACGATTGCGAGCGAGGTGATCTGCGGGCGGGCCTCGACCCATGCGAGCGTCCGCTCAAGCTCGGCCCCGTCATTGATGCCGGCGCAGAGCACGATCTGTCCGTGAACCTCGATGTCGGCGGCGCACAGGCGCTCGAGGACCTCGATTCCGCGCATCGCATGCCTTCCGATGAGCGGCACCCTCACCTCGGGACTCACCGCATGTATGGAGACGTTCATGGGCTCCATGCGACAGCGGATGACGCGCTCGACGTCCTCGTCGGAAACATTGGTGAGCGTCACGAAGTTGCCCTGCAGGAACGAGAGCCGATAGTCGTCATCGCGCAACAGGAGAGATTGGCGCACTCCCGGGGGCAGCATGGCCATGAAGCAGAACTGGCAGGCATTCACGCAGGTGCGGATGCCATCGAAGAGCACGTCGGTGAACTCGACACCCCAGTCCTGCCCCGGCTCCCGCTCGAGCGTGCAGGCATACTCCTGCTCGTCCTCGGGCACGTACACCGAGAGCTCCGCGACCTCTCCGTCCGCCTCCCACCGCCAGGCGATGATGTCGGTGAGCACCTGTCCGTTTACTGCGTCGATACGCATTCCCGGCTCGAGGCCGGCCTCCCACGCGGGACTGCCGTCCTCGACCCGGGCTATCCATGCGCCCTGTGCGCGCTCGCGCGTGCTCGCGTAGTCGGCACGATGCTCGTTGCGCGAACCTGCAGCCATGCCGCCCCTCTCGCTATTACCCTAAACCTCGTATGGCCCTCAGGAGGTGCCAGCAGCCCGCGCGTCACACAACTCCCGAATCCGCTTCGTCACCACGTCGATCTGGGCCGAGGGAGTCGACGCGCCGGCAGTGACGCCGACCGTCTCGGCCTCGGCAAACCAGGCGCCATGCAGCTCCTCGGGGGTCTCGACGTGGAATGTGGCCCCGCAGCGCGTAGCACAGACGTCCACAAGATGGCGCGTGTTTGCCGAGGAGCGCCCACCGATGACCACCATCACGTCCGCCTCCGCTGCCAGCTCGGCGGCTGCCCCTTGTCGCTCGGTCGTCGCCTCGCAAATCGTGTCGTAGAGACGCAGCTCCTCGCATCGCCCAATGAGGGCGCTGACGACCTCACGTAACAACGGACGCTCGAGGGTGGTCTGTACGACGACGCCGACACGTCGCCCGACCTCTACGGAGCGCGCCTCCTCAACCGTGCCCACGACCAGAGCGCCAGGGGCGTGCCCACGCGTGCCCTCCGTCTCGGGATGGCCCGCCTCGCCCACGATAACGACCTGGTATCCCTCGACTTCCAGCCGCTCGGCAAAGCGATGAACCTTCTTCACGAACGGGCATGTCGCGTCGACCGCCTCAAGGCCCGCCGCCTGCGCGCGACGCTCCATCTCCGGCGTGACGCCATGCGCCCGCATGATGAGCACGGACCCCTCCCCGGCATCCTCCGGCCGCTCGATCGGCGTCACGCCCCTCTGCGCAAGCGACGCCACGACCTGGGGGTTGTGGATGAGGGGGCCGAGTGTGTGCACGTCGGTCGTTGCGCCCTCGGCCGCGCGGTTCGCGAGGTCAAGCGCCCGCTCCACGCCGAAGCAGGCTCCCGCATGCTGCGCGACGACGATTCTCGTCATGGCTGGTCTCCCCTCATCCGATTCCATGGCGCTCGAGGCACCGCCTACATCTTCCCCGGATGCTCGGCACGCAGCTCGTCACGGAGCTCGTAGACACGTTCCATCGCGAGGCGCTCCATCTCCTTCGCGCGCTTCTTTCGGCTCTTCTCGTGAATCTGATCGAAGGTCAGCGGGTCACCCACCTTCATATAGACGCGACCGGGACAAAGCGGCTTGTTGCCGCCAGGCGCACCATCGCGTGCGCCCACGATGGCAATCGGCAGCACGGGCGCCTTGGCGAGCTGCGCCATGAGGGCAAACCCACCATGGATGGTGACCTCTTGGTCATCCGAGTGAATTCTCGTTCCCTCAGGGAATATCACTATGTCCTCGCCTCGCTGAAGCGCACGCTGCGCACGACGGACCGCCTTGATGTCGGCCGTCCCACGCTCAACGGGAATGGCGCCCACGCGCGCAAAGAACCAACGGGCTATCTTGTTGTCGCTCAGCTCGCTCTTGGAGATGGGGCGCATGCGCCTGCCGTGCATCCAGCCGGACACCACGATGATCACGGGGTCGAGCATCGACTCGTGGTTCATCACCACGACCTGTCCGCCCTTTGCCTTCCAGAGCTTCTCGCCACCCTCAAGCGTCCAATGCCATAGGACCTTGCTCAGGATGCCGCAGACCCCGATGGTCGCGCCCAGCAGCGCACGCGACGTTATGGGGAAGTCGCGCTCGGCCGTATCGTAGAATTCGTCGGGCTCGTGATGGGCGAACACGCGCATGCGTCCCGTAGGCTTGTCCTCGTTCGATGCATCCTTGCCTGCCGTCGCCTTCTTGGCCGCAGGCTTGGGCTTCTCGGCCGAGGAATCATGGACCGTGGCCTTCGCCACCTCCGCGGGCGCCGACTCGCGCTCGCCCTCCCGCTCGTCGTGATCGTTGGCCACGCTTGGCACTGGCGCCTTCGCATCCTCGACGAGCGCCGCGATCTTTTGGACCTCTTCCTCGATGGTCATTCCGGAGGTGTCCATGCGGTAGGCATCCTCTGCCGCCACCAACGGTGCCGTCTCCCTCGTGGAGTCCGCCTCGTCGCGCCGCTTGAGGTCCGCCAGAATCACCTGTTCCTCTTCAGGGTCCTCCACGTTGCGCTGCAACGCGCGACGATGCGCGCGGGCCTCAGGGTCAGCGGTGAGAAACACCTTGACCTCCGCATCCGGAAACACCACGGTCCCGATGTCGCGCCCCTCGGCAACCACGTCGCCCGTTGCGGCAAGCCTGCGCTGCTCCTCGACCATCGCCTCGCGCACCGCAGGTATGGCGGAGACGCGAGAGACATCCGCATCCACCTCAGCCGTGCGAATCGCCTCAGAGACGTCACGCCCATCGAGAATCACGCGCTGCGAGCCGTCCTCGGCAGTCTGGAACTCGATGCGCACCCGCCTCGCGACCTCCGTCACCGCCTCATCGTCCTGCAGGTCGACCGACCCCTCGAGGCAGGCGAGCGTCACCGAGCGATACATCGCCCCAGTGTCGAGCATCGTCAGGTCGAGGCGCTCGGCCAGCGCGTGGGCCAGCGTCGACTTTCCCGAGCCTGCAGGCCCGTCTATGGCAACTTTCATTCTTTGTCTCCTTTTTCTTTATTGAGGTTCTTGCCCAGGCTTTCCAGGGCACGCACCTCGTCATCGTCGAGCATGCGCCACGCGCCACGTCTGCACCCACGCAGGGTGAGTGGCCCGAACGCGTCACGATGCAGGACGAGGACCTTGTGTCCCACGGCAGCCAGCATGCGTTTGACCTGATGCTTGCGACCCTCGTGTACCGTTATGCCCACGACGCTCGTATCGCCACGCGCCCCCTCGGGCGCCACCACACGGAAGAGCGCGTCGTCAGGAGCGAGCAACGTCAACTCAGCAGGGGCGGTCGGCCCGTCATCGAGCATGACGCCCCTCCTCAGGCGTTCCACGTCCTTCGCGCTTGGTGAGCCCTCGACCAGCGCCACATAGTGCTTGTCCACGTGACGAGAGGGATGCAGAAGCGCCTGGGCCACATTGCCGTTGGTGGTGAAGAGCAAGATGCCCGTCGTGTCGCCGTCGAGCCTGCCCACCGGGAACAGGCCGGGATAGCGCTCCGTCGGCACCAAGCCCGCCACGCAAGGCCGCCCGTAGGGATCGCTCATCGTCGTGAGGTAGCCTTCAGGCTTGTTGAGGACGAGGTAGCATGGGCGCTCTGCCAAGCGGACCACGGAACCGTCGACGGTGACCGTGTCCACCGCGGGATCGACCTTGCTGCCCATCTCGCGCACCACCTGGCCGTTCACGCACACGCGTCCCGCCGTCATGAGCTTCTCGGAGCCACGTCTGCTCGCAACGCCCGCCCGTGCAAGAAAGCGCTGCAGGCGCATGGGCACGACACGCTCCTCGCTATGCCCCATCGAACTCACCTGCAACGTCGCCATCGGAGAGCAGGTCGCGCTCCTCGTCAAGATCCTCGGCAATCTCCTCCAGAGGAAGCACCTCCGACGTCCCCGAGAGACGCTCGCGGATGAACTCCCGCGACTTCTCGTCGGGGGCGAAGTCCTCGAGCGGAGGCAGGTCCTTGAGGTCGCGCAACCCGAAGGTCTCCAAGAAGCGCGCGGTCGTGCCAAAGAGCGCGGCCTGGCGCGCATCCTTGCCCACCTCGCGCACGAGTCCCTTCTCCTTGAGCGACGCGAGCACCCCGTCGGAATTGACACCTCTCACCACGCGTACGCCCTCGCGGCTCACCGGCTGGTGGTATGCCACCACCGCGAGGGTCTCCAAGGCCGCCTGTGAGAGCCGCCGATGGTCCCACGAGAGCACGTAGGCCTCAATCACGTCATGGTGCGCAGGATGCGTGAACAGCCGCCACCCACCGGCCACCTCCCGCAACTGAATCCCACGGTTCGCATCCGCATATGAGGACGAGAGCCGCTTCAAGGCCTCGACAGCCTCTGCCTCGGCCACACCGGCAGCCTCTGCAAGGACTCGCGCGGGAACCGCCTCGCTCGACACGAGCAGCAGCGCCTCAAGCACGCCCTGCAGCGACCCCGGGTCCAACGACTGCACCTCACGCATTAGAACTCCTCCTCACCAACGCTTGTGAAGGGAGACTCGTCCAGCTCGAATGCCGGCGCCCCCTCCACGCGCACGATGTCGATCTCGCCAAACGTCTGGGCCTGCCTCACGGTGATCGACCCACGCTTGAAGAGCTCGAGCATCGCCAGGAACGTGACGACGACCGTCTGCGGCGTGGTATCGCCATCGAGCAGCTCGCTAAAGCTCACGTGACCCCTCATTCGCGTGATGCGATCGACTGCGGCAACCGTGAGCGCGACCGGCGCGCGCCGCGCCGCGACGTGCTCCGCATCGAGCAGGAAGCTCTCGCGCCGTGCCGTCAGATCCGCACAGATCACCGCAAGGCTCCTGAGCGAGACGCCCTCCAGGAAGTTGGGCATCAGGCCTAGGAACTCAGGGTCTGGGCCTGCCGTGCGCGGCAGCATGAGCGATTCCACCTCCATGCGACTCGCCAAGGCCATGCCCGCGTTGCGGAACTGCTTGTAGGCGATGAGTCGCTCAATGAGCATCTCGCGCGCCATCTCGGGGGTGAGGTTCGCGAGCTCGTCCTCCTCCGGATCCGCCACGCGCTCCACCGGCTCGGAGGGTACGAGCGAAGCGGCCTTGATGTCGAGCAGCGTCGAGGCGACCAAGACGAAGTCGCTTGCCACGTCGAGGTCCATCTCGCCCATGCGCCGTACCTCGTCGAGGTATTGGTCGGCAACCTCCGCGATGGAGATTGACCCTATGGCAACGCGCTGGCGGCTCACCAGCGAGAGCAGCAGGTCGAACGGACCGGTGAACGCCTGGGTGCGGACGCGGTACGACACGCTAGTATCCTATGAGCGCGACGGCAAGCGGCGCGGCAGTGGCATCGAGGTACATGCCCACCGGGTTGACATGGAGCACCATGGGCACGAGGTACATCACCGCAAGGAGCACCGGCATGGCGTTGCGCTGCACCACGTAGTACCAGTCGCGTGCTTTGCCGCGCAGCAGGGGACTCACGATGGATGAGCCATCAAGCGGTGGCAGCGGGATGAGATTGAAGAACATCAGCATGAGGTTGAGGTACACATAGGTCGCCAACGCATCGAGTCCCCAGATGGCTGCCTCTCCAAGGCCCGTGTAGCCCACCGCCGTCACCACGGCCCTGAACGCCGCAGCACCTATGCAAGCCTGCAGAAAGTTGCATGCGGGACCTGCCAAGGCGACCAGCACTTCGTCGCGTATCGGATGGCGAAGACGATTTGGATTGTACGGGACTGGCTTCGCAAAGGCAAAGATGGGCCCGCCGACCAGCGCCATCAACAGAGGGAGCACCAACGAGCCCACGAGGTCGAGATGCTTGAACGGATTGAGCGTAAGCCGCCCGCGTTCCTTTGCCGTCGGGTCTCCCAAAGCGTTCGCCGTGGCAGCGTGAGCCACCTCGTGCAACACCGTGGAGAGCATCACGATGATCACCATCAGCGCGATGGAAAGGACTTTCTCAAGATTGAAGGACGCCATGGGCACTCCCTATACGAGCGCCGCGCGTATGCGACACGCCGCCCAGTCGACCACGAACAGAAACAGCGACATCAGGCACAGGTCGCATCTAAAGACTCCGCCAAACGGCGTGTCCACCGAAAGCGTGCCAAACTCGCACCACGGCAGATGGGAGGTCACGACCTCTGTTGCCGCCGACACGTAGTACCTGATTGAAGGAACGGGCATTGAGTTGAGCATGACAATAACAAAAAGGGCCAAGGCGGCCACGCGCGCCACCCACGCGACGAGCAGGAAGAGCCCCCTTCCCAGCGCGCAGATGCCGCCACGGACCTCCGACTCGGCCCCATAGGGATAATAGTCGTCCTGGTAGCCCCGTTCGACATAGGCAGCTCGCCGCACGGTCGCCTGACGGCGCGGCGCAACTGCAGTCGTTCCCGCACCTTCGCGAAAGTGCTTTGCCATCAGGCACCTTCTTCCATCTTTTCGGTGAGCTCGATCCATTCCTCCTCAAGGATCGGGATCTTCTTTGAGAGAGACGCGTACTCGCGCATCGCCTGGTCGAATGCGTTCGAGTCGTTATAGAGCTCCTCGGTCGCCATGAGGTCCATAAGCTCCTGGTAGCGCTTCTGTGCGGGCGCGAGCGCGGCCTCAACCTCTTGGAGCCTGCGCTTGGTCGCACGCAGCGCCCTGCTCTGCGCATTGCGCGCCTCCGCTTCCGCACGCCGCTGCTCCTTCGTCTTGACGTTGCGGCCTTGCGCGCGCTGCGGCGCCTCAGGCGCCACACTCTGCGTCGTGCGTGCGGGTGCAGCCACCGTCTCGTCCTCACGCGACTCCAGCTCGCCTCGCTTGTAGAGATAGTAGTCGTAATCGCCGTCGTACACGACCGCCCGATGGTCGCGCACGTCCACGATCTTGTTCGAGATGGCACGCACAAGATGTTCATCGTGGCTGATCAGGATGATGGTGCCCGCAAAGTCCTTGAGCGCGTTCTCGAGGACGTCCACGGAGTCGATGTCCAAGTGGTTGGTCGGCTCATCGAGGAGGAGCAGCGGATCGGGCGCGACGAGCATCTTCGCCAGCGCCAAGCGTGCCCGTTCGCCTCCCGAGAGAACCGAGACGCGCTTCAGCACGTCGTCCCCATGGAAGAGGAACGCTCCGAGCAGCCGACGCTCCTCGGAGCTGGTCCAGCCAGCGGCGACCGAGTCCATCTCGCCCATGACCGTGTTCGCGGGATTGAGCGCCTCCAGCTGGTGCTGGGCATAGTAGGCGCTCGTAACGCTCTTGCCGTACTCGATGGTGCCCCGATCGGGACTCAGCACCCCCGCGATGAGCTTCAGCAGTGTGGACTTGCCTGCGCCGTTTGGCCCCACGAGCGCGATGTGGTCGCCTCGATAGAAGGTGAGGTCAAGTCCTTGGTACACGCGATTCGACCCAAAGCTCTTCGACACCCTCGCCAGCTCCACGACCTTGTCGCCCGTGCGCGGCGGCTTGGGGAAGGCAAATCGCATCGCCTGGTGTGCCTGAGGCAGGACCACCAGCTCCGAACGAATCCTCTCCACGCGCTTCACGCGCTCTTGGACCTGCTTCGCCTTGGTTGGTTTGTAGCGAAACTTCTCGATGAAGGTCTCCATGTGTGCGATGTCGCGCTCCTGCGCGGCACGCTTGGCGCGCAGCTGCTCCAAGTTGTCTTCGCGCTGCCTCAGATAGCTCGAATATGTACCTGCATAGGTGTAGAGTCGCTTGTTCTCCAGCGACGCCACGTGACTCACGCAGGCATCCATAAACGAGCGGTCGTGGCTCACGAGCAGCACCGCACCGTCGTAGGACGCGATAAACTGCTCGAGCCATTGCACGCTCTCCAAATCCAGATGATTCGTTGGCTCGTCAAGCAGGAGGAGGTCCGGATGGCGGAGCAGGAGCTTCGATAGTGCGATGCGCATCTGCCATCCACCCGAAAAGTCGCTCGCAGGCTTCTGAAAGTCAGCGATGGGAAAGCCGAGTCCAGCAAGGATTGCCTTGGCACGTGCGTCAAGTTCGTAGCCACCGAGTCGCTCGAAGCGGTCCTGAGCATGCCCATAGCGCTCGAGCAGACGGGCCAGCTCGTCCTCGTCCTCGCAGTTCGCGATCCGCCTCTCCAGGCGTGCAATCAGGTGCTCAAGCTCCCGAATCTCGGTGGCCGAGTCCACCACTTCCTGAAGCGCCGTCTTGCCCTCGCCCAGCACCGATTCCTGCTCGAGATAGCCGAGCGTCGTATCCTTGGCAAACGTTACGCTTCCCTCGTCAGCGGACTCCTCCCCCATGATGATCTTGAGCAGGGTGGTCTTTCCCGCACCGTTGGGGCCTACCAGCGCCCAACGCTCGCCAGCGTTGAGCTGCAGCGTGGCATCGGCATAGAGCACGTTGCCGCCAAACGATTTGCTGATCTTGTCCGCAAGTGCAATCAAGGGCTTCTCCAGGGTCTCGTGAGTATGACCTGCCATTATACCGTAGGGCGTGCGCATGCGGAACGCATGCGCACGCAAGGTGTTTCCTTTGTGATGTTGCCCGCCGCGCCATCCGGGGGCCGCCGGGCCACCGCTAGTCGCCGAGCCCCTCCTTGAGCTTCACGATTCGTCGAACCGACTCGTCGATGCGCTTCTCGGTGATGTCGCCCTCTTCCACGGCCTTGAGGATGCCCTCGCAGGCTTGCTCGTAGTCCTGTGGGCAGACGACGATGTCGCACCCCGCCTTGATGGCACGCACCGCCTGCTCCGCCGGGTCACAGGCATCGGCAACCGCCTCATCATCGAGCTGATCCGTCATCACCACGCCCTTGTATCCAAGCTTGCCGCGCAGCAGGTCCGTCACGACGGCCTCGCTCATCCATGAGGGCAGGTCTCCCTCACCGTTTCCCAACTCGAGGCAGGACATGCTGCTCACCACCACGATGGGCACATCCTTCTTGATCGCCGCCGCAAAGGGAACGACCTCACGCTTCATGAGCTCGTCGAGGGTCCGATGCGAGTACAGTCGACCGTTGTGCGGGTCCTTCTCGGCCTCCCCAATTCCGGGAAAGTGCTTCACCGCGCACAGCACCCCAGATCGCGCGTAGCCATCCACCTGGGCCTCAACCATCGAGGCAACCTTCTGCGGGTCGTCGCCGAAGGAACGCTCAGAGAGGTCGCTGTCCACAGAGCTTACGATGTCGGCGACAGGCGCGAGGTCGGTATTGAAGCCGAGTGAGGACAAGTACTCGCCCACCTGGCGCGCTGCCACGCGCGCTTCCTCCGCCTCGTTGCCCGCGCCGATTCGTGCGGCACCGGCGACCTTCGACCTCGCCAGATAGGCATTGGCAACCGGAGCATGGCTGCCGCCCTCCTCCTCGACGCACAGCAACGCGGGCAGCCCACTCGCGTCCTTCACGTAGTTTTGCGTGTTCTTTAGGAGCTTTTCGGTCTGGCCCTCCTCAACGAGATTCAGCTCCGAGTAGATGAGCCCGCAGACCGGGTTCTTGGATATCGTCTCGCGTGTCGTCTGGCCCGCCTCGGTGGCGACCTCGACCCCCGTGATCGCCTCGGGGCGGACGATGAACAGCTGCGCCGCCTTCTCCTCGAGCGTAAGCCCATCCACAAGCTGCTCAACACGCTTGCGTGCGGCCTCCTCGGCGAGCTCCTCGGGAGTCTTCTCGCTCTGCTGCTCTTGCTGCTGCGTCTCCCCCAGGGACAGCATGTGACGCACCGCCAGGAAGCCACCGCCCAGGCAGAGCAACACAACCAGTGCTATGCCCACAAGGGTGACTGGAGGGCGCAGAGACTTGCCACCGCCGTTGTGCGCAACGACATGAGCCTCGTCCCGCGTCACACGACGGCGGGTCGCTTGTCCCGTCGGACGCGCACGGCGGGTCGCGTCCCCAGGCTCGGCATGCAACCTCGTCTGGCCGGTCCGTCTGCGGGTCGCACCGCGTCCCCCCGAATAGCCATTGCCCCTTCTCAGAGACCCACGCCGGGCATCCACCTCAGAATCGCCCGGCGACCCCGTAATCCGTCTCTGCGTTCTTTGCCTGCGCGAATCATTCCGCTGGACTCCCTGATCACGTCCTTCGCGGCGATCGCGCCGACTCGCGTCTCGCCTCTCCACGCCGTCAGCTCCCATCATGCGTGCGCGTCGACTGTAGGTTCTGGAGGTAGGGCTGGAACTCCTCGGAACAGTCCGAGTTGCCCGTCCGCCAATCGTTATGGTCTATTATGACACTCTGAAAACCATAATATGCATCGATGTAGGCAATGAGTCCGTCAACCGCGCGCAATTGCTCCTCCGGATATCCCTCGTGCTCGTCACCCTTGTGCACCATCTCGATGCCCACCGAATACGAGTTCATTCCGTAGTCGGGCGCCCAGTCGCCGATGGGTTGGGTCCCTTCTTTGTCGTCACGCGACTCATCCGTCACACCAAACTTCTCGTTGTGTCCCGCGTCACCGAAACCCGCGTGGTGCGCAATCTTGTCCATCGGAACGCACTGCACGATGCTGCCATCCTTGTTGACCACGAAGTGCGAGGCCACCCGGCTGCCGTTGCTCGCCCACCAGTCGATGACGTTCGACGCCTCGCCCTCGCCCTCGGTGTCGTGCATGACGATGTACTTCTGAAACTCCGCAGGTTTCTCGCCGTGTATGAACTCGTCACGGAAGTCCTCCACGATGTTGAGTGTCGCGCGAATCTCTGCCGGAGTCATGTTTTTCGCAACAGGCGTCTCGGTAGCGGCATGCTGGTTCGCATCGCCACTCGCGTCGTTGGCAGCCGCAGAATCCGCATCGGCATTGCCGGCATCATCCGAAGTCGCCTCGGCGGTGACGTCGATGACACCATCGCTCACCGACTCGCTCGGGGCCGTTCCGCACCCCGCAAGCGAGAAGGCAAGTACCGCAGCACAGGCTAGGCCCCGAACACCGGCATCTGAAAACACGGACATCACGCACCTCCGAATTGCAGTAAGAGGAAGAGAATCGGCGCACCACATGATACAATGCCATAAGCAACGTAGGTTAGCGACATGTATTGTTGTGGACAAGGGAGAAACCCATGGAAATTACCATCACGCAAGACGGCAACAAGGCAACGCTCGTTCTCGATGGCAAGCTCTCGGTCGCTACGAGTCCGGACCTAGATACCACCATCAATGGCCTGCCGGAATCCACCAGCAACTTTGTGATTGATCTTTCGAAGCTCGACTACATCTCCTCTGCGGGTCTGCGTGTTCTGGTAAGCACGGAGAAGCTTGCCGCTCGTCGTGGCGGGTCGATGACGCTCCTGCACCCCAATGAGGAGGTCTCCGAGGTCTTCGAGATGACTGGTCTCTCCGAGGTCTTCACGATCGAGGCTTAGCCTGGCGGATCGTTTGCAAATTTCTCTTGCATGCCCGAAGACAGTGTGCTAAAGTAAGCACTCGCAAGGGCGATTGGCTCAGGGGTAGAGCACATCCTTCACACGGATGGGGTCGCTGGTTCGAATCCAGCATCGCCCACCATCGAAGAAACCGCAGGTAAACGTCTTGTTTACCTGCTTTTTTTATGCAACGCAATTGGCTGGGCTGCAATGTGGGCTGCAGATTGGGCTGCAAGTTGTCGCGTTGTTGCGCGTGTTGCGCAACTGCATGTTAGCCCAAATATCAAAGTTTTTCGATTGATTACGCGTCACAGAATCTACACATAGCCACGACGCTACGATGATTGATGCCGTGGCGTTCGTGCGGCTCTGTCCTGCGCATGTGCTACCATGAAAAGTGTCTCATCGCTCGGGCTCGAACTTCTCGTCCCTCTGGCAGACGATCACCATGTCGTGCCCGATCCTGCCCGTCAGCTCGTTAATGGTCTTGACGGCGAAGAACTCGCCTCTGTACCTGATGTGGTCCTCGAGCGTCACGTCCCAGATCGGGCGGGTGATGGTGAACTTGAATATGGGCCTCGCCCAATGGGCGCTCATCGCGTACTGCTCGCTGTAGTCGGTGCCCTTGACGTTTGCCCAGACGCTGCCCACGAGGTACGCCCCCGCATAGTGCCAAGCGCCCGCCTCGTCCTGGTAGGCGGGCTCGTCCCTCCACACCTCGAGTCTGGTGTCCTTCTGGTACCGTGGCATTTGCTACTCCTCCCCACAAAGCTGCTTGAACTCGTTCGCGTGGTCGAAGTAGACCACGAACGCGTCCATCAGCGCAGCCACCCCATCTATCCTCTGCCTGGGCTGGCCCGCCTTCCTCAATGCTATGGTGTTGTTGCGTGACACCTCAACGCCCGCGTTGGTGAGGTTCCACAACATGACCGGGTTGTTGTTGTAGACGATCCTGTGCGCCCTGAAGAGCTGCCCCATGTTCTGCAGCGGCACGCTCTCGGTCTGGTGCCCCTGCCTCACCTTCACCATCTCGAAGCCGTGCTGTGCCATCTCGTCCGTCCAGTAGCGCGAGCAGTAGGGGTCGTATCCCACCCAACGAATCGAGATGTCGTGCTCCCGCACCATGTCAACGAACCATCGCGTAACATCCGAGGGGTTGATCGTGTTGCCGTCGCAGTAGTGGACGAGAGGCCCGTTGCCGTCGTCGCGTGCGTGCCACGTGTCATAGGGTATCTGGTCTTTTCTTACGCGATCCGCCACGTTGTCCGAGGGTATCCAGAAGCCCATGTGGGCAAAGAACCTGCCGTCCCTGTGCATCAAAAGCGCCGCCGCCGTTAGGTCGGTCGTTTGGCTCAAGTCGACGCCGCCTATGGCCCAAGAGCCCGCGAACTCATCGAGGCTGAATAGCTCTTCGTTGAGGCACTCGTGGTACGCAAGCCATGCCGTCGTGGACGTTGACACGATGTTGAGGTCCTTGCATTGGAACTCCGTGCGAATGGCGGGGTCGCCGGCCTTGGCACGGGCGAGCTTCGTCCGCATGTCCTCCAGCTTCTTGATTGCGCCCTGCGGCTCCAAGCTCGGGCAAGCCTTGTACCATGATTGCTCGTTGTCCCACTCGATCTCTGGCTCGTCCAGCTCGTACAGAACCGGCAGGAAGTGCGGGTCGATCTCTTGGCCCTCAAGCGTCTTGATTGCAAGGTCGTGCAGGTCGTCGAAGAGCCCCGATCTCACCGTCCCTGCCGTTGTCGTCACAAGAAGGATCGGTTCGGGCCTTGCGACCGCGCCCATGGATAGCTTCATTGAGCTGTACATCTCGCGCCCGCCAACACCGTTCAGCGCGTGGCACTCGTCCACCACAGCCGCGCTCGCGTTGAGGCCGTCCATGCTGCCGTTGCTGTTGCGCCCGAGGGGTTTGAAGATGGAGCGGGTGCCGGGCATGTAGAGATCCGTGCGCCTCTTCTTCATGCGCTTGCGCAGGAACGGTGACTGCTCCACCATGTTCTGCGCCTCGGTGAAGATGAGGCTTGCCTGGTCGTACTTGCTCGCCAGTGAGTAGACGTCCTGTCCGTCGCCCTCGCACACCATGACGTAAAGCAGGACCGCAGCCGCCCACGTGCTCTTTCCCGACTTCCTGCCCACGCACAGAAACAGCTCCGTGTAGTATCTCCGTCCGGTAGCCCTGTCAATGATGCCGAAGAGCGCGCAGGTAAGGGCCTTCTGCCATAGCTCCATCTCGAAGGGCCTGCCGGCCCATGCGCCCTTGCTGTGACGGCAGAAGCGATGGGCAAAGTGAATGGGAGCGTTGCCCTTCTTGGTGTCGAGCCTCCATGGTTGGTCGTCGTTGGCTATGCCCTCGGCGAGACGTGAGTAAATGGTCGCCACCTTCTGCCCGACGACGACCTCACCGGCCTCGATTGCCCGGTGGTACTCGCTTATCCAGTCCACGGCCTCCATTAGCCAAGCTCGGCGAGGAACGCGTCCAGGTCGTCGCCCTGCTCGATCGCGCCTTTGGGTACGAGCGCGACGAGCTGCTTGTGGAGGCTGCCGTAGCGGGCGACCAGCTGGATGTAGCTTGCGAACTCGGGCGTCTGGCGTTGGAACTGGTTCTTGCCCTGCGTGAAGAGCTCCGTCGCTCCGTGCTCCTCGATGTGCCTGCGCAGCTTCACCAGCTCACGCTTCATGAACCGGATCTCGACGATGAGGTTCTGCGCCACGGCCTTCTGGGTCGGGTCGAGCTGCCTTGTGATGTCCGAAAGCGCCATGTCCATCCTATCCGCTATATGAATTAGCGATATATATATTATAGCTAAATTCGATAGCAGATAAAAGGTGGCAGGGCAAAGCAAACGCCGTCGAGTTATAGTTAGGAGCCGCCGCCGGTCCCCCGGTTGTGCCCTCTTCATGGCACATGGGGGGTTATGCCCTATGTGTTATCGCCTGTCATTGCATCTCGGCATGTGAATCCAGCTCAGCAAAACCGCAGGTAAACGCCTGTGTTTTAAAGCCCATAGAAGCCCGATTTTTTCTAAAAGGTATAGTATGACCTTGGGCACCACTTCAAGGCTTCTACGGGCTTTGTCGATTGCCGTTTTTCTGGGCTGTTCTGCATAGCAGGTGTAGCTCGATGGACTGGCATAGAAAAGGGCACTCCGCAAAGAGTGCCCCTTCTGTTTGGGGCCGGTCGCTTCGTTGGTCATGGTGTTCTTGGTCACTGGCACATGCTCGAGGCCATGCCCTGCCATTCCACACCATGCGACGCCACGCCATGCGACGCCAAACCGTACCACGCCACGCCGGGCCACACCAAACCAAACCATGACGTTAGATAGTCTACCCTTGGAGCTATGTTCGTATGCTCTGTATACTGTACAGATTTTAGAGCCCGTGTGTCCGATGTGCCCCGGCCTGTTTGGCAGAGCACCGGTTAGAAGGGTCCATGTCCTCGCCAGCCGTCAATCAATCCGTTGACGTGAGTTATGCTGGTAGCAGGATTGCATGGGTCACGTCGGCTCTTGCTCGCGCATGGTACCGCAACCTTTGCGCCGCTGTTTGCCTCCGTGCGTGGGATCTCTCCGTCCCCCTGCCGTTGGTGCGTGTTTCCCCCGGTGTATCGTGCTCCCCTCCGTGCTCTCCGTCCCCGTCCACACGCAAACCTAGACCACACGGATTGAACAACTACGGGCACACCGGACACACAAACTCTATTCAGTTGTCAATGGCTATGAGGTTGCCGTCCTTGTCGAACCTCAGCCCCTCGGCGGTCGCGCTCGTGCCGAAGTGCTCCCTGTTGTGGCATTCCTGGCAGAGCGCCTCGAGGTTCTTGAAGCTCAATGCCACGCTGGGGTCGCCGACGCTTTTTGCGTCGAGGTGGCGCTTGTGGTGCACGATCTTGGCGGGTCGGCCGCATCGCTCGCATGCGTGCATCCTCGCCGCCATGAACGCCGCCCTCGTGGCCTCCCACACCGTTGAGTGGTAGAAGGCCACGAGCGCCGGGTCGCGCTCAAACATCGCGCTCGGACATCTTGACGACCAGCGCGAAGTCGGCGATGGCCCTGCGCAGCCGGTCGCTGTCCGTGCCGTCCGGGTCGAACCACAAGGCTATCAGGAACCGCGCCATCTGCCTCACCGTCTCGCTGGGCCCCGTCGCCGTCACGTCGGCAGGGTAGCCGGTGGCCGTCTCGATGTAGGGCGGCACGGCACGACCCAGCGCCTCTATCATGCCGTGCGACTCCTCGCCGACCCGTAGGAAGTCGGCCATGTCATCCACGGAGAGCCATGCCATGCCGTCCATGACGCTACTCCGAAACCTTGCTCAGCCGGACGAACGCCTCGGGCACGATGGGCTTGCAGTCCGCGATGGCGAGGCCGCGGTAGTCGATCAAGCCACGATGGAAGTTAGACTCCGCGCTCGAGTCGAGCGCGATGCCGGATGGCAAGTTATAAGCCAGATAGCTGAAGTCGCCAAAGAGGATTTCGCCGTTGGGCATGAAGTCGTCGACCACCACGGGGAAGCCAAGGATCTTGGACTTGCCCGACTGCACCACGTCGGCAACGTAGATGGGGTGGTCGTTGTGGTCGCTCAGGCCGTAGACGTGGCTGTAAAGCGTCTGGTTGCTCATGACAAACGACGCGCCCATGGAGTAGCCGCGATGCAGCGTGGAGATGAGCGCGAGAACGTCATGGTAGGTCAGCTCGTCGGTGAACTGGAGCGCGTTGACCGTGTCGCCCTCGCTCGCGTCGTCGGCCGTGACCCACTCGACGCCCGAGAGGAGCCCGGTGCCCTCGCCCTCGCCGGTGCCGGTGAGCATCGCGACGCCCAGGGTCTGCATGATCGAGGCGCTCAGCTCCTCGGAGAGGTAGCTTTCGAAGGCGTCGATGCTCATGGTTCGGGTCGCCGCCGAGATGCTGAGGATCTTCATGATCTCGTATGCGGAGAACGTGACCGACGCCGGGCTCACCTTCTCGCTGTCGACGCTCGCGCCCTCGGTGTGCCAAGAGGCCGCGCCGCCCGGGGTCGCCACGGGGATGGCGATGTTCGACGGCATGCTGAAGCCGCGCGCGATGCTGAGCACGCCGCCACGGTCGCGGGCCTTGGTGATAATGGAGCCCAACATCTGCGTGGGAACCACCGCCGCGCTGTTGCCAAGCGTGTTGAACGCGCTGTCGCGACGCTCGACGTTCACAGCGTTGAAGGCGTTTCGCTCCTCGCCGGTGAGCTCTTTGCCCTGCAGGTGCTTGACGAAGGCCGAGCGGTACTCGACGCTCGCCTTGGGGTCCTCGCCGGTCTTGGTGTCGGTCGCGGTGAAGGCGAACGGCTCGGGCTTGGTGACGGTCGAACGCTTCTCGCTCATGACCTGCTCTATCGCCTCCAGCTCGAAGCTGTAGGAGGCCACGTCGGCCTGCGGGTTGCCGGCTATGTCGGCGTCGATTGCCCTTGCCCTCGCCTCGAGGGTGGATGCGGGCATGGACCTGTAGGCGTCATAAGCCGCCGCCGCGCTTGCAAATTGTGCCATAATCAGATCATCTCCTTGATGATTCGGGTCGCCCTGCACAGGGCAACGATTCTCTGGGCCCGTGCTCGCACGCTCGCCCTCGCAACGTCACGTGCCGCCGCCATCTCGTCCCGTGCCTCTACCGAGGCCGTTGGGTAGGCGGGGAACGGGCATATGGAACACTCGTAAACCTTGGCGATTCGGTCTATGTGGCGCACGTTTGTTGCCCCGTCGTAGCGGCTGCCGCCGTCTGGTACGACGAAAGCGAAACTCATGCCGCTGAGGTCGCCGCGCCTGACCGAGGCGTAGACCTCTCGGGCCTGCTGGCTGTCCTCTGCCAAGGACGCAACCATGTGCAAGCCCCTGTCGGTCACCTCAAGACGCATGGTCCTGTTTGACCTCGCCAAAGGTATACGTGAGTCGTCGTGATTGTAGATGAGGGTGGAGTCGTGCATGTCGCAGCCGTCCAGCGCCCCTCTGTGGATGATCTCGGTGTAGTCGCCCGTCGGCGTGTGTATGGTCGTCGGTGACTCGAACACGACGGGCCAGCCCTCGAGCACCATGTCCTCGGCTGCTGCAACCGTCGCCGATCTCGTCTCTTTGCTCTTCATCGTCAGCCCCTCCTCACGAGCGTGAAATCGAATTGATGGGCGAACGCGCCGTGCTCGTCGTGCGTGGGCGGGTGTGCGATGTAGGTGCCGAAGTCGGCGACGGCATCCCTGAAGCGTCCCACTGCCTCGTCCCTCGGGCTCGCGGTGAAGAGCGTGGCCCGGTACCTCGGCACCGTCGCGTATATCTCGTCGTCGGCGAAGAGCGAGCGTGGCCGCTCCTCATATGTCGCGTAGGGCAAGGGAGGCAGGCATTTCGACGGCCCCCATGTCAGCTTCGCGACGGGAACGCCGGCGTCGGAAAGGCGAGTGAACACGAGCTCGTCATTCGTCACTGTCGGCCCCTTTCTCGATGGGCCCAAGACTCTTTATGCCTTGGCCCGACTTGGCTATCTGGTACTGCGAGATAACGTCGGTCGTGGCGTAGTTAAGGCTTTGGATTCGGTAGGAGCCGTCTGCCAGAGGCGCGAGCCCCATGAGGTCGCGTGCCTCGTTGATGGTGAGCGCGCCCATGGGCAGAACGTTCTTCAGGAGCTCGTTTCTGTTGGCGGTGCCGATGTACCTTATCCTCGAGGTCTGGCACTCGATGCGCCTGCCGTGGTTGTTGCCGTAGATCTTGGCCGTGAACTCCAGCGCCGTCTGTAGCGCCAGGGCCTCGATGACGGACTCCTCGAAGGCACCAAAAGTCGAATCATCAAATGAGCCATTGACGATGGGCTCGCTGATGCCTAGGTAGTTGTAAATCTTCGTCGCTGCCGTCTTCTGGTCCTCGGAGGTGATTGCCGGCGGCTGCGTCTTGTCAATGGGGATGAACTCGAATGTCGCGTCCGAGGTCACGACGCCGCCAGCGTTGGCCGGTGACAAATAGGTGGCCTCGAACTCTGCCTTGAGCTCAGCCAGCTTCGTCGCGCTCACAGAACCGGGCACCTTCACGATGCCCTTGAGCTGCCCTGCCGTGCGGATGCTCGCCTCGATGCCGCGGTTCATTGACTCCGTGAGGCTGATGCCCGCGTCGATGGGTGAGTTTGTGTCGCCGTCGATGTCTCTCGTGTTCAGGTGGCGGCGAAGGTGAATCACATCTGAGTATGGGCACACAAACGATTTGCCATTTGAGAACGTAAACGCGCTATATAGAATACCGTTCGCGTCCTCGAAGTGCCGCACTTGCGAGACGTGCAAGGGGTAAATAGCGACGACTTGCCCTATGGCATTTCGTTGTATATACGCATATGCGTTATTCTTCACGTACAGCGTAGAAAAGAGCTGATACAAATAATCATAAGAAGTTTGATAATGGTTCGGCTTCACTTGGAGAAGGTGGCTAAGCCTTTCGTCGCAGTTGGCCGTTGTGCCGTCGCTGAAGCTCACCGTGGGCTGAAGCACGAACTTAGCCGCTATGCGCGCTATCGCGTCCACTCCCGCGCGGTATACGTCGCTTGCCCATGGGTCGCCGCCATGGTAGCCGAAGCCGCCGCTCCCGCCGGTGACTACCAGCTCCGTGAGCTGGGGCGGCTTGCGTCGGTGAAATATCGTGTCGAAAAGGCCCAATGTGGCCTCACTTTCTGGTTTTGCAGTACATACATAGTATAGCTTAAAAGTGAAGATAGCACAAACTATTGATGATCATCGGCTTCTCTTACTGCTCTGGCTCATACGGTACGGTGACGTGATACGTTGGCTTGGGCTCGTCGGGCTCTGGGGTGGAGAGGTGCGGAAATTCCGCACCTCCCCACTTCTCACGTTGAGAGCCTACTGTCTTGTGATCCACTCCAAGCTCTCGCCCTATCTGACGATTGCTCTTCTCTGGGTGGGGGATGGAAGGTCTATCATTTTTGATAGACCTTCCATTTCGTGTGCAGCCCGCGTGTGCGGAGGATGGTACACGATAGCTTGGTCGGTGTATTGACCAAGCGGTGCCGCCACTTGGTTCTGGCGTGCTTGCTCGCGTGTTGATGGTACGTACACCTCTTGGATGGGTACATCTGCTTGAAGGTTGGGCAAGGTTGGGGACACGGATGTTTGTTTTTCTGTATTGAGGGTTTTCCCAAAAATGGGAAAAACAGATTTAGCTCAACATGACTGAAGATGCACGTTAGGCAGACTCTTACATAAAAGTTGTGTCTTTAATTACAGCATTACAGCAATTACAGCATTTTACGAAAATTCTTTAAAAATGACTCCGTGGGCCTTCTAGGGCACATATCTAATATGCATATGGGCCTCTACCTGCTTAAATGCAAAGTCATTGTCTGGTAGGTGTGCCCCAGAGAAGAAGAATACTTTTCTCGAAAAATGCTGTAATGCTGTAACTTCGGGCTCAAAAATGGGCATCTAGCAGGGATTACAGCATATTACAGCATAATTACAGCATCCCCGTTTTTGCTGTAACTCTCGGGGATGCTGTAATGGATGCAGTAATTTCTAACGTGCCCTACTCTCTTTGCAATATTTATTTACGCGGTCACGAGCACATACCTTCTGACGTTGCCGGTGCAAACCTCCGTGGAGATGTACTGGCCGTTAAGCTGCTGCTGCATACTCACATCTTCGTTTATGCGACGAATAAACCATGAGTTACTTACCGGCTTTGCTCCGGTGTTCTGGCACCATTGACGATAGAGGGGGTAAACGTCGGCTGTGGTCTTGCCCTCGAAGTCACGAGGGCCTATGTTGCGCTCCGCTATCCACTCGGATACCGACGACGACTCCCTCTGAATGAGGCTGATCTCGTGGGTCGTGCCCTCAACATGGGTGTACTCCGCTTGACGTAGGAGCCGCTGGAGTCCTTTGATACCGATGTTTGCCAGCTCGGACTTCGCCGCCTCGGTGCTCAGCTTGCGCCCCATGCTCGGGTCGTAACCCTTGGTGCCGGGGGTGAACCTCATCACGAACGGTACTATGTGGACTCGACGCATGAGCCCGTCGTCGGCAGTGTCCAGCTTGGGCACGCCATTCATGGATATAACCTGCGTGGCATATGGCCGAAAATCGTAGCCGGTCGCAAACTTCACGTCGGTGTAAATTGGCTCGGAGGTTATCAGCTTCTTGAAAATTGAATTCTTGCTCGAGAGCACGTTGCGCTCGAGGTCGTCGGAGAGTGCCGCCAGCTTGCCCGTGAGGTTTCGTGCTTGAAAACGCTCGGAGATGGAGGTCGGGTCGATTGCCGTAACGTTCTCGGAACCAAGCATAGAGCGCAGAGCCTCAATGTAAGTAGACTTGCCGTTCGATGCCGTCTTGCGTCCCTCCGGGCCACCACGCCCAACGAGAAGCGGTGACTGCTGAACGACTCCCGAGGCTGTCATGCAAGCGCCGGCCACCTCCTCGAGGTTCTTGACGAGATCCAGCCGCCCTCCGGTCACTGCCTGCAGGAAGTCGTGTGCCACACCGTCCGGGGTGTCGGGCCGGTAGTCGCAAGAAATCGTATTCGTAACGAGCATTGACGGCTGTGGCTTCACCACTCGCGTCCAGTCTGGGTGAACCTCGACTGTAGCGTTACGAAACGCGACGTACACCTTGCCGTCAAACGCCGTCGTGCTCTCGACGTGCTGAACCTTGGGACTATGCGCGAGGTAAGACAAGCACTCCTTGAGGTTTGCTGTTCGCAGGTCGTCGGCCAGTCCGTAGGCGACGGAGGCGGTGGCATCGGTCCCGAAGGCCCATCTTGTGCCCGTCCAGATGGCCGGTGCCCCGTCGATAAAACGAAAATAGCAAGCATCAATGAGGTGCTGGGCAAGGAGGTGAGGAACGATCCTGCCGCGCTCGTCGCGGAAGTCGGGCTCAGGCATCGGCTCGGGCTCGGCATCCTGCATGGGCTCGGTGACGGTGACGGTGACGAACTCCTCGGGTGGCGTGTCCCTGCGCCTGTGGTGCCGGTCATAGCCACCGTAGACCTCGGCGAAATGGATCACGGTGCCGCTCGTGTGCGAGCCGTTGAACGACTCCCACTGCCTTTGGTTCTCGGCCTCGTCGTACCGATCGGGGTCGGTCTGGCACCATGCGTCCCAAACGGCGAAGTCGCCGCCAGCGGCCTTGAAGCCGTCGCTCACGTCGCGCCACTCGTCGCGCGAGAGGAGAACGCAAGGGATCGTGCCCAGGATTTCGCCGAGTTCGCCGTGGTCGCCGTCGTTGTGTGCGGGCGGCTCGGTCGTCGGCTCCTCGGACTTGCCCGCGTGCTTGCTCAGCAGCTCGAGCGCGTTCATGCGACCATCTCCATGGGCTGTACCGCCCAGCGGGTGCCGAAGAGGAGCCGGTTGTGGGCTCGGTTGAAGGTTCTGTCGGCCTCCGGGAACGTGCCCTTGAGGAACACGTCGAAGTCTCGAGCTGTGGCGTCGTCAAGCGTCACGCCCGCGTCGATGACGATCCGGAACCTCGGTCTCCACGGCTCCACGGTTGCGGAGAAGGTTGGGTACCAGAGGAGCACGTCGATGCCCTCCGTGACGCAGCGACCGAGAGCGTCCATGGGGTCGAGCACCTCGACCTTGTTGTCGAAGTCGAGGCCGAAGAGCCGCTGCCCGATGAACTGACCCCAGCCAGCCTTAGAAGGCTCAAAGGTGCCGCCGCACCACGTCACGCCCGAGGCGATGGCGCTCACGAGCTGCGCCAGCGTCACCTCCTCGGGACCACGGCCTTGCATGCGGCGCGTGATGCCAGCGACCTGGGCGCCTTTCGGCTTCTGCGTGAAGCCCCTGTTGTCGAGGGTGACGCCGTATCTCGTGGTATGATTGTCATTAGCGGTCGAGTCGCAAAAGTCGGAGAGAACAGAGCACGCGTCCGTGAGCCCACTGTCGGGGATGGCCGTCCTCGTGGTGGGCGCTTTGGTCACCCTCACGCGATCACCTCCCCCGGCGCGGGGCTCTCCAGCCATGCCACGAACGGCTTTGCGGCGATGTGCCACCTGCTGCCCACGCGGCGCGTGCCGGGTATCTGCCCTTTGGCCATGCGCTCGCGAAAACGCCTATAGCTCATGTTCGCGAGCCATGCCGCGTCCGCCGTGCTGACCTCCACCAAGCTCCGCGCCCTGTCCAGGTCCGCCTGCGTGGCGGGCTCACGGTCCTTGAGCGCCATCGTTGTCTTGTTCCGTGTTGCGATTGTGTCAGCCATGTGAATGATTCCTTTCTGCCTGCGGGCATTCTGCCCGCCGTTATCCTCGCTGCGTCCATGGCGAAGCCCTGCCGTGCGCCTCCTTTCTCCCGTGGGCCTTGCACGTCCGCCGCGTGACACAATCACAGTAGCGCATGTGCTAAATGCCTGCTGAGCTGGGGTTTTGCGAGAATGTGTACATCAGATTTTGTATCGGGCAAAACCTCGTGCCCTTTTGCCTGACTGCCGTACGCTTATCGGCAAAAGAACGATGCCGTGGGCAGAGTCTCGGTTGAAACTGCCCACGACACGAAAAGGCGGCGAATGCCATTCAGTTGACGTTCACATGAAACACACAATGGCTAGCGCCACGCGTCCCAGTACATTGGGCGGATGATCCGGCTGATGCACGCCCTGTCGGTCTCGCTGAGCTGCGCGTACATGGTCGCGATGTCCTCCGGTGAGACGGTGCCCTCGCCGTAGGCTCCGTCTGGATGGGTAACGCCCCAGCGTACCCAGTCATAGTCGTGACTGGTCATGGCGCAGAGGTGCGCGAGCGGATCGCAGGGGAAGTCGTAGGGGCTCGCGATGTACTTGTCCAGCGACCTGCGCGAGATGCTAAGGCGTGATGCCAACTCCTCGCCGTTGGCTGAGCAAAGCGCCTTGGCCTCGCTCACCATCTCCTTTAGGCGTTGTGTTATGGCGCTGTAGTCATAGGTGTACGCGGTCGCGTCCACTCCATTGTCGCGCGCATACGCATAAATGGGATACACGGCATCCCTTAGCGGATAGTCTCTATATGGGAAGTCCAACCGCTCGTAATCCATAAATGTAAAGAAAGTCTTTACCTGTGTCCCCATGACTATTACCTACTCGTCGTTGCCAAGAAGCTCGAGCCCCTCGAGTGCGTCGATGATCTCTGCGCTGATTGCGTCGAGCGTGTGGCGGATGCCGCCAGCGCAGGTGTTCATGTCGCCCTTTGTAGTCTCCTCGAGCATGGCTGTCATTTCAAGAGCTTTCGCGAGCTTGCAAGTGATTTGGTCCCTTGTCATTGTGTTACCCTTTCTCCAGAGGTGGGCGCAAATTCGGGTGCGCCCGTCCCGTCCCATGGGGTGCCGTGTGCCCGTCGCCAAACGTTATGCACACGGTACCTCCGCAGCATTCACTCTATCACCTCCTCTCAGATCGTATCGTGCGATGCCACCGCGACCCATGGTGGGCTCGTACCGCTCTGCAGTGCTCCATGCCTCGGCCAGCAGCTCGCGCGCGCCCTCGCTGACGGTGACGATGCAGCGGCCTCCGGGGTAGAATGCCGCGCCGCCATCCGTGGCCGCAAGGCCGGCGTCCTCTCCGAAGAGCAGCGCCGCGACGATTGCTTGCAGAGAGTCGGTCATGGGAGTGCCTCCTTAGAGAATTTCGTCCATCTTGTCTTGTGCCGCCACCGCTGTCTTCGGCAACACGTCAGCGTAGATGCGCATCGTGATGCTCGGGTCGGAGTGGCCCAGAATGCCCGCGACAGTCACCGGGTCAATTCCGTTGGCGATGGCATATGAGGCGTAACTATGTCTCAGGTCGTGAAATACTGGCCGTCGGCCCTTTGTCCCGGTGAGGTTCATGCTGTAGCCTCGCCATGTTCGGCTGAGAACGGTCGGGTTCTGAAACCTCCCGTCTGTGGTTCCAACGACGAACATCTTTGCGACGGCATCACGTGCCTCGTGGTCATCGCAACCGATGTGGACCTCCTTGTACTCCTCCACCATGAAGGAAAAGCGACGCTCCAGAATGCGGCGCACCTTTGCCGAAATCGGGATGAAGCGGTCGGCCTTGCCCTTCTTGCGCTTGTTGGTCTTCGGTACCTTCTCGTAGCAGGTGCCGCCGTCCTTGCGTCCGATTGCGTTGCAGATGTGGATGCGCCCATGGTCGAGGCTCACGTCGCACCACCGAAGGCCGCAAACCTCGCCTTGGCGCATGCCCGTTCTCAGCGCGAGCTCAACGGCGGTCATGAACTGCGTAGGCCTGCTCGCCGCTATGTCGGCCTTCACGAGCTCGAGGCTTCGCTCGTCAAGCGGGTTGGGGTCTGGCCCGTTGGGTGCCGGTATGAGGTGCTCGTCAAAGGGGTTCTCAAATCCGATCTGCTTCTTGTGGGCTTTCACCGCCTGCTTCAGGATACGCTCTGCCTTGCCAAGGGTGGTGTCGCTGAGCCCTTCCTTGCGGAAGTGGCGCTCAAACGCCGTAAGGTCGTCTGATGTGAGCTCCCCGATGGTCTTGTGCTCGAAGAAACGACAGAGCTTTGCCGTAGCGTTGCGGTAGCCGTTGGTGGTCGATGGCTGCGTGCCGTCGGCCTCGAGCTCCGCGATGTACATCGAAACGAACCTCGGTATCGTCATGCTCGCATAGCTGAACTTCCTCGCGCCTTCTTTGGCAAGCGCGAGCTCATAGTCGCTCTCCGCCTTGGCGAGCAGGCTGTTGCGCCACTCCTTGAACGCTGCCTCTGCCTTGGCCTTGTTGCGGTAGGAAATGTTGCCGTTTCGGTCCTTGTACTGGATACAGGGTATGTCAAGCTGCTTGGTGAGAACGCGTCGGGTCCTCGTGACCCTCCTTGTGCCGTTCGCCTCGAACAGGGCGAGGCCGCGCTCGTCGGTTGCGTCGGTGACGGTGTACTCGTCTACCGTCATCCTCCACACGAGCTTACCGCGCCTCTTGTACGCGCTAACCTTTCCATTCGAATACTCGCGCTTGTGGTGTGCCATTGTGCCTCCTTCTTAACGTGCAACCCAAGTGGGCTGCAGATTGGTCGCGGGTGGGCTGCAAGTGGGCTGCAATGTTGCACGTTACCGCCGTCCATCCACGTCCTTACTTATACCATGATTGAGAAGTCGGTGTAGGTTAACACCATCTTTTACCTGCTGTTTTGTCACTCTATTTCTGTTAGAATCCTTTAGCGTCCGCAAACGTCCTATAGATTGCAGAGTTTATACACACATTCACACGGATGGGGTCGCTGGTTCGAATCCAGCATCGCCCACCAGAATTTTCGCAGGTCAGACGGTGTGTCTGGCCTGTTTTTTTATCAATCGTTTACGTCGAAAACCGAGAGCAACCATAAGAGTTCCTCAAGGACGCGAAGATCGCCCTGCCGTTCCTGTGAAGGTGGTCGGGGCGGCGGGAGTCGAACCCGCACGGGCTTGCGCCCACGTGCTTCTGAGGCACCCGCGTCTGCCAGTTCCGCCACGCCCCGATGTGTGATAAACTTCGATTGAGGCCATAAGCGCTGTGCAGACGGAGCTTTTTGGCCTCTTCTTTCTTAGATGGCGCGTAGGACCACTCCAGCCTTAGTGATAAACAGTGCTTCGGCAAACCCTTGACGCCGCACTTCATAGCAAAATCTACGGAAGATATCTTCTTCGCGGCTTTCGTCAAACTTCGTGTAGTAGTTGCTCATTACAATTCGCATGGGCACGGGGCTCTTGCCCTGTTTCTTCACTCTATCTTCGAATTGATGTCGGGCTCTTTGAACGTCACGATACGCAAATTTGAGCTCGTCCTTCGCGCCGGGATTCGGTCCCGCCTCAGGGCTTTTTACTTCGCATAGGTGCCCTTTGAGGTCTATGTCGATGTTCTCGGCACCCCCCTGGTTGATAATAAGGCGACTGCTTACAGCAAATCCGTTCTCAGACAGCATGTCATGAACAAAGACGTCCTTTATCTCGTTGTCATTTCCCGTGATGTTTTCCAGCCTATATCGCCGTGATAAAGGGAGTTTAGGGTCAATGAGATTGCCATACATCTCACGCGGCTTTTCTGAGTAGTCGATGGTCCCCTCGAAGCCGAGCGCCTGGCATATCCAGCACGGCATGCCCTGGGCGCGAAGCCATCGCACGGGCTTGCGTCTCGCGTTGCCGTTACTACGCCTCGGGTTCGGCTTGGCCATAATCATCAAGTCCGATTTGTGATGAGAAATATACGGCATGTGCTATGTATAAACCTCTAGCATGTGGTGCACTTTGCTTGTCAGTCGGACGGAAGGAGGTGGTCAAATTGGATGCATTCGCCATTGAGGTTCTCGCCACGGTCTTGGGAAACGTCGACTCCCACTTTATCATCAAGGCCATTGAGAACCGCAAGCCCCACCGCAAGGGCGCTGGCAAGCACATGCGGCAGGGTTGATGAGTAGGCGGGGGAGCATGTGCTCCCCCTGCCGTTGGGTTATCGTACACCAACAAGGAGGCATGCATGGATCTCGCAACACTCTTCGTCGTGGTGTTCGTCACCACGATAGTAACGAGACTGACCATATATGCCATCCGGCGGCACCGGTCGGAGTAGTTCACGGAAGGAGCGGCCATGCCATATCCCGCAGTCGCGCCGGGCAATCCGACGGGATAGACGAAGTACGTACCGTCGTTGTCGTGATCGACAAGCTCAAAATCGCAGATGAAAACAGACATGGGACATACTATCGACTAGCCCACGAACCTGATGACCTGCTCGCGTGCATCGACCTCGGCCCTTGGACCAAAGGGGATGATGTATCGGGGCTGAGCATGCCCCACGTTGACGTTGCAGAGTACCGGCAAGTCAGGGTCGTCGATGACTTCCACGAGCGCACGCTCGTACTCCTCAGCATAAAGCTCGTCAACCGGCTTGCCCACAAGAATACCCGACACCGCAGAGAAGACGCCTTCACCCTTGAGTGCCGCCAGCGCCGTCCGATACGCGACTGGGCTGATCTTCTCCTCGCTGGACTCAAGCAACAGGATCTTTCCGACCCACTCCCCCGCGCTCGGAAAGATGCCGTAGCGCTTGCAGAGAGCGGGCATATCGGCATAGCGCCTTCCGTCGAAGAAGTCGAAGAAGGTATCGATGCAGCCCCCGAGCACTTCTCCCGAGAAGGTGGCACTACCCTGCAGCAACTTGAATCCCTGGTTTCGGCGGGCGACGAGCGGTGTGCCCACCTGACTTGGCCTGAAGTCCACCCGCGACTCGTACCACGTCCCGCTCGGCCTCACCTCGCGTATCGTCCCCGTTCGGACAAGCTCCTCGAAGCTACGACGTGAGTACGGAAGCATGTGCTCGCCCATCTCGCAGATGTCAGCAAGGAAGGACTGGCCGTAGAACGTCTGCATCCCCACCTTGTGGAACATGAGATGGTTGACCGTCGAGTCAGAGAAGCCCAGAAAGACCTTGCGAGAAGCCGACGAGACCGCTGCAGCGAGCTCGCCATGGTCAAAGAGGTGTGGGAGCAGCCGATAGGTGTCGTCACCACCAATGGCACAGAGAATCATGTCGACGCATGGGTCTTCCAAGGCCTGCAAGAGGTCTGCGGCACGCTTCTCGGGATGCTCACGCACATAGTCGACGCCCCTGAGGGCATGGGGCATGAAGCGCACGGTAAGACCCATGCGCTCAAGACGTTTGACCCCGATCGTCAGCTCGTGGCTCACGTATCGTTCGCCGAGCGTACCGGCAGAGAGACTGACAATTGCGACATTCTGTACCGCCGGCCTCATCGGAACCACCCCTCACGCTCGTCTGCCGGAACGCCCTCCCTTGGCACCGACAACCCGAAAGGCCTGGTCGAGAAGATCTTTGAGCTCCTCATCGGCAACGGACCCATCGAGTAAGACCGTGACCCAGCCGTTCTGATTCATCTTCCATGCGGGCATGAACCCCTCACGATTGCGAAGCGACCTGACCATGGGCGGAGCAAGCTTCACGTTGAGAATGTCGATGCGCCCCTCACGCTCAACGCCCAGATAGCGGCACCCGATGTTCTTCGTAGCGGCAAACCACTTCCTGTTGTCGGACCTGCTGTAGACGGTTACGCTGCGATCCGTCTCGAACGAATGCCCGGACTCGGCGTCATAGTGCCCAAGTATGTATTCGTCGATTTCCGCCAGTGTCATGATGATTCCCTCCATAGCCATTACCAAGACGAATGAGTTCACTGTCGAGCGGCACCCTCGTGATATGCGTTGGCATGCGCATCGATGAAGGTCGCCTTCAGCTTGTCGTAGAGGATGCGCTGTGAGAAGTACAGCCCATAGTAACCAGACATTACAAACGCGAACCCACACGCAACCGCGAAGAGCAGCAGACCTTCCGGACCAAATAGTTCCACCGCCAGGAACAGTGATGCCAAGGGACAGTTCGTCGCGCCACAGAACACCGAGACCAAGCCGACTGCGGCAGAAAAGCTGGCTGGCAAACCGAGCATCGGCCCCACCACGCAACCGAAGGTCGCACCAATGAAGAAGCTCGGCACGACCTCGCCTCCCTTGAAGCCTGCGGCCAGGGTGATTGACGTGAATACGATCTTCCACATGAACGCGAAGGCTCCTGCAGTCCCCGACTCCACGGCGCCCACGATGCCCCCCATGCCCGCACCGTTGTAGTCTTGGGTGCCCAGCATCAGCGTGAGCGCAAGGATGGCGCAGCCACCGGCGGCAGCCCGAATCCAAGGGTTGGGAAGCCACCTGTGCGCCAGACGCTCCGTTCGATGGACCGATTCGCAAAACACCGCAGAGAGCATGCCACACAGGCACGCGAGCAAGGCCACCTGAGCCACGCAAAGCGGTGTGACACGCGGAACCGCCTCAACCAAGAACCGCGTGGGCTCAACCCCCAACCGCAACGAGGTCTCGAAGGAGACCAGCGACGCGATGAGGCACGGCACGAACGCGACGTGGTAGATAGCGCCCACGCTGATGACGCCCATGGCAAAGACGGTCGCGGCGATCGGCGTGCCAAAGAGCGCCGAGAAGAGCGCGGCCATCCCCGCCATGGTCGCCGTGCTCCGGTCGCGCTCGTCCAGACGAAGGGTGCGCCCCACACCCAAACCGATGGCACCGCCCATCTGCAGGGCCGCACCCTCACGACCAGATGAGCCGCCCGCGAGGTGCGTGACGATGGTTGCGGTGAAGACTGCGGGCAGAAGCCGCAGCGAAAGGCCCTCCCCCGTGCGTATCTGCTCAATCACCGTGTCGGTTCCCAAGCCTTCGACCTTCAGCAGCCGATAAATGCCCACCGCAAGCAAGCCCGCGACAGGTAGCGTCCACAGAATCCAAAAGTGAGACATGCGGAAGTCGGTGGCCATCTCCACACCCCTGTGGAAGGCCGTGCCCACCAAGCCGGATACGATCCCGATGAGTCCGGACGCCACAATCCAGCGCAGGAGCATGCGCACGTAGAGCTCGATGTGGATGACGTAGCTCCTGAGGTCGTCCACAAGGTCACTCATAGCATCAGACCAGCTCTTCTTCTCCAAAGCGCATCTCCCCTACGATCAACCACGTTCCCACGCCACCCGCGGAGGAGCGGTCATTGAATGGCCCTACAGGCTCATTCCGAGAAACCTCTCCGCATTATGCCAGCACATACGCTCGAGCTCACGCTCAGAGAAGCCTGCGGCCCGGAATAGCTCGAGCTCGTCACCTGGCGTCCACATGGGAAAGTCCGAGCCAAACATGATGCGATCATACCCATATGCCTCGACGAGCTCCCGCGTGCGACGCGGGCCGATGTAGCGCATCGAGCTGGACACGTCCAAGAAGCACCTCTCGTGCTCGAGGAACTCCAACGCGTAGTCGTAAATGGACCAGCCCCCGAAGTGCGCCGCGTTGACCACGAGGTTGGGGAACTCATGCAGGATGTGCAGCAGGCGTCGAGGATGCGAGTAGTCGTAGCGATAGTCTCCGCAGTGGAAGATGATGGGCAGTCCCCGCCGCTCTGCCACGGCATACGCCTCCATGAGGCGCTCGTCGTCCATGTTCACCGCTTGAGTGTCGGGATGAAGCTTGATGCCCCTTAGACCCAGCTCGCTGGCACGCTCGATCTCCGCCGCCATGTCGGGCGTCTCCTGATGCAGCGTCATGAACCCCACGAGTTCCGGATGCTCGTTGCAGGTGTGCGCAATGAAGTCGTTGATGCTCCTCACCGTTCCCGCCCGCACCGCAACGGAATGCACGACGCAGCGCTCGATCTCGGTGTCCTCGACGCGCTCCATGAGCCGGGAGACCGAGCCGTCATTCTCGGCCATGACAACGTTGTAGAAGTCACCGATGCTCTGAGCTGCCTTACCGGCAATCTTATCGGGATAGATGTGTACGTGAACGTCAGCTACGCGCATGTCGGGCCACCTTTCTCAAACCAAAAGAGGGTACCGCAACTCGTCCATGGTGGCATCGCTGGCATCCCACGAGAAACAACTCCATAACCTTTGCCGCCACACGCCACTCCCAAGTCGGCGCAACATCCGTTCGCCTATTGATTTGATGCATTTCGTACTTGGAAATCGCAACGAAAAAACACCGTGCCACAATACCCCTTGTCTGTACCCAACCGAGAGGACGATACATGCTTCGAATCGGAATGCTCACGAGTGGTGGCGATTGCCAGGCGCTCAACGCGGCGCTGCGCGGCGTTGCAAAGACCCTCTACGCACAATTCAATGGTCCAGTGGAGATCTATGGCTTCCTGGACGGTTACCGCGGCATGATCTACGGCAACTATCGCAAGCTCACGCCCATCGACTTCAAGGGCATCCTCACGCAGGGTGGCACCATGCTTGGCACGAGTCGCACCCCCTTCAAGCTACTTGACGAGCCCACGCCCGAGGGCCTCGACAAAGTCGCCTCTATGAAGCAGACCTACAAGGAACTCCAACTCGACGGTCTGGTCATGGCCGGTGGTAACGGCTCGACCAAGACCGCCAACCGTCTGTCGGAAGAGGGCCTCAACGTTATCGCGCTGCCCAAGACCATCGATAACGACACGTGGGGAACCGACTACACCTTCGGCTTCGACTCAGCCATCGAGATTGCAACCAAGTGCATCGACGACATCCACACCACCGCCAGCTCGCATGGCCGCGTCTTCGTCATCGAGATCATGGGTCACAAGGTCGGTTGGATCCCGCTGTACGCAGGCATCGCCGGCGGCGCCGACGTCATCCTCATTCCGGAGATTCCCTACGACATCAACAAGGTCGTCGAGACCATCGAACACCGCGACGGCACCGGCAGCCGCTTCTCCATCATCGTGGCCGCCGAGGGCGCCATCTCCAAGCAGGATGCCAAGCTCCCCAAGAAGAAGTACAAGAAGAAGGTGGCCGAGCGCGGACACTCGGTCGCCTACGAAATCGCAAACGAGATTTTCGAGAAGACCGGTCGCGAGATTCGCGTCGCCGTCCCAGGCCACACCCAGCGCGGCGGTCAGCCCTGCGCGGCAGACCGTGTCTTCGCCACGCAAGTCGGCGTCGAGGCCGCCTCGGGCATCCTCAACAACGAGTGGGGCTTCATGGTCGCCGACAAGAACCGCGAAATCGTGTGCGTCCCGCTCGACATCGTCGCAGGTCGCCTGAAGACCGTCGATCCCGCAAGCCAACTCGTGCAGCAGGCCAAACTCCTCGGCATCAACTTCGGAGACTAACCTCACGGTCAAACCAACGGGAAGTCCCCAGGACGCTTCTAACGGCGTCCCGGGGCTTCTCTTCGCCCAGAACCTAGGCCGAGCGCAACGGCCAATTCGGTTCGCCTAGCAGCGCAGTCTCGTAGAACGCCGCAATCGCCCTCATAAGATGACCCGTGTCGCAGACGCCGGCAGTCTCGAACGCCGAATGCATGGCAAGTTGCGCAGCGCCGATGTCGACCGTAGGCACACCAAGACTGCTTGCAAGCATGTTGCCAATTGTCGATCCACACGGAATGTCACTACGGTTTGCGTAGTGTTGTGTGGGGACGTGCGCCCTGCGGCAGATCTCCTCAAAGACGGCACGACTGAGCGCATCCGTCGCATAGCGCTGTTGAGCGTTCTCCTTGATGACTACCCCGCCGTTCAGCCACACGCGGTTGCCCTCGTCCGTCAGCTCCGGATGGTTGGGATGCACGGCATGCGCGTTGTCGCTGCTCACGGCAAAGGAACGTGCAATGGCACGACGGAAGCCCTCATCGTCCTCTCCGAGCGCATGGGCCACGCGTTCGATCGTTCCCACCATAAAGCTCGACAGAGCACCCTTCCTCGTGCGGGATCCGACCTCCTCGTTATCCATGCAGCACAGCATAGGCACGGCGCGGCCCTCTCCCGCACCGACGAATCCTTCCAGCGCGGCATACGTTCCCTGCAAGTTATCGAGGCGAGGAGCGGAGACAAACTCGTTCTCGGCGCCCCACACAAGGCCATGCTGCCGATTGCAGACGATGAGGTCATAGGCAAGGAGCGCCTGTGGAGCGAGGTCGAGCTCACGCGCGAGCAGACCATCGAGGCCCCCTTGGCCAACTCGTCCCGCAGACATGAGTGGACAGAGGTCTGCCCGCACGTTGAGCGCACCCTCTTCGTTCACCTTTCGATTGAGATGAATGGCAACGCTAGGGATGTTCACCACGTCGTCGAGGACCACCAAACGACCCTCAATGCGCCCGTCTCGCTCTGCAAAGATGCGACCGGCAAGTGCGAGCGGCCGGTCGAGCCACGACCGCTCGATACGAGAACCATACCCCTCGACGTTGAGACGGAGGTACGTGCCCGGACCGGGAAGGTCGGCCACTGGCTTGATGCGCAGCGCAGGAGAGTCGACATGCGTGGCTACAATCCTGAACGCGAGCGACGCGGCATCGGAAGGGATGCGAAACGCGATGAGGCTTGAGCCGTCGCGAGTGACGTAGTACCCTCTCCCCTTTGCAAGGTCCCACGCCTCCGCTTCCTCAAGCCGCGTGAACCCTGCCTCGTCAAGCCTCCGACAGAGCTCGACGACTGCATGGAAAGGTGTGGGACTCGCATCGATGAAGGCGGCGAGGTTCCGCGAGGTCAGGATGTCTTCTGGCGCAATCGCGCTCGCCCCCGAGCTATCGCTCAGCACGCTTTGCCATCCCGCGCGAAAGAACCATGATCACGAACGAAATGATTGGCAGCAGCGCACCGCCAACGATCGCCACGATCTCGGGCTGTTCGTCCGCACCTGTAATGTAGCCGACGACCACGCAGCATGCGATTTGTATGAGCACAACGACGAGCGCGATGCGCACAAGCTTGCCGATGCGGGCCGGAACGTTGGCGATGAGCGCTCCGCGGGCACCGAACAAGAGGCCGACAATGCCCTCTGCCGCAAGGACGATGCCCGCCGTCAGGTCCAGCAGGCCCATGACGGCCGCCACAATGCCGCCCACCAAAACGATTAGCCCCAAAAACATCTCTGCAAGGGTCAAGAGCTTGACCCGCTTGGCCTCTGACGACACCTCTAGTCTCCCTTCCACAAAGCCACAGTGAGTTTGAGCGTAGCACAATTTGCCGTGCATGCTATGTTTCTTTGACGTAAGGGTAGCCGTGCCCTCCGCGACCGATCGTCTCTTGCTAGTTGGCACTTCGTCAAGTTGATAGAGTGCGCAAGCTGCGGACAAACTCCTCGATTTGCCCGTTGACGAACGTCGGGTTGTCAACATTGGAGTTGTGGCCCGCGCCGGGCACCCACACGAGTGGGATTCCCTCGCCTGCAGACCACTTGCGGTTGAACGGCCTTACGTCACCGGCGTGGTCATTCTCGCCACAGAGCAAGAGCGCGGGACACTCGATGTCGTAGGTCCTCTTTGCCTCAACCGAATCGGCCAACATGCGATAGCCATGAGCGGCGAGGTCGCAATACTCCCGCTTCGTGTAGCCATCCATGAACGAGCGCATGTTGGCCCGACCACGCTCCGTCGTGGCGGCACCCCACGCACCCCAAGGCTTGAGCAGGGGCCACGGGATGGCAAGGTACATGCCCTTGGTGTGCCGCAGAGCCTTGACCTCCCAAGTTGGGTAGTATCGGCGTTTGAGCGGCGCAGAGTCAATCGAGACGAAGCCTGCAGCCACACCGGGAAAGAGGTCGATAAACGCCTGGGAGACGTAGCCACCAAGGGACTGGCCCACCAGCACGGGATGCTCGATTCCCTCCGCGCAGAGCATGGTGCCTAGGATCCGTGCGTAGTCATCCATCGAGAAGTCGAGCGGATAGGGACGAGACTCCCCATGCGCAGGCGCGTCCCAAACCAAGCACCTCGCCTTGCCATGGAAGTGCGCCATTTGGGCGTCAAAGAGCGTGTGGTCGGCAGTTAGCCCAGGCAGGAAGACAAGCCATGGCGCATCCTCTCCGGCGGTGGCGTCTACCCAGTAGGCAACCACACCGCTTTCCGTAGAGAACGATCTTTTGGCGCATGAATCACCACTCACGGCCCAAGCCCTCCGGCATCAGCTCCATCTTGTCAAAGCAAGTAATACATGAGAAGGATTATACGCTTTTGACATGTCGTTGCCTGACATCGAACTCGAATGCTGACCGCCCTCACCATGGGTATCGCGGCCGTTGCGCTCGTCTGTGGCATGAAGCAAATGCTGCTCCAACAAAAAGCAGGCCAGACGCTCGCCTGACCTGCTGAGATTCTGGTGGGCCCAGAGAGATTCGAACTCCCAACCCAGGGATTATGAGTCCCCTGCGCTAACCGTTGCGCCATAGGCCCTTATGGGTGGATATCATAGCACAGACCAGTCACCACACAATAGTCTTCCATGAAAAGCGACACTTTCTGACCACTTTCTCGTCAGTGGTTGAGTTGTGAGCTCATCCGAACATCTTCCTCTTTTTTCAATTGACAGCCGTACGTGTTCGGATGAGTCCTGCGCGCAAGCGCATCCTTTCGCGA
>CADBYM010000012.1 GCA_902798915.1 uncultured Coriobacteriaceae bacterium | reverse complement strand
GAGGTTGGAGGTGTCGAGCGTGGCGGCGGTGGTGCCGTCGTAGGTCTTGTCCTCGGCGGTGATGCCGGAGAACGTGATCTCGCGCTTGGTGATGCTCGCCGTGGTCGTGTCGGTCGTCGAGGCGAGCTCGAGGTCACTCGCTACGTCGCCGGCGATGGCGATGTTGCCGATGGTGACGTTCTTGTCCTCGCCGACCTTGGCATCGTCGAAGGTGGCGGTGGCGGTCACGCTCAGGGAGTCGAGGTCCACGTCGGGCACCTCCGACCCGTCGGCCGTCACGACCTTGGCCGCGTCGAACGTGAGCGTGGCGGTGGTGGTGCCGTCGTACTGCTTGTCGTCGGCCTCGATGCCCTCCACCTTTACCTTGAGCCTGGCGATCCTGAAGGGGACGGTCGTCTCGCCCTCGAAGTTGCCCATGCCCTTGATGGTCACGGTAGCGGTGCCGGCGTGCTCGTTGTCATTGTACGAGACGACCTCGTAGTCGGTGCCCTCGACGAGCTCCTGGCCGCCGAAGGTGACGGTCGGCTCGGGCTCGAGGGGCTTGCCGGAGTACGTCTGGTCCTCGACGGTGATGTCTGTGGCGCTGATGGGGGCGGGGGTGATGTCGGCGGTGTCCTCGGCCTGGCTCGTGCTGTGGACCTTGTAGTTGGCCGCGGCGTCGCCGCCGAGCGTGATGCCGGTGATGGAGACCGTCTTGCCCTGGCCGGCGTCGGCGTCCTCGAAGGCGCCCTTGGCCGACGCGACGGAGATGCCCTCGTCCCTGAGGTTGGAGATTTCGGCCGTGGTCAGGTCGAGCTCGGCCTCGGTGTTGCCGTCGTACTGCTTGTCCTGGGCCTTGATGCCGGTGACGACCACGGCGCGCTTCGTGATGCTGGCCGTGGTGGCCTCCTGCTGGCCCTCCGCCTTGAGCTTGTAGTTGCCGGCCTTCTCGCCCGTCAGCGTGAGTCCGCTGATGGTGACGGGCTTGTTGCTGCCGGCGTTCGGGTTGTCGAACGTGCCGGTGGCCTCGACGGCGACCTTGCCCTCGTCCGCCTCCACGACGCCCGCGAGCTGCAGGCCGTCGTAGACCAGCGTTGCCTTGGCCGAGCCGTTGTAGGCCCTGTCCTCGGCGGTGATGCCGGAGACCGTGACCTCGAGGGGCAGGATCTTGAACTCGCCGGTCGCCGTGCTGCCGGCGTAGCCGCCCTTGCCGCTGATGGTGAGCGTGCCGCCGTCCGCGACGTCGACGTTCGTGCCGTAGCCGGTCTCGACGATCTCGTAGTCAGTCCCTGCGGTGAGGGTCTCGTCGCCCACCTTGACGCTGAACTCGGTCGGCTTGATCTGCTCGCCGGTGTACTGCTGGTCGTCGATGGTGATGGTGGCGTTCTCGAAGCTCGCCGCCTCGATCTTGCCCTCGGCCGTCTTCTGGCTCTCTTCGGAGAGCGCGTAGTTGCCCGCGTCCTTGCCGCCGAGCGTCAGCGTGAGCTTGACGTTGGTGTTGTTTTGCTGGGCGGTCGGGTTGCCGTCGGCGTCGACGTACGTGCCCGTGGCGCTCACGGTCAGGTCGTCTCCGTCGATCTTGCCGTCGATGGTCGGGTTGGTGTCGTCGACCACTGCGTCTGGCGTGCCGTCGTAGGCCTTGTTGCCGGACGTGATGCCAGTGACGGTCACTGGCTTTGGCAGGATGTTGAACGAGGCTGCCTTGGAGCCCGAGTAGCCGCCCATGCCTACGATGGTCGCGGTCCCGGTGCCTACGTTGCGGTTCTCGCCGTATCCGTTGGGGTCGACCGTGAAGTCGGTGCCGTAGGTGAGGGTCTTCTCCTCGCCGTTGACGGTGAGCTTGACGGTGAAGTCGCCGGCGGTGTTGGGTGTGATCTGCTGGGCGCTGTAGACCTGATCCTCGACTGTAACTTGAGCCTCGGAGAGGTCGCCGAGCGGCAGGATGCTCGCGGTGGCTGTCTTCTGGCTTGCCGCCGTGTCGAGCGTGTAATGGAGGGTGGCGCCGCCGAGTTCGTAGCTGGAGAGGCTCACGGTCTTGTTCTGGCCGACCTCCGCGCTCCCGAACTCGCCGCTGAGGCCCTCGACGGTCAGGCGCTCGCCGGGAACGATGCCCTCGAAGACCGCGCCCGAGGCGTCTACCGTTGCCGTGGTGTTGCCGTCGTAGGTCTTGTCCTGGGCGGTGATGCCGTAGACCCTGACCTTCTTCTTCGTGATGCTGGCCGTGGTCTGGTTCTGGCTGGCGGTGCTCACGACGTAGTTGCCGGCCGCGTCGCCGCCGAGGGAGATGGTGGTGAAGGTGATGGTCTTGTTGGTGCCGGGCTCGCGGCTGGCGAAGGTGCCGGTGACGCTGACGGTAAGCGTATCGGCGAGCGGTTGGCCATCCTCGCGCTCGAATGTGGCGCCGGCGGTAATGAGCGTCGCGTTGGCGTTGCCGTCGTAGGCCTTGTCCTTCGCGGTGATGCCGGAGACCTTAAGAGTCGCGGGCACGATGTTGAAGAACGCGGACTTCGACCCGGTGTAGTCGCTGCCTTCGCCTGGCTTGACGACTACCTCGTAGCCGGTGCCGACGTTCTTGTAAGAGTAGTCGCTTCTGTCGAGGCCGTAGTCAACAACCGGAGTGAGAGTCTTTCCGTTCAGCGTGACCGTGACGTCGGCGGACTCGATCGTGACGTTGCGCCCGGTGTAGACCTTGTCCTCGATGGTGACCTCTGCGTTGGCGAGGTCGGTGCTTTCGGGATCGGACGAGAACTCCCCGGCAACAATCTGGATGGTGGTTGTCTTCGGAATGCTATTTCCTGGCATTCCTTCGGCAGGTTCGTTGCGTTTTGCCGTAATCGAGTAAGTGCCATTGGCCTCAATCGTGAATGAGCAAACACTAGGATCACTTGGGTTATTTCCGGTCAGAGACAGACTCGTACTCGAGAATTGCCAATCAGTGCAATCGCGCCAATTGGGAATTATGCTCTCTAGCACATCTGTGACTTGAACGGTAGCGGGGTACGAGTTCACGTTGAGGAAGTATTGACCCGTCTGATTGCCCGTGTCTTCGTCTGTACCTGTAAACGTGATCAGGTATGTCGAGAAGCTGTCCGTCGTGGCAACTATGGTGTCGCCGCTCTCCGTGGCGTCGAGCTGGACCGTCGCGCCGTCGTCCTGCACGTGGAAGACGCTGGCGTTGAGGGACTCGTCGGCAATCTGTGCCGTTTGGAACGACACCTGAACGGGCATGCCGTTCGCCGGCTCGACCTCGTTGCCTGCGGCATCGACGACGCGCACGTCGAGTGCGACGCTGCTGGCAACGTTCTCGTTTTCGCCAAGTTGGTCAATCGCTGCGCTAATAGCAGCCTGTGCCGTGTCTCCATCGACATAGCTAGCCTCGAGGTGGACACCCTCGGGGAATGCGCCCTCATCCGCATGTACGCGAACGATGACGTTACCAACTGTGGCTTCTCCGTCGAATGCGGGCATCGCGGGAGGTGCCTGCTCTTGGGCAGGATTGCCTTCCTCGATGGATTGGACATCGATTACGTCCGGGGCGGCTTCGCCGCCCTCGTTGCTCTGGATGTCCTGAGCTTCCTGGGCATTCTGATTGCCCTCTTCGCCCTGGACTTCCTGAGTTTCAGAGGCTTCCTGAACTTCACTGACGGCTTCCTCCTCCGTTATGGCGGGGGATTCCTCGTCGGTAGTCTCCTCGATGGCGTCGTCAGACGGGTTCAGGGCCTCGGCGTAGGCATTGGCTGGTACACCTCCTCCCGCCATAGACAGCGAGAGCAGGAACGCAAGTCCCCGTCTCGCCCACGAATGTGCCGTGTGCTTCATACGTACTCCTTTCTCTCTGTGGCGCATCCACGTTGGTGCTTCGTCTGAGGTGCAATGCGTCACGACAATAAGACGAACGTATTATACAGGATGGGGACTACGCACATGGGCAGACAGGGGGCTAACGCAGTATTTTTTTGCAATGGCATTCAGAATGATTAACGATTCTGGAGTTGCTCCAATTACCCCACGAAATGCCAGCGTAACGCTCAAACCCATGCGATGCCAGCTCGGATACAGGGCCTTGTAGCACGTGTTCGTGCCCATGCGGGCGATGCGTGCTATACGTTTTCTTGCTTCAATCGCATTACACGCTCACGAGGTGTCGGATTTACCTATCGTAGGGTCGTCGCATCGCGGTGCTCGCCAGTGCGTGGTCAGTCAAATGATTTAATGATGTATGTTTATGGAGGCAGGCGAGAGTGGGCTCATCTTCAATATCGGTGCTTGGAACTTCTCGGATCTGGCGCCAATGGGTCGTCATCGCATGTGTGTCGGGCGGCTCTCGGTGTGCCTGATTTCCCTCCTTCTGACGTCTCTTGTGGTCACGCGCGTGTATGCATATTGACACTTCCTGGAACTGGGTCGTGTGTGCCTCGTGTGCGTCCCGTTGGCGTTTCGAACCGTTGCGGTGGGCGAACCATCGCCCATGATTCCGAGTTCCTTTTGGGGCTCTCCAAAAGTTATGCAGACCTAGGCAAAGGTGGTCGAGCGTTCCAAAGAGTTGACCTCCAGAGGCAACAAGCAGGACCCAAAAGTCGGCCCATTTTCCTCTCTTCGAAGTGTCCTGGCACACGTCAAAAATGACCTCAAATTGCACCGAATCCATGTCCGGGGAAGGGTAAAACCACGTCCGTGCGCCCCTCGTGGGTCACTGTCGCGGGACCTCAAGAGAACGCTTCAGCACGTGGCATGTAGTTGCATAGTTAATGTTCCGTGTGTGGCGAATTGCGCTTCTCGAAGGGGGGTTTTGCACGAGAAAACCGTGGGTCAGGGGCCTATGATTGAGGGTTGAGATACCCCAATTACCCGACTTTCCCTACAAAAAGTACCGGATGCTTGAGGGTTTGTCTAACCCTCAACTTGAGGGTTAGACAAACCCTCAAGCATCCGGACGATGGGCGTCTGCCCACTATAGGCAGACGCCAAAGGGAAGGTTCCCCTCGCGGGTTGCCATGATTGCTTACTCACGTGCGAGCCGTTTTTTCCTGTCCCCGTAGTGCGGCCTGCTCAAACTGATACCATCAGTACTTCTTACGGGATGGTTTTGTGGCTGGCTGTCGATGCACGTACGTAGGGCGTTGCGGCGCCATGATGGGGGAGATGGTGGGAGTGCGATGAGAACCAAGCGCCAAAAATGGCCGTTGGTCGTCCTGGGCGTGATGGCGTTGCTCATGCTCGTCGGCGCGGCGTACTTCTCGGACTATTATCGGGCGGATGCCACGGCGCTCGAGGCATTGGAGTCGGGGGGTGGTGTGACGGTGGAGGAGACCGAGTACGGTTGGCGCTTCGATGGCCCCTCGACCACGACGGCGTTGGTGTTCTATCCTGGGGCCAAGGTGGAGGCCAGCGCATACGCCCCCTTGCTGCACCTTCTCGCGCAGGAAGGTGTGGATGCGTGCCTGGTAAGAATGCCGCTCAACTTCGCCTTGTTCGATTCGGGGGCCGCTTTGCGCGTGATGGAGAAGCACGACTGCGATTACGAGACCTGGTATGTGGGCGGCCATTCGTTGGGCGGTGTGGCGGCGGCGGGGTTTGCCGCAGACCATCCCGAAGTGGTGCGGGGCACGGTGCTCTGTGCGTCCTATCCAAACGAGAGACTCGATGAGGACTCTGTCGAGGTCCAGGTGCTGGGAACGCGGGATGGCGTCATCGATTCGGAGAGGGTCGAGTCGGCGCGCGTCTATGCTCCCGAGACCTTCGTCGTGCGCGTCATCGAAGGCGCCAACCACGCGCAGTTCGGCAGCTACGGTGCGCAGGACGGCGACGGTGTTGCTACCATCTCGCCCGAGGAGCAGTGGCATGCGACGGCGGAGGCCATTGTGGAGGGTATTTCGTAGCGGGAAGGGAGCATCTCTTGCCGTCCTGGCCGCCGGGTCCGCCCATCAGCCTTCTCCCTGACCTGCGGCCGACGCGATCGCACCGAACGCTATCCGTTGACGAAGCCCTCGTAGACCTCTTCGATGGTGGTCCCGTATTCGGCCATCGCACCTGCCTCGATGGCCAACTTGTTGAAGATCTGGATGCAAACCATGCCGTCGTCCTCGACGCTTGCCGTAAGGAAGAACTTGCCGTAGAGGCTCTCTGCGATGCCGTATGCCTGTCTGTTCGAGTAGATGGTGCACTCTGGGATGGAGAGCTCGGACGCCTCGAGCGCGTCGACGACGCTGCGGTAGCCCGAGACGCGCAGCGAGACCCACGTGCACGCTCCGGCGCCGAGGTTGTCCTGCATGCGCTCGAACTCGTCCTTGGTCGCGACGTGCCCATCTTCGCCTCGATAGGTGGTCAATGTGCACTTCTCGTCGCGATCCGTCCACACGATGCCGCCCTCGTGACTCACTTGCACGTAGCCGCTGTTCTTGAGGAAGTTCGAGATGAGTCCGCCGTTGTAGAAGAGGAGCGTCCGCGCCTTGATGTTGCCTTGCGCGTCGAGCTCGTTGAGGGGGCCTGCCGAGGGGACGAAGGAGGTGGTGACTATCTCTGAGGTATCATCGCCACCGGTGGTGCTGTCGTCACCCGAGGCGTCGCCACCGGTGGTGTCGTCACCTCCCGAGTCGGTCTTGGTGTCGACGACCTGCGTCCGTTCCCGCGGTTGCGCACAACTCCGTACGGTGCCCACGAATCTGATGAGGCTGAAGATGAGGCCGATTATGCCGCAGATGAAGATGATGATGCTCGACACCTTGGTTGCCGTTGATTCCTTGGCAACGGGCGCTTCGGGCAATGTCGGCTCGACCTCGGCGGACTGCCCCGGCTCCTCGACCGACTTCCCGATCTCCTTCGCCTCTTCTGGCTCCGGCGCGATGCGCTTGCCGCAGACGGTACAGAACTCCGAGTCGTTGGATATGACGCGACCACAATGCGGGCAATGCATGATGACTCCTCCCCAAGGTGATGGAACCGCGGGTTCCTGCGTGCCGACCACATCAAGACCATGGTATCGCATATCGATGCCGGATGGTCCCCGCGGGCCGCATGGGGATGCTCGTCGACGGCGCACCCATCAGATGCTGCGCGACTCGGGCCGGAGTGCCCTGTGGCCCATACCGGTCCCGCGACTCATCGCAGTGCCGCGTGCGCCTCAGAGAGGGGTATGCGCTCTTGCTCGAGGCGCCGGTTCCCGGCGTAGGCGGGGTCGGTGATGAGCTCGTAGGCGGCACGCTCGTCCGCGTGGAGGAGCGCGAGCTCTTTGCGCTGACGGTGGATGCGCGTCTTGTGGTCCTTCTCGACGTTGGTCCCGTAGCGTCCGAACCGCTCGAGCGTGGACACGTCCATGAGGATGCTGCGGCACGCGAGCCCTGCCGCACGGTAGGCGTTGAGTATCTCGAACCCGTCGGCGTCGAGGTCGCCCCAGTAGACGACCTCGTCGGCGTCGCGCACCCAAGGCAGCTCGCAGACGATGGCGGGTCCGGCAAATCCCGAGCCAAACACGCAGATGGCGCGCTTGACCTGCGGGAAGCAGCGATAGGTGTCCTTGTTCTCCACGATGATGACGAGCTCGGGCGCGTAGGCGACGGAGATGACGTCGCCGCGCACCCAGCTGTCGTAGCGCCTGCCACCGCGCGCGAGATGCTCCGGGTCGAGGTAGGCGAGCTGTACCGAGGGCTCCCAGCTCACGAGACCGAGCTCGTCCTTGTTCGCGAGGAGGCACACGAGGTCGCGCCGGCGTCTGTTGTCGAGCCACTTGGAGTCGATGCCGGGTATCGGAACCTGCCGTAGGGTGAGCCCGCGTGCGTCGTGTGCAGAGAACCACGCCCCTGCGCTCAGCACCTGTTCGCACTCGAGGTCGTCACAGCCGTCCAGCGCCTTGAGGACACGGGCTACGACTGGTGCGCCAAGCTGCGGAAACTGCGCATGCACGGTGTGGGCCCGGCTCCGCGCGCGGTCAAGCACGCGCTTCCATGGCTCGCCCTTGCGCGGCTCGGCGATGCGTGCGGCGACGTCGGCGGAGGGGACGGTGAGGTGCGTGGGCACGCGCTTCGGCCCGCCCGCGTCGCGCATGGCGTAGGTCGTGGTCGTCCCGAGCTCTTGGTCCCAGGCGCGTAGCGTCTGTGTGAGGATGTCAAGCTCGCCCAGGCCGGCGAGCAGCGCCGCGCGCGAGGGATGGCCGAGCGCCAAGACGAAGGGCCATTCCACGCAGATGCCCGCCGCCTCCGCGGCAAAGCACTGGGAGAGCCTGCGCGAGAGCGCGCGCCGGATGTCGGACTCGGTCTTCAGTCCAGCCATCGCGCGTCCTGGAGGCCGTATGCGCCGTTCTCGGCGCTCTTGCCGTCGGTGCCGCGCGCCTGCCAGTCGCGCAGAATCGAGTGGGTCTGGGTGATGCCCGTGCGCGGATCCTTGGTGAGGCTAAGAATCTGGGAGGCGAGAGGCGCCACCGCCTCGACCTTGCCATCCGGAACCGCGATCACCACCTGGAAGCCCAGGCCGCTCAGCGCCCCAAGCGCGCGTCGCGTGTGCTCGGAGTCTGCCTTGATGAAGGCCTCGTCCAGGTAGACTGGCGCATAGGATGGCATCGTCGCCGAGTTGTAGCCCAGGCAGTACAGAAGGGCTGCCCCAAGAATGAAGGCCACGAGCTCTTGGTACTGCCCGCCGCTCTTTCCGTTGATGGAGTCGTAGACGACCACCTCGTCCGTGCCGTCCTGCCGCCCGTCGGTGGGCGTCTCGTGCGCGACGATGTGCACACCGTGGCGCGTGTCGAGGTAGTGGCGGGCGTTCTTGCCCGTAGTCGCGAGGTCCTGTCGCAGCAGGTCCACGAATTTGCCGAGGCTGCGGTGCTCGTGGTGGATCTCCTCCTCGCCGCCCTCGAAGTCGTAGGCGGTGGAGAGCGCCGTGAGCCTGCGGAGCCGACGACGGAACTGGCGGACGTCAGAGAGCGTGCGCCGCTCGGCGACGACGCTCAGGTGGCTTCGGCGCTCGCCGAAGGCGAACTGCCCGAGAATCTGGTTCACCGGGTTGAGTCGTTCGCCGATGGCGCGCTCCTCGATCTCGAAGCCGTTCTGCAGCTGCGAGAGGTGCTGGGCCACGTCGCGCAGCATGGAGGCCTCCCACTCCGACTCCGGCTCGTCGAGCCGCTGTTGCACCAGGTCGCGAAGAATCGCGTGGTAGTAGGGGTATTCCTCCAGGTCGACGCCGTGCTCCGTGTCGTCGGGCATGAAGATGGCGTGGTAGTTGCGGAAGGTCGCCTCGAGGCGTTGCCGCTGCTGGTCGGCCAGGTCGTGTTGGCTTCTCTGCAGGTCGGTGAGGTAGGCGCGTGCCCGGGCCGCCACCTGGTCGAAGCTGCGCACGATGGTGGTGCGGTCGGCGAGGGTGGCCTCGGTCTGGGCGACGGAACTCTGTGCCAGGCGTTCCTGCTCGTCGGTGACGACGGTGCCCGTCTGCTCGACGCCCCGCACGAAGACGCGCGTCTGGTCGATGAGAAGCGCGAGCGCCTTCGTGTCGTTCTCGAGCTCGTCCATGGCCTGTCGCAGGCGGTCGCACGCGGCCGTCGCCCTGTCGGCCTCCTCCTGCTTCTGCTCGTGCATGCGATGCAGTGCCTGGAGCTCGTCATCGTGCTCGAGGCGGTCGAGCTCTGCGCGAATGTGGGCGATGCGGGCAGCGATGCCGCGCGCATCGAGCTCGTCCCACGTGAGGCCCGAGACCTCGCGCGACGCGCGCAGCTCGGCGTCAAGGACGTCGCGACGCCTCGTTGCGGTCGAGCGGCTCCGACCCAGCTCCTGGGCCTCGCCTCGCGCGTCCTCGAGCTCGGCCTCGCAGTCCGCGATGAGCATGTCGTTGGCAAAGCCGATGATGAGCGTGTTCTTGTTGTGACCGATGGCGCCGCGGTTTCCCACGCGCTCCTGGCCCGAGGGGGTGATGCGGGCGCCACCGCCCATGAGCTGGCCGACGGTGTCCACGCACAGGTGGTCGGTGGAGTTGCACACGAGGTTGCGAACGTACGGCACGAAGGGGGAGTCCTCGCGGTAGATGACCTTGGAGGACACGTGACCGGCCCTTGGGGTGGCGGGGCAGTCCTCGTCGAGGTCCACGAAGTCGAAGTGATACCGTCGGCCGAGCTGCGTTCCCAGCCCGTCGATGGCGCGGCGGAACGAGCGCTCGATGCCCTTGTCCACCAGGATGCGGTCGGCGATGTGCACGAGCGAGATGTTGACGGCCGTGCGCCACAGCTCCTGCTCGCGCGGAACGTCCATGAGCTCGGCTGCGAAGGGGATGTCGGTGGGGTCGAGTCCCGCCGCCTGTGCCATGAGGTCGCGGGCGTGCGCCATCGCTGGGGTTATGCAGGTGCGATGCTCCTTGTAGTATGCGAGGTCGCGTTGGATGCCGGCAATGCGCTCGCGTGCGTGGATAAGCTTGGCGCCCAAATCGTCGATTTCGTCCTGCATCTGCGCCCGCTCCCGCGGGGCGTTGGCGGACCGATCGTCCGACCAGTCGAGGAGTGCGTCCCAGTCCTCGCGGCTCTCGGGCAGGTCCTTGCCGGCCTCGTCCAAGGTCTGCTTGAGGTTGGCGCGCCTGCGCCCCACGGTGGCCGCGCGCGCCTGGCTCTCCTCGAGGTCGGCGTGCAGCCTCTGCAGGGCGCCGCCGCCGTGCTCGAAGATGCTCTGCTGGATCTGGACCAGCTCCGCGCCGAGGCGCCGCTTGTCCTCGACCTTGCGCGCGTGCTCGTCTCGGGTTCGGGAGAGCGACGCCTGTTGGCTGACGAGTTCGTCTTGCGCCATCTGCAGCCGATGCCGCTCGAGCCACAGTCGGAAGGGGCCGTCCTGTGCGGTGTGGGCGAGCGACGAGACGAGCCGGTCCTGCTGCATCGCCTCCTGCATGCGGGCGTGCAACTCGTCGATGCCCTCGAGCATGGTGCGCTTTCGTCGGGCCTCGTCAATCTTTACCCATACGGTCTGCGCATCGTCGTAGCAGTCGATGGCGGACTGCGCGAGCTCGAAGGTGCGCGGCGGGTCGAGCACCAGCTCCTTGAAGAGGTCGTCCACATTCGTCATCGGGATGCCCGACTGGATGCGGTAGAGGAGCTTCATGGCGTTGGACCCGTTGCCGCCCTCGCCGATGCCTAGGGTGGAGTAGATGGCCTGGAAGAACCGCCCGGAGCCGTCGTACACCGTGCAGTCAGGATAGACGGCGCGTACGTCGCGCGCGCGAAACCTTCCCGTGGCGTAGGGCTGCAGCGAGAGGGGGTTGAGGTGCCCCGGCGCCGTCACGAAGGTGTGGTCCAGGTCGTTCTCCACGCTCCCCGGCCTCAGCTGGAAGAAGTGCGCCGCCGAGAAGAGCGCGCCGGAGGTGTCCTCCCAGGTGTGCACGATGGCCGACCAGATGAGGGCCGAGTCGTCGCGCAGGAACTTGCCCTTGGTGCGACCGCGGTTGTCGGTGACGGTGTCGAGCATGCCCTTGACGTAGGTGCGCACGGCGCGGGGGGAGCCGCCACGCGCGAGGTTGGAGGCGGCGTTGAGGGTGCGGCCGTAGGGCATCATGAGCACGGTGCCGGCGTCGAAGAGCGTGGACTTGCCGGTGCCGGACTTGCCCGTTATGCACACCACCGATGCCGCGCCCTCGCCGTCGTGGGCGCAGATGGGCAGGTCGTGATATCCGTCGAAGGTGCCCCAGTTGACGAGCTGGATGCGGCACAGCCGCCACTGGTTCGAGAGGAGGAGCATGTTAGCGGGCATCGTCGGCACCGCCCTCCGCGGATTGGGCCGGCACGAGCTCGGTGAGCTGTGCGATGAGCTCCTGGGCGCGCTCGAGCGTGAGCATGGCGGGGACGATGGGCAGGATGCGGTACCGTTCGCCGGAGGTCCCCGAGCGCTCGAGGTAGCCGCAGGTGCATGCTTCGGTGACGGCGGCGTTGATGCGCTGCTGCACGAGCGCCGCGTTGCCCTCGCGGGCATAGGGAGAGAGCGTCACGAAGGCGCTGTCGATGTCCTCGCGGTCTATGTACCAGCGGGTCCTTCCCTCGAGCTCGGCGTTCTGGGCTGCAATGCGCAGTGTGATGAGGAGCAGGGTGACGTCGCGCTTCTGTACGGACCCTCGCTTGAGCACGACGCCCGGCATGTTGCCGTCGAAGGGTGCGGTTGAGGCCCAAGCAACCCTATACTTCTCGTTGAGGTTGAGGGTTAGACAAAGGTTGTTGAGGTTTCGTTGAATGTCTTCCCGGTAGTTGAGGATGAGCGAATACGTGGAAAGCCGATATCTGCCGCCGACCTCGTCGGAGATGTAGCGGTCGCGCACGAGGCGCGTGAGCGCGTAGCGTGCCTCGGCAGGAAGGTCACCTTGGTCTCCGTCGAAGAGGCCGTCGCGGCCTTCTGCCTCATAGATGTTGAAGCCGAGGTCATCGTCCTGCGCGGACTCGTCCGCGACGTCCTCGCTCGAGCTGGCCTCGTTCAGGCCTTCCTCGTACTCGTGGTCGCTGAGGTCTTCAGCCATGGGCAATCTTCTCCTCTGCTTGGGTGAGCTGCTCGTCCGTGAGCGCAATGTCGGTGCCGAGCCATTCGAGCGGAAGGCCGTCGGTGTCCACGCAGTGCCACACGATGCGCTCTGCGTCGGCGGTGTGCGAGGAGAGGCTTTGCAGGAAGCCGACGACTTCGGAGGAACGACGCTGTCGTGCGGGCAGTGCGTTGAAGGACCGTGCGACGCTGATGCGCCCGTCGCGTGTGCGGATGGCATGCGTGCGCACGCGCTCGAGGAGCTCGGCGGTCTGTGGGCCGCCCTCGCGCACAAGACGGGCGAGATCGACCTCCTGGCCTTCGTTCCTGTGCTCTCGCACGAGGGCAGGCGGTTTGATGGGCGCGAGGTTGGCCTCCTTGGTGATGAGCGTGCGGATGTTGAGCTGGCCCGTGAACGTGTCGACGGCAAGCACGTCGTGGTGTGACGAGTGCGCGGCCCACAGGTGCGCAAGGTTGTCGAGCCGCTTGAGCGCCTTGGAGAGGGCGCGCTGGTCGGTGTTGTCGAATTGTGCGACGGCGTGGCCAATGACGTTGGTGGCCCGATTCTTGGCCTCGAGCACGCGGTCGATGCCCTGGCTCACCTGATTCCAGGCGTCGTTGAGCCGTCGGCGCTGCTCCCACTCCACGCCTTCGAAGGCCTGTGCGTTGGCGATGGCGTCGAGAAGGTCGGCTATCTCGTTGGATTGACTTGGGTCCGCGATTACCGATACGGCATCGAGGAAGCTCCTGCCTTCCTCGGTGTTTACGAACATGTCGCGCGAGCGTGCGAGGTACATGCCCATGATCTCGCCGATGGGACGCTCGTCGCTCATGAAGTCGGAGGTCGTCTGGCGCGTCTGGTCTCGGATGCCTTGGGCCGTCTTTGCCAGGTCGGCGGGGATGTCGTGCATGAGGCCGATGAGCGTGCGGACTTCGGCCTGGGCCTGTTCGCGGCTCATCGTGTAGCGGCCGCCCGAGGCGTCGAACGCTTTGAGCTCGTCCTTGGCCCGCTGGACGCGCTCCACGAGGATGGCCCTTCGCTGGTGTTTGTCGGACGAGAGCGCCGCCGCGGCGCGGGTGAGTGCCTCGCGCAGCACACGCATGAGCGACCCGCTGAAGATGGCATCCATGCGCGAGAGGCTGTCGATGGCGTCCATGGCGCGCATCGCGTCGGTGGTGAGCCGATACGAGCTGCGCCCATCCTCCTCGATGGTGCTCTCCAGCCAATGGAAGTCATCGGTGAGCTTGCGGCACAGCTCCTTGGGCGTGTACATGCGTCCATCCGTGACGGGCAGGACGTCTTGCATCTGGGCTTGTACGAGGTCTTCCATCATCTGCTCTATGAGCAGCAACAAGTCATCCTCGTCGCGACTCTCGGTCTTGTCGGGAAAGGCGCTGCGAAAGAGCGCGATGTAGGTTTGCGAGAAGGGACTACGCAGCAGGTCGAGCGACCGGCTGTCGTAGGCTTGCTGTATGGCGTGGAACTCGTCGAAGAACTCCGCCAACCGTTAGCCCTCGGCGTCCTCGTCCTGGACGGCCTCGATGGCGTCGATGAGGTCCTTGTCTGCGGCGTTGATGGCGGCAAGGAGTTCGTCGTCGGCAGGCTCGATGTGTGCGATGAGCTCCTCCGAGAGCTTGTTGTCCTCGACCGACGGTTGCTTTGCGATGATCCTCATGGGTGCCTCCTCGTTGATGTGCCGACGTCCCTATGGCCTATGGTAGCGCACCGGCCACCAACGCGCCATGGAGCTTGCCCGAAAACGGCCTGAGGGGGCAAGCCGCAGGCGCCGTCCGTCACGGGTCGCACCCTGACGTCACACCTGTTGCTTGCGCAGGATGTCTTCGATCGTCTGCATCATCACGGGTATTTCGTACGGCTTGGCGAGGTGCCCGTCCATGCCCGCCTCGGCGGCGAGCTGTCGGTCCTCCTCGAAGGCGTTGGCCGTCACCGCTACGATGGGGATGCGCGCCTTGGCGGGGTCGTCCATGGCGCGGATCACCCGCGTCGCCTCGTATCCGTCCATCTGGGGCATCTGGATGTCCATGAGGATGAGGTCGTACGTCCCCGCCTCGGCGTCTCGCAGCTTCTGGACGGCAACCGTACCGTCCTCGGCGACATCCACCCTCAGGCCGGCCTGTTCGAGGATGGCCCGGGCGATCTCTTGGTTGAGCTCGCTGTCCTCCGCGAGGAGGATGCTCTTGCCGCTGAAGTCGAAGCCTTGCTCCTCGCCCTCGTCTTCGTCCTGTGGCTTCGTGGTCTCCTGCGGCCGCGAAAGCGCTCGCATGAGCTCCGACATGAAGAGCGGCTTCGAGCAGAAGGCCGAGACTCCCGCCTCGCGCGCCTCGTCCTCCACGTCCGACCAGTCGTAGGCGGTCAGGATGATGATGGGTACGTCATCGCTCGTCTGGCGCCGAATCCGGCGGACCGTCTCGATGCCGTTCATGTCGGGCATGAGCCAGTCGATGATGTAGACGCCGAAGGGGTCTGCGCTGTCGTGCGCGTCCTTGGCGCGGATGACCGCCTCGCGTCCATAGTTGGTCCAGTCGGGCCGCAGGCCCGCCTCGCGCAACATGGAGCAGAGCGAGAGGCACGTGTCGGTGTCGTCGTCGGCAACCAGCGCACGCACGCCCTGGAGCTGCGGTAGCGGCTCGAAGCGCATGGGGGTTCCGCAGATGCGCGCCTCGATGCTCACGATGAACTCGCTGCCCTCGCCCACGGAGCTCTGCACCTCGATGGTGCCGCCCATCATGTCGACGATGTTCTTGGTGATGGCCATGCCCAAGCCGGTGCCCTGGATGCCGCTCACGGTGCTCGTCTGCTCGCGGGTAAAGGGTTCGAAGATGCTCTTCTGGAACTCCTCGCTCATGCCGATGCCCGTGTCGCGCACATGGAACTCGTAGCGGGCGTGGCTCTCGCGCTCGCAGGGCTGTTCCACCACGCTCAGGGCGATGGTGCCTCCTGGTGGGGTGAACTTGATGGCGTTCGAGAGGATGTTCAGAAGCACTTGGTTGAGGCGCAGCTTGTCGGTGACGATGTCCTCGTGACGTACGTCCCGGGCGCTGACGTTGAGCACCTGTCGCTTCGACGAGACGCTCGCCTGGATGATGGTGCGGATGTCGTGGAGAAGGTCGGGGAGGTGGGTGTCGCCCTCCTCGATGGTCACCTTGCCGCTTTCGATGCGGCTCATGTCGAGCACGTCGTTGATGAGGGAGAGGAGGTGCTGGCTCGAGACCGAGATCTTTTGCAGGTAGTCGAGCACCTGGTCCTTGTTGTCGATGTGGCTCGCGGCGAGCGTCGTGAAGCCCACGATGGCGTTCATGGGCGTGCGGATGTCATGCGACATGTTGTTGAGGAAGGTTGTCTTCGCACGGTTTGCGTGCTCGGCGGCGACCAGTGCCTCCGAAAGCTCCTCGCGTTGCCGCTGGTCGTTGCGCACGGTCTGCGTCACGTCGGCGTGGTATCCGCGCAGCACGTGGGTGGCTGTGCTTCCGGTGCCGCTCTGCAGGGTGCCGCCGCAACGTATGTAGATGGTGCCCAGGCGGGGGTGTTCCCAGCGATAGGTGTTCTCGGACTGCTCGCCGGCGAGCATCTGGGCCATGCTCGCCTCGACGGAGGGGAGGTCCTCGGCGTGGATGCGCGCGTGCCAGAACTCGTATGCCTCCTCCTCGCCGATGTGGCCGGCGTCTGGCGTCGTGCTGGCCCTCTCGTCGTCATGCCCATCGCCAAGGCCGAGAAGCTCCATCATCTTTGGGTTGCCCTGTAGCCGTGCGGGTTGGCCCTCCCGCAGGATGATGTGCCACATGCCAAAGCCGGCGTCGGCGATTATCTGGTCGCTTTCGGCCAACGAGTCGCGGCTCTGCTCGAGCTGGCGGTTCTTGTCCTCGAGCTCCTGGCGCGCACGCTCCATATCGTCCATGGTGCGATGCGAGCGCCGTGAGTCGCGCACGAGCAGCGCGATGATGATGCCGGTGACGCTGACGAAGATCGCGGCGATGATGGCGGCGTTGTCGCGCATGAAGTCTATGTGCGTGTAGGTGTACAGGTCATCGGTGTAGTGATGGGCGATGCTCGCTGCGTAGTCCTCGCCGAGCACGTTGATTCCGCGGTTGAGCAGCTTGAGTAGCCCCTCGTTGCCGATGGCCACACCAAAGCAGCGTTCGTCTTCGTTGCTCAGCTGCATGAGGTAGAGGCCTCGGTAGTGAGAGTTCTTGAGGATGCTGCTCGCGCGCAGGCCGTTGAGGATGGTGCAGCTGGCCTTGCCCGTGAGGACCGCCTCGAGGCATTCCTCGGTGGACGGATAGTATTCGATTTGCGAGTCGGGCAGGTACGTGAGCGCGTAGTAGGTCTGCATGCGGTTCTTCTCGTTGAGGGCGAGGGTGTGCGTCGTCTCGTCGGTGTACTCGTCGCGATAGATGAGGTTGACGGCCGTGGTGACGAGCGAGCGCGACTGGTAGATGCCGTTCTCCTCGGCATAGTACGTCCCGCCGCCCACGGGAAAGATCGCGTCCTCGGAACCTGAGGTGACGGCCTCGATCATGTCGTCGTAGGTCTCGTAGGGGGTGTAGACGGGCGATATTCCGTCGAGACCGAGCGAGTCGAGCATGTTAGGCACGAGTTCGTTGAGGATGCCGGTGAGGGTGCCGTCCTCGAGCGTGTTGCAGTAGGGGGAGTAGTTGTTCAGGTAGCCGATGTGCAGGGTGTCGTGCGCGGCGAGCCAGGTCTTCTCTTCTACGGTGAAGGCGCGGCTCGAGACGCTCGTGGAGTAATAGCGATCCTGCAAGTGGTGGATGTAGTTCGGCTCCTCGTTCTCTAGGGCGGCCTGCGCGTCGTTGAGCTCCTCGAGCAGGTCGGGTCGCTTGGCGCTGGTGCACAGGTAGTAGTCGGACGCCCCAAACGTGCAATACACTTCGGTGTTGTTCCGCCCGCGGGCGCCGTTGCCCTCGGCAGCGAGCACGTCGACGCTCATGTTGTCGAAGGCGTCGAAGAGGGCGGTGTAGTCGTCGAAGGTCACTATCTGCGCCTTGACTCCGTTGGCGTCCAAATACTCCTCGAGGGTACTGACCATCGCACTCTTGAGCACGCCGATGCGCTTGCCCTCGAGGGTGGTGGGGTTGCTGGTCACGTCGTAGTCCACGTCGTGCTTGACGAGGCTGTAGGTCTCGCTTCCCATGGGCAGGTCGGGATATCCTATGAGGTCGGCGCGGTCCTTGCGGTAGGCCAGGCCGGCGATGAGGTCGATGTCGCCGTCCACGAGCTTCTGATACAAGTCGGTGAAGCTGCCGTACACGTACTCGTAGCTCCAGCCCGTGTACTCAGAGAGCTTGCGATAGTATTCATAGGCATAGCCGGTCTTCACGGCGTCCTCGCGCGCGCCCTCTTCGAAGACCTCGTTCTCGTAGTAGCCCACGCGAACGGTCTGAACGCCGTCCGCCCAGGCGGTGGCGGGAACGAACGCCGAGGCGAGGATGGCGAGGCAAGTGAGAAGGGCGGCGATTCTGTGTGACATGGTTCCCTCCTGATGAGTGCGCAGCTGCTCTCATACTATACAAGGTTGTGGCGGCTGGGCCAACGACGGGTGCCCCCCGTGGCGCGACGTGCAGGGTTGCTCTACTATGGTCACAGCGTGGAAGGGGAGGAAATGAGAAAGCTCAACGCGCTCGTGCTCGCAGGGGTGCTCGTGGGGAGTCTCGCACACGTGGGGTGCGTGGCGGACGCCCCTTCGAGTCCCGAACCCGTGGCGTCTGCCCCCGCGCCCGATGCTTCGACATCCGTCGAAGAGCCCGCAGATGCTGAGGACGGCGAATGGGAGGTCAACACCGAGTTCGCGGCCAAGGCCGTCCCCGAGGAAGAGGCCGCCATCTTCCATGACGCGATCCTCGGGGTTCTGGACGTGAACTACGAACCGATTGCCGTGCTCGGGCGGCAGACAGTCGCTGGTGTGACCTACGCATATCTGTGCCAGGCCATTTATTGGGAGGACGACGCCGTGCCTGTGTGGAGCGTCGTGGTTGTGCATGATGATCCCGAAGGCACCGCGCAACTTCTCGACGAGAAGGTAATCAACGTCGCAAACGTGAGGACCGGCGATGCCGCGCTTGGTGGGGAAGCGACGGGTGCCTGGGCAGCGTCTGGATCAAATGACGGCATGCTCCTTCCGGAGGGCGCGCAGCAGGCCTTCGACAAGGCGATGGAAGGCTACGATGGCGTGCGCGTCTCGCCCATTGCTCTGCTTGGCACGCGGGCGGCGGGAGGCACTGACTACCGGGTCCTTGCCCAGGGACCCTCTGAGGCGGATGCGGGACGCCAGGCGGTCTACGTCGTTGACGTTCATGAGGACCCCGTCGGCGTTTGTGGCGTAACGGAGATGGCGCCGCTTGACCTCAACCACTACGTTGCGGAGTGAGGCGGCAGTCGCCTTGCGGTCTTATGCCCCGGATTGCCGCAGGCCGCACGGATGACTCGGATTTGCGACTCAAAGAATCCCGTAGCCGGATGTGCTTTGCTGCTTCGCGGGCATTATGAACCCGACGACGCCACCGACGACGCCGCCCGCGATATGCCCGAGGTAGCTGATGTTCTCGCGCACGAAGAATGCGCCGTACAGCTGTTGGCCCAGATAAAGCACTGCCACGAGGATGAAGGTGAGCGGTACCTCGCCGTCTCGTAGGCCGGTGATCGAGGAGAGAAGTATGAACGTGAAGACCACGCCGCTTGCGCCGACCACGCCCGTGTGCAGGAGTGCGAGGTTGGCGATGCTGCCGGCAAGTGCGCTCGCGAGCATGATGCCCATGAGTCGGACCGACCCGTACTTCTCCTCGAGCAGCGGGCCGAGCAGGAGGATGTAGCTCATGTTTCCAATGAGGTGATCCCACCCCGCATGGCCAAAGATGTAAGAGACAAGGCAGAAGAACGAGAGCGGGTCTGCGAGCGAGACCGACCGTGACGAGAAGAGCGCATGCGTGGTCATGCCTCCCGTGAGCGTGCTCGTCGCCTGTACGGCAACGCATATGAAGACGAAGCAGAGGACTACGGGCGAGTTGAACGTGATCCTTGCGAGCTTCTTCCTTTGTGTCTGCATGGTATGGCTCCTCTTGTCGGTGGCTCTGCGCTTTGCATGCCTGAGCCTGTAGTGTAGCAGCGCACCGGCATCGGGTGCGCGAGTCCGGAACACCCTTCCGGGAAGGGTGTTCCGCACGTTAGTCAGAACACGCGCGGGAGGCTGGGGTCCGCGTAGCGTAGCAGCAGGTAGCCGATGCCAGCGTGGCCCCACAAAAAGGACGGGTCGTCCGTCTGCCTCCACTGCGGACGATACACGACGTAGGAGCCAAACGCCTGCTTGCGCTGGACTACGCCCGCAAGCAGACGACCCGCCTCCTGGCGCTTTCCGCGCGAGAGCAGGTACTCCGCTACCGAGAGGTTTCCGCAGCACAGCACGTCGCGCTCCTGCAATGGGATCGTCTCGCAGGCCTCGTCCGCTCGTTTGAGCAGGCCTTGGGCTAGATCGCGCGTCTCGGGGTCGGCAGTGCCCTCGGCGACCATGCCCGCAGCAAGCCCCACGCCCGGGGCTCCAGAGCAGATGCCGTGCAGGTAGGTGTCGGAAACAGGCATCTTGCGCAAGTCGGGCCATGTTCCGATGCGGCTGTTGTAGGCATCACGCTCAAAGACGAGCGCGTCCCGCACGGCCGTGCTCGTATCGATTCCAAAGGCCTGGGCTCCCTTGGCAAGCGCGGCGGCGATGCCCGCCTGACCGTGCGCGAAGCCGCTTATGGGCCACTTGGTATCGAGCGTGTTCCACAGGCGTGCGCCCTCGCCGATGCCGCGCATCTCGAGCAGCCGACTTGCCAGGCGTTTGGCGAGCGCTGCGGCATCCTCGTCGCTCACTGCTGCGGGACAGGTGCCCAAGGCGAGCAGCAGCCCAGAGATGCCCGTATATGCGTCGGTTCGGGACGCATGCTCGATGTCCGCGCGCGGGAGCACCCTCAGAAGTCGCCCCCTTAGGTCGCATGTACGCTCCCGCAAGGCAAGGTCCGGCTCTTCGCCGAGCGCGGCGACAACGAGGTCGAGGGTGTGCAGGATTCCTCCGAGCCCGTCTGCCATGCCAAACGCCAGCGAGTGCTCCGGGATGATGTGCACGGGCTCCAGGAAGGAGATCATCTCGTCGATTCTGTCCAGGCAGTCACAGAGGCGTGTGCTGGCGAGCGAGCGGACATGATGGTCGTACGTGCGAGGCAAGAGCGCGGCAAGAAAGACCGCCATGCCGCCGATTCCGCTTCCGAACCCTATGGTTGAGTTGCAAGGCGAAAAGTATTCGTCGCGGAACAGCCATGATGTCTCACCGGAGGGGGACGCGATCAAGAGGCGCTCAAGTCGGCAAAAGATGTCGTGGGCATCCTCGAGGGCGCTTTGTGTGTCCAGCGGCTCATTCGACGGCGTGCAGGGAGGCACAGGCCTTTCGCTTGGCACAAAGGCACGATGGAGGTTGTCTGCGATCACGTCGTGGAAGAACGAGCGATGCGCCTCGTCGAGCGAACGGATGTGGCCGAGAGCCACCTCTATTGCCGTCGCGTCGAGGAAGCACTCGACGTAGACGCCATCGGAGCCCGAAATGCCCTGTGATCCCGCATCGGCGTAGAAGTAGGGGACGTCGCCTCTCGCGAGGGAATGGTATTCGCTCATGGCAAGCGGGGATTCGGTGTCCTCGATGTTGTCGATTGAGGGTTCATGCACGATGCTCAGCAGCTCGTCTCGACGACCTTGCGTATAGGCGTCGTTGCGACGGAGCCTCTCGAGCAGGAGCCCATACGCCTGAGTGCTGCGCAAAAGCCGCCTCACAGGGATGTGCGCAGCGGCACGCACGTCCTGCGCCAGCTCGTCGGCACGGGCGGCGAGCCGTGCCAGCGCCTCGTCGAAGCCGGACAGGAAGTCCTCCTCGTAGCCGCACACGTCGTGCTCGCGGCCGTCCCACAGCGGCAGGCACGCATGGCCTCGCGCCAGCAGGGGGCTGCAATTGTACTCATTGAGAAGAACGGCTGGAAGCAGTGCGCTCTTTGTGAGTGAGTTCATGAGGTCGCGCCCAAAGCCCTCGGATGCGTCCATGATGTCGGGGGACGTCAGGGGGTCATCGAGGGATGCGCGCTCGCCGACGATGACGGTCTCCGTGTCGATGAGCGAGGGGAGCTCACCTGCGGCCACGAAGTTCTCGCAGTGCAGGTCCTTCGATCCCAGGGCCTGGAAGAGCGCCGCCGCGCGGCCGAAGTTGCGCCAGTACCGGGTGAGGCCGGCCTCGTCGGCCACGGGAACGCGCTTGACGTACTCCTCGAAGCCCCAGCGTCCCGACGCGTCTTGCCGCACGATTGTGTGGGGCTGTCCGAGGGCGTCGGGGAGGTACGTGCGCGCAAGGCGGGCGAACCAGAGGTCGATCTGGCAATCGTGGGGCTTGTAGACGAAGCGTCCCGCCTCGCACGTGACGACGGCCGTGCGCCTGCCGCCATTGTGGAAGTCTGCAAGCCGCATGTCGAGGCTCTCTACGAGACCGATTTCGCCGTCCACGCCTCCGCCGAGCAGCTCGTCGGCTATGCAGCGGCTGTCCCGGGCTATGCGCTCCAGCAGCTCCGCGGTCGTTGCCACGAAGCGTGTCGTCTGTCTCTCCAGCTCCCTGCGCAGAAGCGGTGCCTCCTCGTCCACGATGGCAGCGGTGCTTGTGGTGATTTGCGTCGCCACGGCCTCTCGTGCCTCTAGCTGTTTGGTACTTGGCGCCAAGGCGGCATTCACGCCCCACAAGCGCCTCTCTTTGCCGAGGACGCGTGTGGCCAAGGTGTCGAGCGTGTCGCGGGAATACTCGATGAGCATGGAGGCAAGGTCGTTCACGAGCTCCGCTTGGCACGCTGCCGTCAGCATGCTCTCGAAGCGCGTACCCGCAAGTTCGGCCAATGCCTGCGCGACGTAGGGATGGAGCAGAGCCTTCTGGGCGGCATCGCAAAAAACGGACTCGCATGACAAGGACATGAGTTGATGACCTCTTTCCTGCTCGATTGAGCGTGCGATATGATGGCTGCGAGACAAAAAACGGGCCGTGCGGACGGTGTCCGAACGGCCCGGCAGCGCTACGATTCTGGCCTTAGCAAATGGGCCACGTGGTGCACAGCATGGTCCACGTCTTTTTGCTATCGTTCCACGCGGACTTCAATTTGCTGGCATAGCCGCCGCCTGCGACCTGGTCGACGTCGTCTACCGAGAGCTTCTGGTTTGCTGCTCCCTGGATGAAGGCGATGATTTCCTGCTCGTTAGCGTCGACGCCCTGGGCGTTAACCCACTCGACGAACTTGCCGTTCTCGTACGCTTGGGCAAAGTCGGCCTTCAGCTCGTCGTCAGCCAAAATCTTTCCGTACAGCTCCTCAATGGTCATCTTGCAATCCTTTCGTTTGGGTAACGTAAGTGCCCACCATTATACACAAGCGATTTCGTGATGGCGAGAAAAGCTACAATTCTGCGAAGCCCGCACCAATGCATTGGCTGCATTGATTGTTCCATCTGTAACAAATAACGCATACAATGCAATAATGTGTATCAGTCATTTGCTTTGGGGGGGACCATGAATCACGCGTTCGAGGGCTGTGTCCTGCACATCGAATTGCCGCAGGAAATCACGGCAAATACGATCGAGGAGTTCAGTGAAGACCTGTTTGGGATAGCGGTTGCGGACTCTGTGCGAGAAATCGTGCTGGATGCGAAGCAGCTTGGGTACATTTCGTCTGCTGGGTTGAGAGTCCTCTTGAGATACACGAAGAGTCATAGCTCCATCTCCATGCGAATCACCAATGCGTCGTCGTACGTGTACGACGTACTCGATATGACTGGTTATGTCCAGATCTTCAAGGTCGAGAAGGCGCTTCGCTTTGTTGATGTTGACGGATTGGAGGAGCTGGGTAGGGGGATGTACGGTTCGGTATATCGCGTGGATGACGAGACCATACTCAAGGTCTTCTACGACGTGAACTCCCGAGAGCAGCTCGAGAGGATACTTGGCAACGTCCGCACGGCGTTCGTTGCGGGCATCCCGACGATCATTCCCTTCGACACGGTTCAAACGAAGGCCGGACTTGGCGTGGTGTTCGAGCTGCTGGACTCAGAGTGCCTTGCGGACATCGCGCACGGCCATCCCGAAAACATCGATGGCTGCGCTCGGCACATGGCGCAGCTCGCCCGCAAGATGGCAAATACAGAGTTTGCGGAGGGGTCGATGGGCAGCCGCAAGGCCATGTTGCGCTCGGAACTGGAGTCGGCTTCGTCGTTCCTTGGGCAGGAAGAGTACCAGGAGCTTCTGGGATACCTCGATGCAGTGCCCGAGAGAAACACGGGCGTCCATGGGGACTTCCACGCCCGCAACATCTACCTCGTCGACGGCAAACCGCTCCTCATCGACATGGACGACTTCAGTTTGGGGCACCCTGTTTGGGACATCGCCTGCCTGTATCGTGTGTACCCTTATCTAATAGGACTCAGCCCCTCCGAGGCACAGGACCTCTTTGGCCTGGACGACAGCATTCCCTACGAGGACTTCTACTACCGCATCATGCACGTGAGCTTTGAGGAGGGAACGCAGCTCTGGGAGACCTTCATCTCATATTACTTCGAGGGTCGTACGGATGACGAGATTGCGGCATTCCTGCAAACGTCGAGGTTCTACTCCGACTACATGGTAATCCGCTTCGTGCTCGACCAGTGCAGGAAGGTGGCGGACCAACCCGAGGTGCTTGCCGAGAAGGTTGGCTTCATACGCGACGTTCTCGCCAGAATGCGAGAGTCGGACTGTGATCAGCTCATCGAGAATCTGAAGGCATGGTGAGGCGCTCCCCATGAACCAAGATAAGAGAAGGGGCTTGATGCTCGCGGCCTGCTGCCTCATCAACCTCTGCCTTGGAAGCATCTATTCGTGGAGCGTGTTCTCGACCGCGATGGCGGAATACCTTAACCAGGCGGCAGGCCTGTCGGTGAACGCAGGTGACCTCGCCATCGTGTACACCATCGCTAACTGCATTGGTCCCGTTACCATGATCGCGGGCGGGTCGGTTAACGACAGGCTTGGTCCCAGGCTGGTCGTTATGCTCGGCGGCATTCTCTTTGGCGGAGGCATGTTCCTCTCGGGGTTCGCGCGAAGCGTCGGCTTCCTCATTGTGAGCTTCGGCATCATTGGGGGCCTGGGGCTGGGCATGGCATACGGCAGCGTCATCTCGACTGCCGTCAAGTTGTTCCCAGAGAGGAGCGGATTCGTAGGTGGCCTGGTGACGGCGGCATACGGCATAAGCTCGGTTATCCTTCCTCCTGTTGTGAGCGCAATCGTTGCCAGCACGAGCGCGCCGTTTGCCTTCAAGTCGGTAGGTGCCGTCTTCCTGATAATCATCGTGGCGTCGTCCTTGGTCTTGAGTGTGGACGGCCTTGAGGCGAGGCCCAAATCTGCGGCCTTGGTGAAGGGCAACGACGTCGACTGGAGAGGCATGATTCGCCAGCCGGTATTCTACGTGATGCTCGTCCTGCTCATCTGCGGCGCGTTTTCGGGCATGATGATCATTTCTCAGGCTTCGGCAATCGCGCTCACGACCGTGGGCATGAGCGAGGCGCAGGGGGCGACGGCGGTCTCGGTGCTCGCGCTCTTCAACACCTTTGGTCGCATCGGTGCTGGCAGTCTCTCGGATCGCATCGGCAGGATTGGTTCGCTGCGCCTGGCATGCATCGTGTCGGCGGCGGCAGAGGCATGCCTGCTTCTTACGGGGCAAGGTAGCGTGCCGCTCTTCTATGTGGGAATCATACTTGTTGGCTTGAGCTTTGGCTCCTTTATGGGAGTCTATCCGGGATTTACCTCGGACCGGTTTGGCCTAAAGAACAACAGTGTGAATTATGGTATTATGTGCATAGGTTTTGCGTTGGCTGGTTACGTTGGCCCGCTGCTTGCTAAGAACGCGTACAACGATACGGGCTCCTATGCCAATGCGTTCATGTACGCCTGCGTCTTCTCTGCGTGCGGGTTGCTGCTCACGTTTTCGTATCGACGAATTGTTGCCAAGGAGGTGTCATGAGCAAGTTGGAAAACGGCCTGCTGTTTGGAAGCTTCAATCCGCTTCATGTGGGTCACATTCAGGTTCTGCAGTTTGCCTTGGAGCATTTTGAGGTCATGCACGTGTTCACGCGCTATACCGAAGGCGTGGACATGGTGGATTGGGAGACTAAGCTGTCTTGGCTGAACCGCGTGAACGAGGAATGTTGCGACGGAAGGCTTCGCTTCTACAAGTTCGTGCTCGCCATGAAGGACAAGCAATACGCGAAGCTTGACTTCACGGGTACGTTCCTAGAGTGCGAGCGGCGCTGTGGCGTGCATCTGGATGGTCTTGTTTGCGGAGAGGACATGCGGTACATGGCCGATGCGCTGAGCGCGGACCTGCCTGACCGAACCTTTATCGTGCACCCGCGTGGCGAGCACTCGTCGAGTCGTGTTCGTGAGGACCTTGATCGGTGGAAGGACGACCTGCCCAAGTATGTGTATGACGGACTCAAGGCGATGGGGTATTAGCTCATGATGAACGGACTCATGTATGGGAGCATCAACCCGCTGCACAACAACCATATTGCCCTCATAAAGACCGGACTGGAGCACTTTGACCTGCTGCACATCTTTGTGCGCAGCGAGGGGGACAAGGACCTCGTAGGATACGAGACGAAGAAGCAGTGGCTAGAAACGTTGGGCGGGGAGTTTGGCGGTCGGCTCAGGGTATATCCGCTCGATTTTCCAGAAGAGGTCTTTGATGCGGATGGTCGCATCGACCTCGTAAAGGTCTTCCTTCGTACCGAGCAATTGACGGGGGTGCATGCGGATGGCCTGATTACGGGAGACGACAAGAAGGATTGGATCGATACGCTGCAGCCAGCGTTTCCGGAGAGGAAGTTCGTTATGGTGGCGTCGAACGAGGTAATCACCTACGACGTGCGCGAGAATCTGGAGCTGCTAAAGGATGACGTGCCCGCGTATGTATACGAGTCACTTCATAACGTGTACGGTTAGTGCAACGGGTCTTTACGATAGGCGGTAGGAGAAGGAGTGTTCATGAGCGTGCAGAGCAAGAAACTCGTTTACGATTCAGGTGCATCACCTTGGTTTTGGGTTTGCGATGTTAACGACGACACGCATATGAGGATTACCATCTGGCTCGATCACCGAGTGGTGGGTGATGAGCTGCAACAAGCGTGGGATCGGACGTTGCGTGTGTATCCGCTTCTCGATCTTGAACCCGACCGCATTGACGGTCACTTGTGCTTCTTCGAGTCCGACTGCAAGTCCAAGGTGATCGAGAGCGCGGAACCCGCCGCACCCGGTACGGACCTGACTGCACGGCGAGGCGTGTCGGTCTCGTATTATGACGACAGCATAACGTTCTTGTCATACCACTCCATGATAGATGGCCATGGGGTGATGATGATTGCAAAGACGCTCCTGTATCTGTATATGTGCATACACTTCAATGAGGCATTTGACTCTACGGGGATTGTGCTCGAGGAGAACAGGCAACCCGGCGAATACTTCAAGCCGTTCATGAGCTATCCGCTCGGTGAATACACGCCCGTGAAGCCATACACGTTTCCCGAGAACAAAGACTTCTTCAGCGACGCGAACATGGCGCCTGAGGAGCCTGGGAGAATTACGGTAGGTATCTTGAGTGTGCCTGCAAGTGATTTTATCGCGCTCTGCAAAAGCAACAAGGCCAACCCTACCGCCATGCTCTCGATCATCTTCGCTCGGACTGCCTACGAGATTCATCAAGACGACAAGAGAGATGCGCTCATTCATCTGACGGTTGACTTTAGGCCTATGCTGGGCATAGAAGACTCAATTGCGCAGGCATCCTCGGCCGCCCTCATCGAAGTCCCTCATGACGAGGTCATAAAGGATGACCTTGCTCCGTTGGCAATGAGGATACGCTCGGATCTGAATGCTCAACGTGATCCGGACTACGTCAAGTCCTTCACCGCGATTACGAGGACTTACGACATGAGCACTAGGGCATGTTCTGGAGTAATATCCTATATGGGTCGGTTTGAGCTTGGCGGATGCGTAGAACATGTGAGCAAGGTGTTGATGGTCAACAATGCATGCAACATACTGAACATTATCCAGTTCGGTGACGAATTCCTCATTTATTGTCAGCTTGGCAAGGCTGCCGAGGCCTACATGCGGGTGATGACGGCAGTGTTTGCTAAGATGGGTGTTGTCGCAACCGTGGCTCAAGCTCCAAAGATGGCAATCTGCGAAAGAAGGTAACAAGATGGCGAATGAATCCAAGGCTCATATGACCTTTACGTCTGCGCAAGGCAATCCGTTTTGGGAGTGGGATAACACCGATAAGCTGCACATGACGTTTTTGATGCAGTTGGATCACAAGGTTGATGGCGATAAGCTGCTCGAATCCATGAGAGAAACCTACGAGGTGTGGCCTCTGCTCAAAGACGCGTTTATTGAGGATTCAGAGGGCATGCTGAGCTTTGTTGAGAATGACAAGCCCCTGCAGGTGTTCAACAGCCCTGCTCTCGTTGCGCCAGGCGCCGGCATGAATGCGGACAGGTTGGCCGCGGTGACGTACTACGAGGATAAGCTGGGCATTACAGGCATGCATTCGTTCTTCGATGGCGGCAGCGTGCAGCTCATCATGTCGGACATGCTCTCCCGCTACTTCAAGAAGTACTATGGAAGCGATTTGGACACTGGTTTTGAACCGCTTTCGCCCGGCGCGGGGGACAAGCCCGAGTACGCTACCTTCTACGCGTTCAACAAAGACATCTTGTCCAGGCCGTTTGAGTACCGCGATCCCATCGACATCCCGCAGGAGGTCTTCAAAGATCTCGGCATGGATTATGGACCCAATCTAGCGCTGTCGTTCTATGTTATCGAGATGCCTAGCGATGAGTTCATTGCGTACTGCAAGAAGCATGGCGCATCGCCCTCAATCATGATGTACGCGTTGTTCGCACAGACGGTCAAGAATCTCCATCCCGAGAACGAGTTGCCCATAACCGCAAACAACACGATGAACATCCGTCGTGCACTCGGTTTGGATTTGTCGTTGTCGGGCCAAACCATGGGCAATCTGCTGGTGGCAACCAAGGAAGACATGGATTTGTCTCTGTCGGAGTTGTGCCAGAAGGTGCGGGAGTCGTTCAACAAGCAGCGCGAGCTCGATTTCATGCTATCCCGCGCACGCGACATGGCCAATCAAATCCCCTCGCTGGACTTCAAGCTCACCGGCTCCCTTCAGTATATGGGCAGGCAGAGTTTTGGCGAGGCAACGAAGCACTTGCTGCACTACGGCGTGTATGAGGACATGCAGAGCAATGTGTTGGGATTCGAGCTCAACGGAGTCTTCTCCATTGAGCTTATGCTGGGAACCGTGGGAAAGAAGTATGCAGACGAGATGTGTGCGATTCTCAACGCGGCCGGCGTGAATGCAAAGATTGCTGAGCATACGGAAGCCTTGCCGTCCGAGATAAGGTAATAGCGACGGCGTATAACGCAGCGTATGGCTAGGAGATCTGTGCAATGAGAAGAATCGATGAGTTTCCCACGCATGAGCTCAATGGGATACAGTTCCGAGCGGGCAGGGCAATGCCGTTCGGTGCCGAGGTCCTGGGAGAGTCGACGGTAAACTTTTCCATCTATTCCAAGGACGCAACCGCCTGCGAACTGTTGCTGTACCACCTTGGTGACGATGAACCTTACTTTATACTTGATCTTACTGACGAATTCCGTATAGGAAACGTCTATGCGGTCATGGTGTTTGGCATTGATTGGGAGAATACCGAGTACGGATATCGGTTTGATGGCCCTTATGACTACGAGAACGGCTACCAGTTCGACAAGACCCAAGTGGTGTTGGATCCGTACGCCAAGCTTGTCTCGGGCCGTGATATATGGCATACGCGCTCGTACCCAAATGTCCAGTTCCAGCATCGTGGGCGCATCATTCGCGATGACTTCGACTGGGAAGGCGACAGGCCGCTCGAGACGCCCATGCAAGATCTGGTGATCTACGAGATGCATGTGCGCGGGTTTACCAAGGACAAATCGAGTGGCGTGAAGCGCGGCGGAACGTATGCGGGAATCGTTGAGAAGATTCCCTACCTAAAGGAGCTCGGCATTAACTGCGTGGAGCTCATGCCCATATTCGAATTCGAGGAGTTCCTTCCCGGAAGGCCGGATGACGAGTTCTGCAACTACTGGGGATACGTCACGTATTGCTACTTCTCGCCGAAGGTGGGGTATGCGTTTTCGGGTCCAGCGGGTTTTGCGGCAGACGAGCTCAAGAACACCATAAAGGAGCTGCACAAGAATGGCATTGAGGTCGTGCTGGACATCGTCTTCAATCATACGGGTGAGTATGACGATTACATCTCGTTTAGGGGCGTCGATAACCGCACGTACTACGTTGTGGATCCCAACGGCGATTATGCCAACTACACCGGTTGTGGCAACACCGTCAATTGCAACAATCCCATAGTGCGCAACTTCATCATGGATTCCCTGCGCTACTGGGTCTCGAATTACCACATCGATGGCTTCAGGATTGACGAGGCGCCCATCTTTGCGAGAGGGGAGGACGGCAAGCCCATGGTGAGCCCTCCGCTCGTCGATACCCTCGCAAGCGATCCCATCCTCAACCGCACCAAGTTCATTTCTGAGGGTTGGGACGGAGACGGATTCAATACCATAGGCAAGTTTCCCCATGGATGGGCAGACTGGAATCCGCGTACGCGCGATACCATAAAGCGCTTCGTGAAGGGAATGGCAGACAACGGACCCGTGCTTGCCACGTCCATTGAAGGATCGCCGGACATGTTTGTGGGGAGGTCGCCTGACTGCTCCATAAACTATGTCACATCGCACGATGGATTCACGCTGTACGATACCATGAGCTACTCGAGGGCCTACAACGAGGTGAATCCCTATACGTCGGGTATGGACACATTCGACAATTGCTCATGGAACTGCGGAGTGGAAGGCGAGACGGACGATCCCGAAGTGCAGCGTCTGCGGGTTCGCCAAATGAAGAATGCCATTTCCTTGCTGCTTTTGGCGAGGGGCGTGCCTATGCTGCTCGCTGGTGACGAGTTCGCAAACACGCAATACGGCAACAACAATGCCTTTGCGCTCGATAATGAGGTCTCATGGCTTCAGTGGGATAGGTTGGACAGGTATAAGGACCTGCATGACTTCTTCCAAAAGATGATAGCGTTCAGAAAGAAGCATCCCGTAATCAGGAAGGCTGACTATTTCACGGGCTATAACTCGTCCGGCTACCCGGAGCTGTCGTGGCACTCGCAGACCCCATGGGTCTTTGACCGTAGCCAGCCCTTCCTTACGTTTGCATTTATGTATAGTGAGCCTTCTGCTGATTTTGGCACGGAGCGCGATGCCTTCATTTACTGCGCGGTAAATGCGCATTGGGAGGAAGCTGCGTTCGAGCTGCCCATTATCCCGGCAGGAATGCAGTGGAAGAAGGTTGCCTATACCTATGAAGACACTTCCGAGGAGGACGCGCTCGTTGAGGGGAGGATTGTACTGGCAGCACGAAGCCTGATGGTGTTGGTCGGGTGCTGAAATCTTTTTTGCGAAGGCAAGCATAGTTCATAGTGAGAGGAAAATAGGATGAAGGCTGATGTATCAATCGAGGGTGGCCGCGCTACGATTACGGTATCTGGCAGGGTCGATGCGGTTACGTCTAAGGATTTGCAGGAAGTAGTCAACGAACTTGGCGCGGAGACTACGAGTGTTGTCTTTGACTTCAAAGACGTTGACTACATCTCTTCGGCGGGCCTGCGTGTGATCATGTCTGCTGGCAAGAAGCTGGGCGCCACACAGGTGAGCATCATTAACGTGGTGCCGGACGTCTTCGAGATTTTCCACATGGCTGGATATGACGGCGTGTTCGCGATTGAGGCGGCAGACGAAAGCGTATCGACCTACATCAATCGCTCCTTCAAGGACATCCTTGCAGATAAGGCGAAGAAGTGCGCGGACGTACCCGCGGTCACTCATTTGGGCATTACCTATACGTGGAAAGAGCTCGACCAGGCTGCCCAGATCTGCGCTAACGACCTCTTCAAGCTTGGTGTGCGTAAGGGTGCCCACGTAGGCATCTGCTCGGGGAATTCCGCCAACTGGATCATCTGCTTCTTCGCTGCTCAGAAGCTGGGCGCAGTCGCTTGCCTGCTCAACTTCAATTACAACGAGGAGGAGATTATCAACGTATCGGCGGTTGGCGACATTACGGTGCTCTGCCTTGGCGAAGCTCCTGCTTGTAAGGACCGACAGGCGTTCCTGGCATCCGTGACGAGTGCTGAGGGCAGTACGATTGAGCAGACGTACGACATCAGTAGCGAATTGGTGTTCAAGAATCGCCTTGATGAATACGACGCAGTTGAGGGTCTCTTTGACGCAAAGGTAGAGACCGATGACGTGTGCATAATGATTTACACCTCTGGTTCGACTGGTGTTCCCAAGGGCGTGCTGCTTTCGGCATACAACATTCTCAATGCCGCCGAGGTGTGGGCCGAGGAGATTCGCATTGACGACAAGGATAAGATCTGCCTCATCTTGCCGCTCTTCCACATCTTTGGCTTGATTGCGGGCATGTTCTGCAACGCGCTGTGCAATAGCCTTATCGTAATACCGGATTCTCTTCGCACTGATGCCATTCTCAGTGCCATCTACGAGTACCGCTGCACGCTCTTCCACTCCGTGCCTACGATGGTACTCGCTCTTATGAACAACAAGCAGTTCAGCGCCGACAAGGTGTCGTCGTTGCGTTGTTCGGTTCTGGGAGGAGCGCCGGCGACGGAGGCCCAAGCGAAGCGCATGTGGGACACCTTCACCGAGAACCACTTCGTCACGGCTTACGGCCTCTCGGAGATGACGCCCGTGAGCGTCACGCATTACGGAGACACCTTCGATCACGTCGCGCACACCGTGGGTCAGCCGGTTCGTAACGTCAAGGTAAAGATTGTGGACATCGAGACCGACGCCGAGCAGCCGACGGGCAAGACCGGCGAAGTGGTGGTCGAAGGCTTCAATCTTATGACGTGCTACTATAAGGCAGATATGGACATGCAGTCGGTGGATGACAGCGGATGGCTTCATACGGGCGATTTGGGATTCATGGATGAGGACGGGTACCTGCACCTCACCGGGCGTGCCAAGGAACTCATCATTCGCGGCGGCGAGAACATCATGCCTAACGAGATCGCCGAGGCCATCACCAAGTTCCCCGATGTCGCAGACGTAAAGGTGCAGGGTGTGCCCGATGACTTCTTCGGTGAGGTCGTAGGCGTCTCGTTGGTCATGAAGGAAAAGAAGCAGCTTGACAAAGAGGCTTTGATGGCATTCCTCGCGCAGCATCTTGCAAAGTACAAGTTGCCTGCCTTCATCTTCCAGTTCGACGAGTTCCCACTCCTCTCCAACGGAAAGATTGACGCGGTATCACTCAAGAAGATTATGAACGAGCGTGCGCTCGCTCTAAGGGATAGCGCAAAGAAGTAACCCGCCATGCGTATGGGCCAAGGCGCGATTAAGGAGCATCAATTCCTTATGCGTCTTGGCCTTTTTTGGTATACGATATGCGCAATCTTGTCTTCCTTGCGTCAAGAACGGAGTTGAAAGAATATGAGGAAACTTATCTCATACTTAGAGGCTAGAGAGGTGATATTTCTCGTCCTCTTTTGTGTGTTTGCGTATTTTCAAGTTGAACTAACGCTACAGATTCCTGAGTATATGAAGGGCATCACCGACATGATGCAAAGCGGTGGTGGCGAATTGGGCGCGCTTGTCCAGCCCGCCATCACGATGCTTTTGTTTTCTCTTGCTTCGATTGCCTGCGCGGTTGGATCGGGATACTTTTTGTCTGTCGCATCTTCGACGGTTATTATGAGGATGCGTAAGGACTTCTTCGAAACGCTGATGTCATTTAGTCTCGTCGAAACGAAGCGATTCTCCACATCAAGCCTCATCACGCGCGCCACAAGCGATATGGAGCAGGTGCGCGTGTTCATCAGCGCTGGCATACAGGCCATTGTGCAGGCTCCGCTCATGCTCGTTATAGCCATTGGAAAGATGACGGGCAACAATGTGTGGACGAACGCCGTGGTAGCGGTCTCACTCTTGCTTGCCATAGTGACCTTCGCGCTATTCATGCTGTCTTTGCCTAAGGCGACAAAGGCCCAAAAGCTCATTGACGTGGTCAACCGCGTTACGAAGGAACACCTTACCGGAATGCGTGTGCTTCACGTATACAATGGGTACGAGTTCCAAAGAGAGGGATTCGAAGAGGTGAACAACGACCTTGCGCGCAAGAACACGGTGGCCAATCGGCTCATTGGCGCTATCTCACCCTTCTATACCCTGTGTCTCAATTCTCTGACCCTCATCATTTATGCCCTCGGCGCCGCCATGATCTACAATCTTAATGTGGCAACGGAGCAACAGCAATTGTTCTCCGATATGATCGTGTTCTCCTCTTATGCCTTGCAGGCGTTCAGTGCGTTCTCGCTCTTGATCCTCATCGTGGCCCTCCTTCCTCGTATGGTTGTCTCGCTGAAGAGGATAAACGAGGTCACGACGACCGAGGTGGAGATACGTGACGGCGTAGCGACGACCGGCGCCAACGGGAAGATTGGCACGCTTGAGTTTAGGGACGTGTCGTTTGCGTATCCGGGTGCTGCCGACAACGCCTTGTCGCATATCTCATTCGAAGTGGGCAAGGGACAAACACTTGCGATCATTGGCGCCACTGGCTCAGGAAAGACGACGCTCCTCAACCTTATCATGCGCTTTTACGACGTAACGGAAGGCTCGGTGTTTGTGGATGGCCGAGATGTAAGAGATTACAATCTGTGGGCCCTACGCGACAAGATGGGCTATGTTCCGCAGAAGAGCTTCCTCTTTGCCGGTACGATTGGGTCGAACATCGATTATGGCCATAGGAGCGGCTTGGAGAACACGCTCTCTGAGATAAAGCGTGCTGCGGAAGTCGGGCAGTCCAAAGAATTCATCGAACAAAAGAGCGGCGCGTACGATGCTGAGGTCGATGAGGGTGGCTCGAATTTCTCGGGTGGACAGCGCCAGCGACTTACCATTTCGCGTGCCATTTGCAGGGACCCCGAAACCTATCTGTTTGATGACTCCTTCTCCGCCCTTGACTTCAAGACCGACGCCACGCTCCGAAAGAATTTGCGCGAGAGCGCGGAAGACGCCACTCAGGTTATTGTTGGCCAGCGCATCGGCTCCATCATGAACGCGGATACCATACTGGTAATCGATGAGGGCAGAATCGTAGGCATGGGGAAGCATGAGGAGCTGCTCAAGACCTGTGACGTATACCGCGAGATTGCGTATTCCCAGCTCGTACCAGAGGAGGTGGCCTAAGTGTCGAAGGAACCAACCGAAAAGAAGGATGGAACACTGGGCAAGATTCTTTCATACATGAAGCCCTTCCGGGTAATGCTCATAGCAATCGTCGTTTTGTCGTTGCTTGGGTCTATACTCAACGTCATCGTTCCCATCTTTACCAAGAACATCGTGAACCTGACTTCAGAAGGCATAGTAAGCGGCTTTGACCTTGACGCGATCTGGAGGAACGTTCTGCTGACCGTTGCTGCTTTGCTTGGTGCTTTTCTCTGCAACCTCATACAGTCGCTCATCACTCCGGCTTTGGCGCAACGAACGGCGCAGAGGATGCGTTCGGATCTGAACGACAAGTCGAACAGAATTCCCCTCAACTATTTTGACACTACGCCTGAGGGAGAGACGCTTTCGACCATGACCAACGACATCGATACGCTCTCCACGTCCTTTAGCAGCACGCTTCCGTCGCTGGTCACGGCAATCGCAACCTTGCTTGGCTGCATCGTTGTTATGCTCATCACCAATTGGGTTCTGACCATAGTGACCATAGTGGCCAGCATCCTGGGGCTATTGATCACCTCCAAGGTACTCTCCATCAGCAGTCCCTTTTTTGCAAAGAACCAGGCACTGCTGGCTGAGCTGAACTCGACGGTTAACGAGGACATCAAGGGAATCCTCGTAATCAAGTCCTTCAATGCCGAGAAGGAGGCAATGGAGTCATTTGACAAGACGAATACCGACCTCTACGAGTCTACATGGAAGTCGCAAATGGCGACATCGCTCCTTACGCCAATCGCATTGTTTAGCAATAACCTTAGTTATATAATGGTATGCATCGTGGGTGCTTACCTCGTGTTCTCGGGAAGCGAGCAGATTGGCACCGTCATTGCGTTCATATCCTACGCTTCGTTGTTTGCTACGCCCATATCGACGATCAGTCAGTCTTCGGGCCAGATTCAACCAGCGCTCGCTGCGGGCGATCGAATCTTTGCCATGCTCGAGCAACCCGAGATGTCCGATGACGGAACGAAGTCGATTGACCTGTCGAGCATTAAGGGTGCCGTACAGTTTGATCACGTGCAGTTTGGCTATGTGCCCAACCACATTATCGTGCACGACTTCTCGCTGAATGTGAAGCCTGGTCAAAAGGTCGCCATCGTGGGTCCTACTGGTGCGGGCAAATCAACCCTCATTAACCTGCTCACGCGGTTTTACGAGGTCAATGGTGGCGACATAAGCATAGACGGCACTTCGATTTACGATATGCCTCGCGAGACACTTCACTCACTCATAAGCATTGTGCTTCAGGAAACATGGACCTTCGCGGGGTCGATACGCGATAACATCGTGTATTCAAAGGAAGGCGTCACCGATGAGCAGTTGCAGCAAGTCGTGAGTAGCTGTGGCCTGGATTCGTTCGTGCGCCAATGCCCTGCTGGCTTGGACACGATTCTCGGTGAGGAAGCAGACATCTCTGCAGGCCAGAAGCAGCTCATTACCATAGCGCGTGCTATGATCGATGACGCTCCCATCCTCATCCTCGACGAGGCCACGTCGTCAGTCGATACGAGAACCGAGGCAATAATCTCTGCGGCAATCGATAGGCTTTTGGAGGGGAGGACGAGCTTCGTTGTGGCCCATCGCCTCTCCACCATACGTAATGCCGACATGATCATCGTCCTTAAGGATGGCGATGTGCTCGAGACTGGCACGCACGACGAGCTGATGGCAAAAGAGGGCTTCTATGCAGACCTGTATATGAGCCAGTTCGAACAGCATTAGAGCAGACTCTTCTAGTTGATGTGCGTAGATTCCAGTCCCCGGCATTCCCTGCAAAGGAATGTTGGGGACTGGTTTTGTGCGACAACGGCATGTTTTGGCTTTTGATGCGGGGATATAACCATTCATTGATGAGGGTGCACCGCAAGGTATAATGCAGCAGTGGGACTCATTCGACGACACGAAGACACGAAGAGTGCCATTGATGCTACCGCCTTGCTGATGGGAAGAAGAGATGAGCGGAACTGACGAACGCATGGACGCCGTGGACGAACGGCAACAAGTCAAGCTGGAAAGACGGAGAAGGCGTCGCGCCAGGACCATGATGATTCTGTTGCTCGTGTGGCTGGCAGGTGCGGCCATATGGGTCGTTGGCTACATGCGTCTTGTTTCGAGACCGTTCATGGAAGCTAGTGAGAGCTTCATCGACAACGACGCTACCATACTCTTGAAGCAGACGGATGCTGAGGATTACGTCAAGCGCATAAAGGAGCTCTGCGACGATGCAGATGGCGCAAGTGACGTCGATGCCTCCGACGAGCTTGCAACGATTGCTTCCGAGACGGCTTTTCGTGAGCTGACGGACGTGCTCCACGACATGCGGATACCGCTTGTTGATGACTTCTTTGTAGCAGTTCCCAACGATGCGGGGGATGCGTTCTTCGTGGTTGCCGATAGCGTTCCGAAGGGTGAGGAGGGCGCGCGAGACATCGGCGAACTGATAGCGACAGATAGGCTCGGGAATGCGATGAGCGTGGGCAGTGGGGCACAGCCCTCGAGCGATGTCTTCCTGATACAGGATAACGGAATAGTGATAGTATTAGTCGCTTATCTCAACGGGTATGACGCATCATCGGGCTGCTTGGTTGCCGTCGAAAACGCAAATGTCATCATACGGCATGTGATACTTGATAATCCGCTCTCGCTTGCGCTCCTGGTGATCTCCCTCTTTAGCGTGATTCTTGCGCTCTACCTGTTCCTGAGGTTGAAGATTGTCGATCCCATAGGTCGCGTTGGCGAGGCAGCAAAGGCATACCTGCGCGATCATCTGGCAGGCAAGACCGATACGACGCATCTGAGGGACCTCGAGCTCAAGGGCGACAACGAGTTGACCGATTTGGTAGAGGTCATGGGGCAGATGGAAACTGACATTGCGACGTACGAGCAGGACCTCATTGCCGTGACGGCAAAGCAGGAGCGCGTGAACGCCGAACTGGAGATGGCCGCAAACATTCAGGCGACTTCCTTGCCCAACAAGTTCCCGGCCTTCCCTGATCGGCGTGAGTTCGACATCTTCGCTTCCATGAGCCCTGCCAAGGAGGTTGGTGGCGACTTCTATGACTTCTTCCTTCTTGATGAGGACCATCTGTGCATGGTGATTGCCGATGTCTCCAACAAGGGCGTTCCCGCCGCACTCTTTATGATGACGTCCAAGGCGGTGTTGGCGAGCTGCGCAAGGCAGGATTGCACACCGGCCGAGGCGATGGCTGACGCGAACAGCATATTGTGCAGCAACAATGATGCAACCATGTTCGTTACCGTGTGGCTCGGTGTTTTGCAGATTTCCACCGGCAAGCTCGTCACGGCGAACGCGGGCCACGAGTATCCGGTTGTCAAGCAGCCCGATGGCGACTTCGAGCTGGTTCATGACGTCCATGGTCTTGTTGCGGGCGGCATGGAAGGTATGCCCTACACAGATTGTACGATCACGCTGCAACCAGGTGCCAAGCTGTTCGTGTATACCGACGGTCTGCCGGAGGCGAGCAATGCGGATGGGCAGATGTTTGGGTTGGACCGCATGGTCGATGCCTTGTGCGACGCACAGGATGGGACGCCCGAACAGATTCTTGGGGACGTGCGTCGTGCGGTTGACGCGTTCGTCCTTGAGGAGGAGCAGTTCGACGACCTCACCATGCTCTGCTTGGAGTACCGGGGCCCAGATGGCTCTGGTGCCTCCGCGTCCTCGTGATGGGCGGTGCGATGGTTGTGCTGGCTGCTCGACCAACGGTTTGAGAAACCCCTTTGTCAATCGAGGAGGTTGCCGAGAGATGCGTCCGCCCTATGAGAATGCCTTGGGTGAGCCCTGCTCGGAGGTTTTGCTGAGGCCCTGTATTACACGGGCGTTGCGCGAATTCGTGGGAACGCGATTTGAGAGCATGCTGTCCCCCGAGTGTCGGTCGCAGCTCATGGGGGGCTTCTGCCTTCGGCTCGCCTCATGCGCCCAAGACACGATTGATGCCTTAGTGACGCCTATCCTCGCGCGGAGGAACATGCTGTGGGGCCTCAACAGCAGCCTTGCCCCAAGTGCCGAGCTGCAAAGCGCGCGCGAAGTCGCGGCGGAGCGAATCAAGGCTACGGGCGGGGTTGTCGTCGATGAGGTGGCTCCGCTCTTGCGCGAGGTACTCCTGAGGGAAACGACGCGATTCGTCGCGACGACGCTAGAGCTGCTGGAGCGTATAGCCCGAGACAGCCACCGCATCGTCAATGAGTTGCTCGGTGGTGGAGTGGACGGTGGGATTGGTATTATCGACCGCATGGACATGCGCCTCGAGAACTGTCGTGACGGCGGCAGGCGCACGGCCATCATCTCATGTGAGGCCGGGCGCTTCGTCTACAAGCCCCGCAATTGCGACATCGACCTCTGGTTTGCCCATCTTGCGCGCACGTATCTCGCCGGGGCCCTCGCACAGCCCCGCATGATCGTGCGGCAAGACGAGTCGGGGCACTGGGGCTTTGCCGAGTTCGTCGAGCGCAGACCCGTGGACGACGAGGCCGGCGTCGCTCGGTACTGGCGCAACTTCGGTCGTGCGGCGGCACTCTTCCAGGTCCTAGGGTCGGAGGACCTTCACTGCGAGAACTTCGTGGCCTCGGGCGAGTGCCCCTCGCTCATCGACACGGAGACCGTTATCGCTGGCGAGCCCATACGTCTTGGCGATTCTAGAACTTCTCCAAACCTTGGTGACTCTTCGAGGGGCTTCGGAAACGACCTCATGGGCACGCTCAAAAAGAGCGCGCTGCTCCCTGCCCTCATTGGCAAGGAAGGCAATGTCAGCCCTCTGCTGGCGCAAGGCCACGGGTGCCTTCCGCTCTGGGATGGGCGCGAGCGCGACGTGAGGGGCTACGAGGAGGACGTTTTGTCCGGCTTCGATGAGGCCCTGGCACGGCTTGCCGCACATGCCGATGAGCTGGCGCAAGATGTGCGCGCGGTAGCGCACATCCCTGTGAGGCGGCTTCTGCGCAACACGGAGGTGTACATTCGTTTGCTCGAAAGGCTTAGACGTCGCGACGCTTACGAATCCGCCAAGAGAGTCGAGCTGCTGAGCGTGCTGTATCGGCCCCTCGTGCGCGGTCTCGAGAACACGAGGTCACCCCTTGCAGAGAGTGAGATTGCCTGTCTCTTGGAAGGTGACATTCCCTACTTTTACGCCGAGGCGGGTTCGTGCACGATCACCGGTTCGAACGGCACGTCCGACACGCGCCTTCTTATGGCCAGCGCAACGGATCGGGCACTCGAGCGCATTGAGGCGCTGGATCAACCACACCGCTCCTTCGCACGTGCTGTCCTTGCGAGCAATCTCCACGGGGCGCTGGTGAGCAGCGATGTGCCCCTTTTGCCCTGCGAGCTCGCGGATGAGCCGCTGGACGTAGAATCTGCTCTCGACGAGGCCTGTGACATCTTCCACAGACTCGAGGGCCTCGTGATTGAGTCGCCTTCCGGGGAATCGTCGTGGCTCTTCCGGAGCGAACACAACGCGCTGACGCGCTCGACCATTTCGTTTGGCAACGGTCTTGGGGGCGTGGCTGTGTTTCTTGCGGCGCTCGCGTCTCGGGTGCGTGATGCGAAGGTTGGTTCGCGCGCATGTTTGCGTCTCTCTGACTGTTTGGACAGAATCGAGGAGGTCATCGCATGCCTCGAGCTTGCGCGCGCGATTCCTGAGCAATCGGTGCCGTTTGGTCTGTCGGACGGACTTGCGGGGGTTCTTCGCACGCTTGACCTCATCATTGACGCACTCGAGGGAGGGGAGGGTCTGGTCGCGCTCCACGAACGTGCGCGCGACCTGCGCGAGCGTCTCTTGGTGGCGCTTGGGCGTGTTGACGTCGAGCACGCATTGCGCACGGACGTGTATTCGGGTGTTTCGGGACTGCTGCTTGCCCTTGCCCGGAGTCCGGCGGCGCAGCATAGCGAGGCTGCTGCCGCGCTGGCCCAGCGCCTCGCCAACCGGATGCTTGAGCAGCGTGGGATTGGTGATGACGGGCGGCTGTGGAAGACGCTTGAAGCTGCGTGGCCCATGAGCGGATTCGGCCATGGCCAGGCAGGAATCGCCGCTGCACTGTCTCAAGGCTCCCGCGCCTTCGGAATTGACGTGGACACAGCCATTCGGGACGCGCTCGCGTTCGAACTGTCAGCCTACAACGACCGCATAGGGACGTGGCCCGATTTGCGTAAGACGCCCGTATCCGATAGATATACGCATGGCATCTGCTCTGGAGCACCGGGCGTTGGGCTCGCTGCGCTCATGGTGGCGGAGGGAACGACCGACGGTGTGGTGCGTGAGATGGCAGAGCAGGTGCTTGTCCGAGCAGATGGGGCCTGCATCGAGTTTACGCCGCAGGAGCGTGACGTGCTGTGCTGCGGAAACCTGTCGGTGGGAGAGTACCTGCTCTCGCGAGGAAGGCGTCAGGAGGCGGGGCGGCTTCTCGCGGGTGTGGTTGGGCGCAAGCGCGTGTTCGGGTCCTACGTTCTGCATGGCTCTGGTTGGAGGCAGTCGGACGACGCGTCCTTCCTCTGGGGCATTTCCGGAATCGGTTACGTGTTGTTACGCTACGTCGACCCACGCTTGATCTCCGTGTTCTGAGCGGAATGGGAACACTCTTTTGGGAGAGCGTTTCGTCACTGCAGGGCATAGTATGGAGTACCTATCTAGGAAGTGCGTTATATGGCTGGGCTATTATCAATGTATGGTCTAAGCAGAACAGAAGGATATTCTGCTATTCTCTTGTTATTGAATACCTGTGGGAGGAAGGAATCGGGAGGAATACCATGTGGCTAGGTTCGCTCAAAGAGCCTATGGCTGGAAAGGTGGTCCGGACGATTCTGCGTCCGTGCCTGAGGTAGTATCCCTTTGCGATCTGGTAGCTTTGGAAGTCTTCATTTCGGAAACAATGTATAAGGGGATTGCATGAAAGCTGAAGCAACAGTGCTGAACGGGGGCGTCACTCAAATAGTGGTGTCTGGTCGAGTCGATGCGAATACCTATACGGATCTTCAAGCTGTGGTCGATGGACTTGCGGTTAATGCGGAACAGGTGGTCTTTGACTTCCGTGATGTGGAGTACATCTCGTCTGCGGGATTGCGCGTCGTGATGGCGACCGGCAAGAAGTTCGGCGCGAACAACGTGTCAATAACAAACGTCTCTCCTGAGGTCGCCGACATATTCCGCATGACCGGCTACGACAGCGTCTTCGACATCTATGAGGTCGGCGAGGATGCGGCCTCCTACATCTACCGTTCCTACAAGGATATTTTGGCCAGCAAGGGCGAGAAGTCCCCGGACGTGCCCATCCTCAAGCATCTGGGCGTCACCTACACGTGGGCTGACCTCGAGGCTTGTGCGCAGATTTGCGCCCACGACCTCTTCCGGCTAGGTGTGCGCAAGGGCAGCCATGTGGCCATCTTCTCTGCGAACTCTGCCAACTGGATCATCTGCTTCTTTGCGATACAGAAGCTCGGCGCCGTCGCATGCTTGATGAATCCCTCCTACAGCGACGCGGAGCTTATCAGCGCCGCGAAGGTGGGTGACATCACTCACCTGTGCGTCGGCGAGGCGAGCGCCTGCGTGGACTTCGAGGCATTCGCGGAGCGTCTGAAGGGCGATGCAGAGTGCCCCATCGAGCAGGTGTACAACATCTCCCAGGGAGCCAGCTTCAAGGACCGTCTGGGGGAGTATCCTGCCGTGAAGGGTCTCTTCGACGGTAAGGTAGAGTCCGACGACATCTGCGTCATGATCTACACCTCGGGTTCGACGGGCGTGCCCAAGGGTGTGCTCCTCTCTGCATACAACGTCCTCAACGCGGCGGACAGCATGGCGGAGACCATGCGGATGACGAGCGACGACAAGCTCTGCCTGATTCTGCCGCTCTTCCACATCTTCGGCCTCAACCCGTGCCTTTCTGCCTGCCTCCTCAAGGACAGCCTCATCATCATTCCCGACAGCATGAGGACGAACGTGATTCTCGACACGATCGAGGAGAATCGCTGCACGCTCTTCCACTCGGTCCCCACCATGGTGCTCGCCATCATGGCAAACAAGGAGTTCGACCCCAGCAGGGTCTCTTCGCTGCGTGTCACGATTCTGGCCGGTGCCGCTGCCACGGAGCCGCAGGTTCTGCGCATGGGCGAGATGTTCCCGAACAACCACTTCATCTGCGCGTACGGCCTCTCCGAGATGGCGCCCGTCAGCATGACCGCCATCGATGACACCATCGAGCATGTCGCGACGACCGTCGGCAAGCCCCTGAGCAACATTCGCATCAAGGTTGTCGACCCCGAGACCGGGGAAGACCTTCCCACCGGCACGTCCGGCGAGATTATGGTCGAGGGCTTCAACCTTATGACCTGCTACTACAAGGCGGCGCTCGACCTACAGGCGGTCGACAGCAGTGGCTGGCTGCGCACGGGCGACCTCGGCTTCCTCGACGAGGAGGGCTACCTGCATCTGACGGGCCGTGCCAAGGAGCTCATCATACGTGGTGGCGAGAACATCATGCCGAGCGAGGTCGCTGAGGCCATCTCCGAGTTCCCGGGCGTGACCGACGTAAAGGTCCAAGGTGTTCCCGATGACTTCTATGGTGAGGTCGTGGGTGCCTCGGTGGTCATGCAGGATGGTAAGGAACTCGACGCCGATGAGCTCAAGGCGTTCCTTGCGAAGCGCGTCGCCAAGTTCAAGATTCCCGCGTTCATCTTTGCGTTCAAAGCGTTCCCGATGCTCTCTAACGGCAAGGTGGACGCGATTACGCTCAAGAAGCTCATGAACGAGAAGGCGGCAAGGCTGGCAAAGAAGCGTTAGCGATAGCCTGATGCATGGGCCGGCTCCACGCCGGCCCATGGTTGTGGAGCACCCTTCTGGGAACACCCTTCCCGGAAGGGTGCTCCAAAATGATGCATGCCTTGTCTGCCGCCCTCATAATACCTATAGAATGAGAAATGACCAGTCGAGGAGGTGGCATGATGTTTGAGCCCAAGGAGGGGAGCTGCTTCCATTGTGGGGCGGCGACACTGTTTCCCAGCAACTGGAAGAACGACTGGTTTATCTGCGATGGCTGCCTCGGGCTAGTCCTGCCGCTGCTTAGGAGGAAGGTTCCTTCGGCGCTTGTGCTCAAATCCCAGAGGAGCGTCACATACACGACCCTGTGGAAGCCGTTCAAGCCCATGGCGCTTGACCCGATTCGCGACACCTTGGAGTATGCCCTGCGAAACGCGCAGCTTGCAGAGGGCTTTGAGCCGACCGTCATGCGCTGTGGCGAGGCGTTCGAGCTCGATGAGGCGCAGGGGCTCTTCCGCGCGAGGACGAATGGGGGCCTGCTCAGTCCGGTCTTGTCCCTGTCATCGGTGACGGACTTTTACGTGCAGGAGGTGTACCACGTGGGACGCAAGGGCTATAAGAATTACGACCACGCCGAGCTGACCATCGAGACGAGCGTGCCCTGCGTCCCGTTCGTTGACTTCCGGTTTGGCTTTCCCAAGTCGGGCGGCGGCATGCTGCGCAGCAAAGCAAAGATGAGACAGGAGGCTGACGAGGAGCTCTCCGGTATCCTGGGCAGGAAGGCGTCAGAGACCAGAAGGCGCGTCGTCCCGCGATTCAACGACCTGATGGAGTTCAACCCGTATTCCGCGAGCACCGCTGACGAATATCCCGAGACCGTAGAGAGCATCTTCTGCAGGTCTGACTGACGGGCAGGCTGGGTTCGCGACGGCTCTCACATATAGACGAGATTCTTTCGAGACGTGGTCATGCTACTCTTCCTCCTCAAAGATAAAGACTTCCTCAATGGTGAGTCCAAACCGTGCGGCAATCTTGTGGGCTAAGAAAATCGAAGGGTTATAGCGCCAAGCTCGAGTGAGATGATCGTCTGCCGCGAGACGCCTATCTCGTCGGCTAGACCCTGTTGGGTGAGGCCCTGGCTGCTTCTGAGTTCGGCGATGCGGTTCTGCATCTCGCCTCCTAGAGGTAAAGCGTACTTCAAAGTCCTCCTCCGTATACTTAGGTTGTAGGCCGAGCATTGGGTTGACGAGCATCATGTTACGTGGGAGATTGAGGTTCTTTATACTCCTAGTTTCGTGTAAAATATGCATCTGCTAATCCTTAGTTTCGTGATGCAATGAGGTGAACGTGTTTACGAGGAAGGCCTACGGCAAACTGCTCGGTTGGAAGAAGAAAGGCGGAAAGACCGCCATGCTCATCGAGGGGGCGCGACGCGTGGGCAAGACCACGATATCGCAGGAGTTTGCACGACGGGAGTACGAGAGCCACCTCTACATCGACTTCTCGTTGCCGCAACCCGACGTGAGGAGGCTTTTCGTCGAACAGATAGCCAGCGTGCCCGCCTTCCTCAACCAGCTGCAGATCATTACCGGCACACGACTGCACGAGCGAGAGTCGCTGGTCGTTTTCGACGAGGTGCAGGGATTTCCCGAGGCGCGCCAGGCTATCAAGCACTTGGTCGCCGATGGTCGGTTCGATTATCTGGAGACGGGCTCGCTCATATCTATCCGCCGAAATGTGCGCAACATTCTCATCCCTTCCGAGGAAGAGCATATGGATTTGAATCCCATGAGCTTTGAGGAATGGCTTTGGGCGACTGACGCCTCCGGGCTGTTGGCGGATGCGATTGCAGAAGCGGCGCGCACGCGTAATCCCCTTCCAGACCCCATCCACCGTCTGGCGATGCGCTCCTTCAGGGAATACCTTCTCGTGGGTGGGATGCCCCAGGCGGTGGAGGCGTTCGGTGCAGAGAAGGATTTCTTTGCGGCTGACGAGGTGAAGCGGCAGATCCTTGAGGTGTACAGAGCTGACATGTTCAAGTATGGGGACACGGATTCCGCGAAGGTCGCAGCGATGTTTGACGCCATCCCCGGCCAGCTCGCCCGCCACGAGAAGCGATTCGTCCTCGCATCGCTGGGGTCGAATGCGCGTTATCGCGACTATGCCGACGCTGTATTCTGGCTCAGTGACTCGCACATAGCTAACGTTTGCCGAAAGGCGTCGGATCCTTCCGTAGGGTTCGGCCTCAGCGCGATGGAAAACGACTTCAAGTGCTACATGGCGGACACCGGTCTCTTGGTCACCGAGGCGTTCGCGGATCGCGACGTTACGCAGAACCCCACGTACAAGGCGATTCTTTCCGAGCAGCTGAGCATCAACGAGGGCATGCTCGTCGAGAACTACGTCGCGCAGCAGATAAGGGCATCGGGCGACAAGCTGTACTACTACTCGCAGTATGGAGGCAAGGATTCCACTCAGACGATGGAGATAGACTTCTTGCTGGTGAGGGAGTTCGACAATGCCGCCTTCAAGCCGCGAGTGAGCCCGGTGGAGGTAAAGTCGACCAGTCGCTACAGCACCAGATCGCTCGAGAAGTTCAAGGCCAAGTATGGCAAGCGCGTGGGCACGCAGTACGTGCTACATCCCCGGCAGATGTCCGTCGAGGGCGAACGCGTACGGATGCCGCTGTATTGCGCGCACCTGTTGTAGCCAGCTTTGCTGCGTGCCATGCTGGTACGCGAAAGGGCACTCCTCCTCCGGTGCATGATGCGATAGAATGCCTTATCAGTGGTGCAAAGAGCTGAGCCCGACGACGAAGTAGGGGCAGAACATGGCGGGCATCGTTATCTACGGCACGCAATACGGGACGGCGAGGCAGTACGCCGAGGAGCTCGCGAGAAGGACGGGCGTCGAGGCGCGGCCGTACGATGCCGTCGGCGACATCAACCAGTACGACGCCATCGCCTACGTCGGCGCGCTGTATGCGGGCGGGATCCTGGGGATGAAGAAGACCTTCGCCAGGCTCGCGAGCTGCGCGGGCAAGACGATCCTGATCGCGACCGTCGGCCTAGCGGACCCGACCGACGCGGAGGACGTCGAAAACATCAGGGGCAACATGAGGCGCCAGCTTCCGGGGGAGGTGTTCGAGGCCGCGCGCATCTTTCACCTGAGGGGCGGGATAGACTACACGAAGCTCGGCTTCAAGCACAGGACGATGATGAGGCTGCTGTGCAGCAAGGCGAAGAACCTTCCCGAGGAGAAGAAGAACGCCGAGGTGCGCGCCATGCTGGAGACGTATGGCAAGCAGGTGAGCTTCGTGGACCTCGACGCCCACGAACCCCTCGTTGCCGCTCTCTAGGATGTGAGATTGCGCTCTTCGCATCACATCACACCTGTCCTGCGCGTAGGTCGGCGGCGTTTGCCGCCCACGTGTACCTCTATCCGTGGCATCCTGCGTACAGTTCAGTTCCGGCCTGAACGCAACTAGGCTGGTTTTACACCCGCACTTGAACCATGCGGCCTCTCGCGCGAGTGCGACCCGCCCCTTGCGCGTGATTTGTTGGCTGTGGCAGGGGGGGTGTGGGTAGAATAGTGGCTGACGGCAGCCTAGTCGGTTAAGCGTGAGCTAGGCAGCGCCGTCTGGGTGATGCCGATTACCCGTGAGTTCGTCCACGGTGCCGTTGGCATCTCCGAATCATGGGAATTGCCGACAGGCTCTTGGCCCTAATGCTCAATGATTGCGAACGAGAGCGATTGCTTGAGCCGTTCGCCAACGAGATGGGCGACCTCGCCCACGATGGCCTTACAGATTACTTCCAAGACGAGCATGGCGACCGCGACGCTCTCAGTCCCGCGAGGGGACGATGGTCGTCAAGGGAGGATGCGACACAAAGCGCCTTCGGAAATCTGCTTGCCAGTGTCAACGCATGCTAGTGGGGTGCGCCGCATGGTGCTGTTTGGCTCTCGCGTTCGTGGTGATTTGCAAGAAGCGACATCGCTGTCGCCGTCCAGAGGCCCGCAGGCTCACGTCTGATGGGCATTCGCCCGATGAAGGTGGCAAAGCGTGCGTAAGCCACTATGAAGAAAGGCACCCTGGAGGGTGCCTGACGTCGATCGCGGAGTGCGTCAACTTCGCATGATGTCCCAGTTGAGGCCCGCTTGGGCAGGGCGCGAGCGGCTGTTGGATCAAACGTCAATCATCTTGTCGGTCTGCAGCAGATCACGGTACTTGTACGCAAGGTCCAGCAGCTCCTTCTGTTTGGAGAGCCGATCATTATCGTCCCACGTTCCTATTGCCTGCGGCTCCATCAATTCTTCGGTGCTATACCCGCCGGTGTGGCTGAGGAGCGTATCGTCGTGGAAATCCCAGTCGTTGTAGGCATCGCCACCGATATCCCTTACGCATATGAGCTTGCCTTCATCGTCGAAAATGGCCGTGACAGTCTTCTCTGCTTGAGAGTAATCGAACCTCACGCACACGACGCGCCCATCGATTGCGTAGCCGATGTTCTTCGTGTCTTTCGTGCCCGAGGGACTCTCTTTTGATGCCCCTACTTCCCTTATCATCTGGTCGATGCGGATTGCGCAGAGGGAACTGCTGTAGGCCCATATGCACGTCATGCTCCCTTCGGAGGCCTTCGGCCCCCATTTCTTTGCCATCTCGATGTGATGGATTACGGAACGCGCGTCGGGGTGGGACTTCGTTTGGATGTTAAGCGTGGTTATGCGGTCGTTGCTCGTCTTCTTCTTGGCCAAAGAGATGGTGCCTTCGCTCTTGTTGCCGGCTGCTTGGCTGACGACCGACGCGGGCTTGGGGCCTTTCAATCCCGGGCCGAACGCTCCTGTCGGACAAGCCGCGAAGGCCAGGGTCGCTGCCAAAACCGTCGAGAGCACGCTGCTCGTCATGCTTCCTCCTATGCAAAGCCATTTGGACAGCCACATTATAGGAGTGCTACGACGGCCTGTGCGAGTATTCTGACAAGCACGGAGCTTCGTTGTGGGTGATTGATGTTGCGGGTGTCATCAGGCAACACCAAGGGCCACGGGTGCCTCGAACCATCAGAGAGATCGAAAGGCTTGTGATGGGCCTATTTGAGAAGTCAGTGCCGTGCGATTACCTTATCTTGCCATGCTCTATCCGAGCGTGGAGGACCCATCGAACGAGGCCGCAAAGGCGCTTGAGGCTGCCGGTGTTGTCGAGCGTTGGGCACGGGTGGCACGGCGGCAAACTACTCAGCAGGTTATTATTAATCGAACCATCGACCGCAAATGCGCTGGAAAGAGCCGCAAGCGGTTCATAATTTGATACCTGCTGAGTAGTTTGCCGTCGCAGACCCGGCCCGGCGCATGGGGCGGCGCCCCTCCGCTTGCCCAACCCGGCGCATGGGGCGGCGCCCCTCCGTGCGCCCGCCTGTGGTACCATCGGACGCGATCGGCGAGCGCGAGGGGGACACATGGGGACGTACCTCAACCCGGGGAGGCGGGGCTTCGAGATGGCGGTCAACTCGGCGATATTCGTCGACAAGACCGAGATGATCGCCTACCTGAACTCCTTGGTCAACACCAACCAACGGTACGTGAGCGTCTCGCGCCCGCGCAGGTTCGGCAAGACGATGGCGGCCGACATGGTGTGCGCCTACTACGGGCGCACGGCCGACGCCCGCGCGCTCTTCGAGGGGACGAGGCTCGCCGCCGGCGCGCCGGCGCGGACGGCCCGCGGCGAGCTCGCCTGGGACGCCCACCTCGGCGGCTTCGACGTCGTGCGGCTGGTCATGACGCGGTTCTTCAAGAGGGGAAGGCCCGTTCACGAGGCGCTCGAGCGCATGCAGCGCCTGGTGGCGAGGGACATCCGGCGGGAGTATCCGGAAGAGGACTACTTCGATGAGGGCGATCTCATGCAGACGCTTGAGGACGCGTACTCCGGCAGCGGCAGGCAGCTGGTCCTCGTGATCGACGAGTGGGACGCCGTCTTCCGGGAACGTCAGGACGACAAGGGAGGACAGACGGAGTACCTCGACTTCCTCCGCGACCTTATGAAGGACAACGACCACATCGCCCTGGCCTACATGACGGGCATCCTGCCCATCAAGAAGTACGGGCAGCACTCCGCCCTCAACATGTTCACGGAGCACTCCATGATGTTCCCGAGGCAGCTGGCGCGCTACACCGGCTTCACGGAGGACGAGGTGCGCGCGCTGTGCGAGGGGTACGGCCGCGACTTCGAGGCCGTCCGGGTGTGGTACGACGGCTACGAGGTGAGCGACGTGGTCCCGGCGGACCCGGGGCACAGGGGGCTGAGGGAGACCGGCAGCGCGCCCGCGGCGGCGCGCTACCCGCTCTACAGCCCCCTCTCCGTGGTGGAGGCGGTCACCACGGGCGTCATACGCGACTACTGGAACCAGACCGAGACCTACGAGGCGCTCGCGGACTACATCCGCATGGACTTCGACGGGCTCAAGTCGACCGTGGCGCTGCTGATGGACGGCGGTAGGCTGCGCATCGACGCCTCGACCTACCAGAACGACATGACGACGCTCCGCGGGCGCGACGACGTGCTGTCGCTGCTCGTCCACCTCGGCTACCTGGGCTACGACGCCGGGACGGGCGAGGTGTTCGTCCCGAACCGCGAGGTGCTCGACGAGTTCAGGACGTCGACGCGGGCGCCCGAGTGGGAGGGGCCGCTGCGCGCCTTCGAGCGCTCCAAGGAGCTGCTGCGCGCCACCTGGGACAGGGACGCCGCGCGCGTGGCGGAGCTCCTGGAGGAGGCGCACGACCGCGCCGCCAACAGGACCTACAACGACGAGGCGGCGCTCAGCTACGCCGTGCAGCTGGCCTACTACGCCGCGCAGCGCTACTACACGACGGTGCTCGAGCTCGACAGCGGCAAGGGCTTCGCCGACGTCTGCTACCTGCCGGCGCCCGGCCACGCCGACAGGCCCGCCCTCGTCGTGGAGCTCAAGCGCGGCCGGCCGGCCGGGACCGCCCTCGAGCAGATCCGCCGGCGCGACTACCCGGCGCGCCTGGAGCACTACCGGGGCAACACGCTGCTGGTCGCGATCAGCTACGACCCCGGCGCGCGCAGCGGCGACCCCGACTTCAAGCGCCACACGTGTGTCATCGAGGAGGCGTGAGCGTCCGCCTGCGGCGGAGCTCCCTTCCCCGAACACCCTTCCTGGAAGAGACCCGAGGTTTGTGGAGGAAAGCATGACGAGCGTCGTTATCTACGGTTCGCAATATGGGACGGCAAGGCAGTATGCCGAAGAGCTCGCGAGAAGGACGGGCATCGAGGCGCGCCCGTACGATGCCGTGGGCGACATCAATCAATACGACACCATCGCCTACGTCGGCGCGCTGTATGCAGGTGGGGTCTTGGGGATGAAGAAGACCTTCGTCAGGCTTTCGAGTTGCACGGGCAAGGCGATCGTGATCGCGACAGTCGGCCTTGCGGACCCGACTGAATCAGAGAACGTCGAAAGCATCGAGGGCAACATGAGGCGGCAGCTTTCGGGCGAAGTGTTCGCGGCTGCGCGCATCTTCCACCTGAGGGGCGGGATAGACTACTCGAAGCTCGGCTTCAAGCACAAGACGATGATGAGGCTGCTGTGCAACAAGGCGAAGAACCTTCCCGAGGAGAAGAAGAACGCCGAGGTACGCGCCATGCTGGAGACGTATGGCAAGCAGGTGAGCTTCGTGGACTTCGGCACTCTCGAACCACTCATTGCGGCTCTTTAGGATGCGACCTACTCAGCAGGTAATTATTAATCAAAGCATCGGTCGAAAAAGTGCAGGAAAGCTCGGCAAACGGTTCATGAATTGATACCTGCTGAGTAGTTTTCGGTATCCGTCTGGCCCATCCAAGAGGGACGGTCCCTGCCCTCATATCGCCTGGAGATGCAATGCGTCGCAAATGCGGTGAAAATGGCGACCGGGGGACGCTTCTCTCTTTGCCTCGTGCGCCGCTGCCATACGGCCCTTTTGTCAGCGGCTGCACGAATACGACCCCTCGTGGGTAGTTGAGCACGCGTTCTCTCCCGCTTCGGAGCGCAACCGTCAGATGACGCAACGGGTCCTCGACGCAGTGTATGCCGAGAATTGCACCGCGCTCATGGTGGTGTGCCGTCAGCGGGCCACTCCTTCGATGAAGTCTGCGGCACCGGCGGGTCCGGCACATGAGCGCAGGTCCTCCCGCATGCGGGCACTTCCGGCAGCGAGCGCATCGCTCTTGAGGGCCGCGAATACGGACGCGCGAAGCTTGGCCGGGTCCTTTGCCGCATGCGCGTCGAGCGGGGCCCCGGCGCCGACCTCTGACACGCGCCTGGCTACCGCACGCTGCTCTCCCGTGAGGGGGTAGAGAAGCTCGGGAACGCCCATCCACATGCCCTCGGAGGCGCTGTTCATGCCGCAGTGCGTCACGAATAGGCTTGCCCGGGACAGCACGTCCATCTGGTCGACGTACTGCTCGACCCGTACATTGGCGGGCAGCTTGCCCAGCAACGTTGGGTCGAATGCCTTTCCGCACGATATGAGCAGGTCCACGTCGGCATCGCGCAGCGCCTCGATGCATGTGTGATAAAAGCCCGGACGGTCGTTGATGACGGTGCCCAAAGAGACGTAGACCAGGGGGCGTCCGTTCTTCTCGTGCGGTGCGACGTCTCGCACCGAGGGGCCGACGAAGCGATAGTGCTCCTCGTCGAAGGACTCCGCGCAGGGCTGGAGCGTCCGTGACGTGTACACGATCGTGTAGTCGTCGGGCTTGTTGCGCACGACGTCGAGCGCGCTCTTGACGTGATAGCCCAGGGGTTGCAGCTTGCGAATCTCTCGGTTCATGCGTGGCAGGCCCAACACCATGTCGGCGAGCTCGCGGGCGCTAGTTTCCATGTACTTGGCAGATTGCTCGTTGAAGGCGAAGGTCGTGGTGGAGCACACCCAGGGCAAATCGTGCTTGAATGCGGCGAGCTTGCCCCAGAAGCACGCGGAATCGCTGACCACGACGTCTGGGCGCCAAGCTTCGACGTCGGAGGAAATCACAGGGTCGAGAGCCGTGACGGTTCGGAACGACTGTACGCTCATCTCGGTGGTCGATACCTTGCGCAGTCGGCGCTCGGCTTTGGCATCGATGGGAGGCAGGTAGGCGTCGCAGGAAACGAACTCCGCGCCTGCCTCCTCAATCCTCTGGCGGAATTCCTCGAAGGAGTAGTAGCGCACTTCGTGGCCGCGTCGTATGAGCTCGCGCACGACCTCGATGGTGGGGTTGGTATGGCCGTAGGCGGGAATGCAGAACCAGAGAACCCTCATTGTCCTTCTCCTTCGAACGCGGCGCGAATCCACTCGCTGAATTGCTCCTTTGGCGGAATGGCGAGACCGCGCTTCACGTCACCTAGGATGACGAGGGTGTCGCCGGGCATGATGCCGAACATGTCGCGCGCCTCCTTGGGGATGACGATTTGGCCCTTTGTGCCGACCGTCGCCGTCCACGCGCCCTTTCCCTCTGGCATGGACATGATGCCTCCTTAATCTGTGCTACAAATCATACAAATCATACCACTAGCCAAGGATGTGCGCGACTTGAACCCACTCATGGAGAGGAGCGAAGCATGAGGCCTCATTTCACCGATGCAAGCCATACGATAGTGAACAATAAATACCGAAACCAACTACAAAACCCCAGCTCATCACGATTTACCTTGAATGTTGATGCGATCGTTTGGCAGTCAGTAAAATAGCAAGTGTACAACGATGGAATCAATCATTGCACTATCTTCTTGTGAGCTGCGGTTTTGTGGATAGTACAAATAATCATTTGTCACTTTTTGTCTTGCGAAGGCAGGAAGGCGGACTTTTGGCAGCCTGAAAACCAAAGGGAATGACCAATGACCAACGGGTCGGAAATGGTTGGCCCTAGTCCACCGGCAGGCCGTGCGCGGCGCTCCACGCTTCGTCGCCGCCAAAGAACGTGCGGATGTCTTCGACGCTCACGGGTGCCCAGTCGTTCGCATCGGCACCCACGTCGTACCTGCGACAGGCTCGCTCGCGCATCTGCTCGTTGTAGCCGCGTATGCCCATGCCGCCATGCTCGTGGTCTGGTGGCACTGAGTCGTGGCGCGCGCGTGAGGATTCGTGCGACGGCATGCTATGGATGTGTCCGTGCAGCATGTAAGCTCCGTGGTAGGCGCGGTCCCAATCGAGCATGGGGTAGTGAGAGAGCACGAAGCGATAACCGTCGCGCCGCTGCTTGCCAACGTGCGCATAGTACTCAACCGTGTTGTAGCACCCGGCGGTCACGAACTTCGCGCGGCTGTCGTGGTTTCCGATGATGACGTTGACGCTCTTGCAGGGGATGGCGGCGCGCAGGTTCACAACATCTTCGACGCGCGGCTTGCACACGTCGCCCAGAATCCATAGTTCGTCGTCACGCTGCAAGCGCGCCTCGAGACGGGCAAGCAACAGGTCATCGTGCGCGCCCACGTCTGTGCCAAAGCCGCGCCAGCGCGCGATGGCCTGGTCGCCGATATGCAAGTCGGCGGTGAAGAAGCGCGTGGGCACGTGAGCGACAGGCACGTCCCGCTCGAGGATGACCGCATCGCGTAGGCGCGCGCCGGCTTCGTAGATGGGCTGCGCATAATGCTCCACAAAGTAGTCCTCTAAGCGCCCGACCTGCGTGAATCCGCAACGCTCATAGAAGGGCACGGTGAGCGGGCTGTCGCCCGTGCGGACGCGCAGCCGTCGTGCCCAACCTTTGCAGCGACGCAGGGCGTAGTCGAGAAGGGCGGCGCCGTACCCGTGATGCTGCCAGACGGGGTCGACCGCAAGGTTCTGCACTTCTGCGAGCCCGTCTCCCTCGTCGGTGAGCACAAGCTCGGCACGCACCTCTCCGGCTTCGCGCAGGACGTACATCGTGCCCCGTGCGAGATAGGTCTCCACCATGTCCCACTGCTCGTCAGCGAGGAGCAGCAAGTCTTGGTACATGGTCTTCTCGGCGTCGGGAACGTGGGAGATTCTCATGGATGCATCTCCTCTCGTGAGGCGAGGGATTCCGATGGTTCACGAGCTCATCGCTTGCCGCGCCGCATCCCGCGCCGCATCCCGCGCATCGTGCGCGGCCGTAGGTATCCCATCGGCAGGTCCACGCTCACTCCCAGCAGCGACTTGACGAGCCACAGGAAGAAGGCGAGCACCAAGATGGGGATGATGCATGAGGTGACGATCATCACGGCGAGCGCCTCGATGAAGTTGTTCAGTGCGACCTTTGCCTCCTCCAGCCATCCGCCAACCTCGTCAGGCAGCTGCGTGATGGCGTTGGGGATGTTCTGCAACGTCTCGAGGATGCCCTGTGGTTGCTCTTCCTTCTCGGACTCCTGCGCCGATTCCTCTATGGCCTCGGCAGTCTGTTGGGCGTTGGCGATCGTCTCGTTGAGCGACGCCTCGTAGGTGCGCTCGATCATGCCCGAGACAAAGACGCTCACGGGAACGACAAAGTACATGGCTACGGCGAGCAACGTAACGCGCATCACCAGCTTCATGATCGTCGCCCGCAACCTGACTTGGCGACGCATGAGCACCACGGGGAGCATCAGCAGGCAGCCGAGCGGGATGATTACCTTGAAGGCGAGGAAGGCGATGATGGTGAGCAGGTACTTCTCGAGATAGATTGCCGCGATGACTATGAGGAAGTCCGAACTGAGGTCGACGAGCTTCTCTGCGATGGGCGTGCCGGCGTCCCCCGGCAGCAACGTTATGGCGGTCGAGGTACCAGAGGAGCCCGCTACGAGCGTCATGACGGTGTCCTTCTTCTCGTCGAGGGCGTTGATGGTGGGACCATGCGATTCTGGGGAGACCGCCCATTCGCCGATGACGAAGAAGGAGAGCAGCCCGACGATGACGAGCACCGCGACGGCGATGACCTTTCCGCGCGTGCTAAACTCAAAGAATCCACCGGGCATGCCTCCGCCACCCTGAGGTGCATACGGGCTGTAAGGCGGATAGGTGTCGTCCGCCATGTGGTAATCATCCATGAGGTATGCGTCTTCCGGCGATGTCAAAGACTGCCTCGCAGAATCGGTGTTTGCAAGCCAATCGCTCACGTCTGCCTCCTTTGACATGCACCTACCAAGCACAGCCTCCTGCCACGACGACGCGAAGTGCAGCCGGTACGACGTCAATGACATAGCGCTCCGCCACAAGTGACTCGCCGTCCACTTGGCATGGCGGCTGATCGCCTTCGGGGAACTCCACCTCCACGTGTCGCACCTTCCTCAGCCTTAGCTTACGCGAGCGCGTATGCCGCCCTAGCCGTATGAGGCCAAAGAGGGCGAGCGCGTGTGGGATGGAGGGACGCGACACCGAGTAGCAGATGTCGAGCAGCCCGTCGTCGGGAACCGCATCCGGGCAGATGCGGAATCCGCCACCATACGTCGGTCCGTTTTGGATGGCAAACGCGAGGTCGATGCCCTCTACCTCCTCGCCGTCCATAACTGCGTGATATGGCCACCCCTTCATGCCACGCAAGAGAATCTTGATGCCAGATGTGATAAAGAGCTTCTCGCCGATCTGACGGGTGTTGTTGTCCCGGCGTGCGGTAGTGTCGAGTGCAATCGCCGCATCGAGGCCAAACGAGAGCGTCTGCATGAAGTACGTATCGTTTACTTTGCCGAGGTCGATGACTCGCTCCGTGCCGCTCAAGATCTCGGCGATGGAGCGCTCGGGGTCATTCCGCGTCAATGCCAATGTGCGGGCGAAGTCGTTGCCCGAGCCCATGGGAATGACGCCCAGTCGTGGTCGGTCATCCTCAGGAAGCTGCATGAGGCCGTTTACCACTTCGTGTATGACGCCGTCGCCTCCGAGGGCGATGACGCTGTCGTATTCGTAGGCAGCAGACGCCATGCGTCGTGCGTCGCCCGACGCTTCGGTGAGACGCACCTCGCAGGAGGACGTGACGGAGCGGAAGGAGGAGAAGAACCTCGTCGCAAACACGGCTGCACCTTCGCCCCTCCCGCTGCGTGCGGCAGGGTTGGCAATGATCAGCGTCCTGCCGAGATCCCGAGATGGCATGTGCCTCCTTCCGCCGAGTCGCTCCGTCCAGACCATTGTAAGGAGCGCACATGTGAGAGGGTGCGACTATGCGGTAAGTGGGCGTACTTTTCGGTTGAACATGCGTGTTGACTGTCGTATAATAATCTGGTTACACGGGGCGTGGCGCAGCTTGGTAGCGCATCTGGTTTGGGACCAGAGGGTCGCAGGTTCGAATCCTGTCGCCCCGACCATAAGAATCGGCAGGTCAGCATATGCGTTGGCCTGCTTTTCTTTAGACGATTCAAGTTTGCATTAATCCATGCGATGGGAATTGCAAACTCTGGAGCTACTGTGTAACAACGTCAAGGCGAATGTGCGACCGATCCGCGAGCGAGGCGTAATCACCTTGCAACCACATGCTCGACTCACCGGGACCAAGTACGAGGGGCATGCGGATGTGAAGAGGGGAGACGGCGTCGTTTGGCTGCGTCGTGACGATGGAGACCCTGCCCTTGGCCTGTACCCCCGCGAGCAGAAACCCACGGTGGGTGGGGGAGGAGAAGCGCGCTTGCATGCCGCGCCGGGGCGGGTTGCGCGTCCACGACTCGTAAAAGGCGAGCACGGGAATGAGGCATCGGCCGACGAGTAGGGACTCTGCCCACATGCCGCGTCCGGCAGAGGCGTGGGCGAGCGCCGTCTCTATGCGCGTGTTGAAGACGAGCTTTGAGCGCGCACCTGGAGGGGCATCGAATCCCCAAGTCAGTTCGGCAGCGCGCAGCTCGCCGGTGTTGTCGGGCACGATGAGGGGGAGCTGCTTGCCGGGATACGCGTCGGGCACCTCAAGGGATGGGTCGCGTTCGGGCAGACGTGCGTGGCCTGTCTGGCGCTGCTGCTCGAGGAGATACTCGATCTCCGTCACAAGGACTGGCATGACGCGATGGCACATGGCTTCCTCCATGATTTCGACAAAAACTGTGTGATTGCACTTGCAATGCTGTGATTAGTAGGGTAGAGTATTTTCTCGCGTTGAAGCAAGTGGTAATTGGGACTTCGTCTAACGGTAGGACAACGGATTCTGGTTCCGTCAGTGGGAGTTCGATTCTCTCAGTCCCAGCCATTCTTTAGCGTAGATATGGCCCGTTCGTCTAGCGGTTTAGGACATCGCCCTCTCAAGGCGGAGATCACCGGTTCGAATCCGGTACGGGCTACCAAACCTTCGCAGGTCAGAGCTTCGTCTCTGGCCTGTTTTGCTATCTGGGTACATCTCCTCCTTGCTGGGGACAAACTGGGGGGCAACGGAACAAAGAAGGTTGAGCACGGGCATCGACTTGGACCTGCCGTTGAGTACGGGTCGATGCCCAGACTTCCCCACGGCGCTTTCCACGTCAAGCCTCGTCCGACCTCACCCTCTCCAACGTTCGATTATTGCAAGCAAGACACGCAGAGGTTGGTGCTGAATAGGCGGCAGGCTGCCACGGAGAGCTCTCCATATGTGTTAATCTTACGGCTGTCTAGTCTTAAGGATGTAAACCCTTCTGTAAACCATGCGTGCCCGGAGGAAACGATGCAGAATCAAAGAACGTCAGGCCCAAAAGTGCAAGCAACGGCACTTGTGCTCAGCGTCTTGATAGGGCTGCAGCTGTTCGGTGTGGAGGCGCCGCGTGCTTTGGCGCAGGAGATAAGCTCGGGGGAGCAAGTGGTCGAACAGACGAGCGAGCCAAGCTCTGCTCAGGGCGTTGCACAGGACTCCACGGAGGTTCCTGTCGAAGAACAGAACGACGGACAGGGCGCCACGGGGAGCTCGGCCGGCGAAAAGGACGTCGCACAGGACGCCGAGGGGGCGAATCCATCCGCCCAACAGATTGACGTGCAGGGCGAGGAAGGTGGTCAGGAGCCCCAGCTAGAGGTGTCTGCCAGCGATGACGAAACGACCATGCTGCAGACGGCCGATCCTGCACAAGGTGACTCGGGGCTGGCTGGCAAGGAGAATGACGGTGTGGCGTCTGTTGCGAGCGCTCAGAACGCAGAAGCCCAAAAGGGCAAGGAGTCCCAGCCCGACGAGAAGAAGGACGAGACGCCCGTTGATATCAGTCTTGCCACGCAGGCAGAGCCCGTCTCCTACGTCGTGGTGGACGAGGTTGGAAACCGTACCAGCGAGGCGCGGAGCGACTGCATCCCAGTGGCAGACGAGCAGGGCGAGACCACGTTGGGTAGCGGGTGGTACGTCGTCCCTGGCGAAGTCGTTTGGGAGAAGCGCGTGGCGGTGAACGGCGAGGTCAACCTCATCCTCTGCGACGGCGCAAAGCTCACGGCGAATGAGGGCATCAACGTGGCCGAGGGCAACACGCTCAGGATCTATGGCCAGGAGCTGGGCTCAGGTATGCTTGAGGCCTTCTCGGGATATGAGCATGGAAATACGAATTCGGCTGCCATAGGTGGAAGTCCAAACGAGAACCTCGGCGCCGTGACCATATACGGTGGCAAGGTGCATGCCGAGTGCAAGGAGAACAGGCAAGCTTACAATCTGTGCTACGCGGCCGGTATCGGGGGCGGCTGGGACGGCGATGGCGGCGAGGTCACGATATTTGGAGGCGTGGTTGAGGCCATTGGGGCCGTTGGTGCCGGCATCGGTGCGGGGTCGTACGGATATGGCGGCACATTCACCATGTACGGAGGCGACGTCGACGCCTCGTCCTCGGATTGCGGTGCTGGTATCGGCGGATCGAATGGCTATGACGCAGAGCATCGTTCTGACGGCGGCGTCGTTGCCGTCCATGGGGGAGTCTTGAGGGCCACAGGTGGCAGCTCGTCTGCAGGTATCGGTGGAAGTTCCAGTTATGGAAAAGGTGGGGACGTCACCATCACGGGCGGAGAGGTCTATGCCACGGGTGGAGGTGGCGGCGCTGGCATCGGAAACGGCTATAGTAGCTATGACAGTGGTGATGACGGAGGAGTCATCAACATCTCGGGCGGCACTGTCGTGGCCATCGGAGGGGGCCAAAGTTCCGGTTCGGGAGGAGCGGGCCTTGGATCGGGACGGGGCGGTAACGGTGGAACGATTACCATCAGCGGGGCCGACACCAAGGTCACGGCGCGTGGCGGCATGCATGCGGAAGGCATCGGTGGTGCTGATGATGGTCTTACGAGTGGTAAGGGCCATGCGGGGACCATAACCATACGGGGCGGAACGGTGGAGGCTACGGGTGGGTATCGTGGCGCGGGCATTGGCGGCAACAACGACGACACGGACCACATAACCATCGAGGGCGGTACCGTCACAGCGACGGGTGGCTATGGCAGTGCCGGCATAGGCGGCCCAGAGGAGAGCAATCGGTGTGGCAACATATGCATCACGGGAGGGAATGTCACAGCCATCGGAGGTTGCACAGGCGCTGGTATCGGGTCGGGCAATCGCTCGGGATATGATTACGTAGACGATAGCAATAGCCACGTTACCATCGGTGGCACTGCCGTCGTGGAGGCAGTTGGCGGCAAGGGCGCCGCTGGCATCGGTGGTGGCTGCGACAACCATGGGTTCCCCATAGAGATATCCGCAAGCGCGGTGGTTACGGCGCAGGCAGATGTCGTGGACGATCAGAGGTACCCATTCCCGAGCACGCAACCGCTCGGGTCGCAGGCAATCGGGCATGGAACATATTGGGACAAAGATCACGTTGAGCACCATCCAAGCTCGCTTGTCCTCTATCCCTCTGCGAAGGTCGATTATCGCCAGATGACCGAGACTGCGCAGGCTACGGCCCTCACCGCAGAGCGCGTGGACAAGTGTCGGCTCACCTGGGCGCACATCGAGTCCTGTGGGCACGAACACAAGCTCAACTACGTGCCCACTACGGACAGGTCGCAACATCAGTATACCTGCGAGAATTGCAACGTTACCTCGGAGGAACCGCCCATCGAAGATCACGTCTTTGACGAAAAGACGGAGACGTGCGTCTGCGGTGTTCGAGCCTACAGGTTGTTCTACGCGCCTAACGGCGGGAACGGCACGATGCCGCCTTCTGACTATGTCTACGAGGGTGGCACGCTCGCAGCCTCCGCGTGCGGGTTTTCGCGTACAGGTTATCACTTCGTCGGCTGGAACACACAGGCCGACGGCAAGGGACAGGCGTATGCTGCCGGAGATTCCGTGACCCTCACCAGCAACGTCAATCTCTACGCGAAGTGGGAGATAAACGCGTATACCGTATCGTTTGCCACGAACGGGGGCTCTGCGATCAGCGCCCAAAGGGTCGCGCATGGCAAGGCCGCGAAGCGCCCGGAGGACCCGAGGCGGGCCGGACACACCTTCAAGGGCTGGTCCTCGGACAAGGCGCTCGGGAGGGCGTACGACTTCTCGGCCAAGGTCACGGGCGACGTCACGCTCTACGCGAAGTGGGAGATAAACGCGTATACCGTATCGTTTGCCACGAACGGGGGCTCTGCGATCAGCGCCCAAAGGGTCGCGCATGGCAAGGCTGCGAAGCGCCCGGAGGACCCGAGGCGGGCCGGACACACCTTCAGGGGCTGGTTCTCGGACAAGGCGCTCGGGAGGGCGTACGACTTCTCGGCCAAGGTCACGGGCGACGTCACGCTCTACGCGAAGTGGCAACTGGCAACCCCGCCTGTCGTAAGCGTATCGGCGTACGTCCAACGTCTGGGCTGGAGGGCTGCATCTGGTGGTGCTGTTGCCGGCACGACGGGCAGGGCATTGCGGCTCGAGGCGCTCAGGATTACGTGTGCCGCAAACGGAGTAGCGGGCGACATCGAGTACCGCACGCATCTGCGTCACATGGGATGGGGCAAGTGGGTGCGAAATGGCGCGATGAGCGGTACCGTTCACCAATCCAGGCGGGCCGAAGCCGTCCAGATACGGCTCACCGGGAACATGGAAAAACTCTACGACGTATGGTATCGCGTTCACGTAAAGACGCTCGGTTGGATGGCGTGGGCAAAGAATGGCCAGAAGGCGGGTACCGAGGGAGAGTCGAGGCGCGCAGAGGCGGTCCAGATTGTGCTCGTTCCCAAGGGATCGCCCGCCCCTGCCAAAAACTACAAGGGCGCCGTGCAGTCGTTCGCCCAGCCGTTCCGCAAGCGCTAGTCAAAGCCAGGTGCAATCGCAGCAAGACCCCGCCGGTTCGATCGGCGGGGTCTTGCTGCGCGTGGGACGACTTGTGGGCAGTTCGCCAGTCTGCTCATGTCGCCCTTCTTTTCCTCGTGAATCTCTACGGAAACGGCCATCATCGTTGCATAGACGGTAGTATCGACCATGACCAACTCTACGATTCCCCTTCATCTATTCTGTACGAAAACGTTGCACGTCCACTAGCATGGAGATGTTGTTTTTCAAAAGCTGAGGGGGTGAGCCATGAGCGTGCTCACAATCGGGTCCTTGAACCTCGATCACGTCCTGAACGTCGACCATCTCGTCAATCCCGGAGAGACGCTCGCCGCGGACTCACTTGCCACCACGGCAGGTGGCAAGGGGCTCAATCAGTCGCTTGCGGCAGTGCGTGCCGGTGCGTCGGTATTGCACGCCGGAGCGGTGGGTTCGGCGGGCGTCGTCCTCAAGGACCTGCTTGCCGAGAATGGCTGTGACGTGCACCTTGTCGACGAGGTCGACGTCGGACAAGGCTGCGCGTTTATCCAGGTCGATTCCCATACGGGCGAGAATGCAATCGTGCTCTTCGCGGGATCGAACCACGCCCTTACGGAGCAACGTGTCGACGAGATACTGGACTGTGCGTCGCTGGGCGACGTGGTGCTCCTGCAAAACGAGGTGAGCTGCGTCACCTACGCACTCGCTTCCTGCGCAAAGCGAGGCACCCCATGCATCTTCAACCCCGCACCAATGACAGAAGATATCGTCGCTGCGGATCTATCGGCCGTGAGCTGGCTTGTCGTGAACGAGGTGGAGGCGGCACAACTCACTGGCGAGAGCGAACCGGATGCGGTTTGGGCGAAGGTAGCCGAGCGTTGGCCCAATGCCTCGCTCCTCCTTACCCGCGGCGAACAGGGGTCGGTTGCCTACGCGGGAGGCGAGCGTTACCTGCAGTCCGCCTTTCCGGTGCGGGCTGTCGACACCACTGGCGCGGGAGACACGTTCTTGGGATACTTCGTCGCCGGACTCGAGGAAGGACTCTCCGTTTCGCGCTGTCTCAGCCTTGCGGCGTGCGCTTCGGCAATCTGTGTCACGCGTGCGGGGGCGGCCCAGGCGATACCATGGCGCGACGAGGTCGAAGCGATGCTGGACAAGCGTTGATGCGTCGAGCGGGGTCATCGCAAAGATGGCTATGATTGGTAGGGCGGTCACGACGGTACGGGGAGGTCTTCTATGGACACCAGCTTCATTTCCATCAACACCCACAGCTCCATACGTCTGCAAACGTCGCTTGGGACGGTAATCTACGTCGATCCGTTCGGGTTCGAGACGGAGCCGCACGATGCGAATCTGATTCTAATAACGCACACGCACTTCGACCACTTCTCGCCTGACGATATAGCTCGGGTGAGGACGCCCAACACCGTCTTTGTCATGCCGGCGTACAACACGCGCGAGTTCATTGAGGCGGGGTTCACGAACGAGGACGTGGCATTCCTCGTGCCGTACGAGAAGGCGATGCCGCTTCCGGGTATCGAGGTCGAGACCGTCCCCGCGTACAACGTATCGAAGAGGTTCCATCCCGAAGATGAGGCATGGGTGGGCTACGTAGTGGGCATAGACGACATGCGCGTCTACATCGCAGGGGACACCGACGACCTGCCCGAGAACCGTACGATCGAGTGCGACGTCGCGCTGGTGCCGGTGGGCGGCACGTATACCATGGATGCTCGTGAGGCCGCAGCCTTCGTCAATGCGCTGAGACCGACCGTTGCCATCCCAGAGCACTATGGGACGGTTGCTGGATCCGCTGATGACGGAGAGACGTTTGCCAAGCTCGTGGACCCAGATATCCAGGTGGTCTTCAAGCTCTAAGGCGTCTTTCGTTCTTGGAGCTGAGGGGCGCTCGGCATATCGGCGACGGTGGACCGAGTGCTTGATGCGATGAGCTGACGAATGAGACCGGCCTCCTTGTCGAGTGGCGACGGGGAGGCGGATCCGGCGCAAAACGCATGTGGTGTGAATGTTGTGCTCATGCGAAGCAGCGGCGGGACAGGCTGTGGTGGTAGCCATATAACTGACGGGTGACGACGTCGCCTCCAACAATCTGGGCGAAGGAGAAGCAATGGCAACCGGTTCCAAGTACGTTCGTTATCGCAATCAAGGCGAGGGGGCGAACGTTCACAACGTGGCGCGCTTCGGCATGCCTGTTCGTTCGCTGTTCATATCCACGAAGTTCTTGTCCATCACCCAGAAGACCGAGATCACTGACGAAAACGGTAACATCGTGTATCGCTCCAAGTCGCGGCCCATCTCGCTGCACGACAAGACCGACATCACTGATGCGCGGGGCAATCAGGTTGCTCATATCGAGCGCAAGGTTCTAACGCTGCGTCGTGTGCACTGGGTGACGATGGCCGATGGCAACCGATTCGAAGTCTCGCACGAGCTCATGCACATCGTGAAGGATGTCGCGAACATCAAGGGCCTTGGCTGGACGATGCGCGGAAACATCTTCCAGCTCAACTTTGAGGTTTACGACGAGAGGGATAACGTCATAGCCGTCATCGGTCAAAAGCTCATCTCCATCAAGGACAAGTACGCGGTCGACATCTACCGCCCCGAGTACGAGGCAGAGATCGTGGCCATTCTCATTGCGCTGCAGCACACCGTGCGCGACCGCAAGGCGGCCTCTTCGGCCGCGTCTGGAAGCGGCGACGACAACTAGTGCCGACCAACTGCGGGTGAGGGCGACTCACTGCTGCAATTCTCTTCGTCCGACCGCTGCAAGGCGTATACTTGCAAGTTGTTAGCCGTAGAGATTCATACACCGGAGGGGAATGCCATGAGCGCGATCACGGGCAAATACTCGCTCACCAAGATGGCGTTTGCGCTGGTTATTGCGAGCTTCATCCTCTCTACGGTAGTCTCGCTCGCTTCGCTGTGCCTCATGCTCGAGCACAACGTGCGCGAGACCAACCGCGTCCTCGCCATGCAGATATACGATTACACCAACAGCGAGCTCTCCGGTCCCATCATGACGGCGCGGACGATGGCAAACAACAGCTTCCTCGTGGACGCGCTCGAGAACGAGAAGGAGACGGATGACGCTGCGTTCGAGGCGTCGATGGTCAGGTACATCAAGAGCATCGAGGATGGCTTGGGCTTCCGTGGCGTGTTCGTCATCTCCGACGAGAGCGGTCGCTACTACACGCGCGACGGACTCAGCAGGCTGATTGACTCGTCGGAGGGCAAGCGGGAGGCGTGGTACACGACGCTCGTGAACATGGACGTGCAGTACGACCTGGACGTCGATTCGATGGAGACCGACCAGTCCAGTCTCGCCGTCTACGTCGATACGAAGATCGCGGATGATGATGGTCGGATTCTCGGTGTCTGTGGCATCGGGATGCGCGTGACGGGTCTCCAAGAGCTGTTCCGCACCTTTGAGCAGAGCTTCGGCGTAAAGATCGACTTCGTCGACCCGAGCGGCATCGTGCAGGTCGATACGGACAGCACGCGCATTCAAACGGTTGACCTCAGCCATTTGGTCGATGGCAACAAGAGTGGCGAGTATGTGTACGCGAATCTCAGCGGAGACGGCTTCGCGGTGACCAAGTACGTGGACGACCTCAACTGGTACCTCATCGTGCAAAGCATCGGCTCCAATGAGGCCAGCCAGTTCGTGAACATCATTGCCATCAACGTGGCTCTTTGTGCGGTCGTGCTGGTTGCGCTGTTCATTGCCTTGCGCGTCAATCGTCGCAGGACCGAAGAGCTTACGAGCGCGTCCCTTGTCGACCACGCCACCATGCTTTCCAACCGTCGCGCGTTCGAGCAAGACAAGGCCGAGTTGATGACGGTGGAGATGAACGCGGACTTGGTGTGCGTCACGGCAGACGTCAATGGCCTCAAGACCATCAACGACACGGTGGGACACGATGCTGGTGACGAGCTCATCCGTGGTGCGGCCGACTGCCTGCGCTCGGTCTTCGAGCGCTATGGCACGGTGTATCGCGTGGGCGGAGACGAATTCGCCGCGATGCTGTTTGTGCCGGAGGGCGAGCTCGACTCCGTGCGGGAGGAACTCGAGCAGACGGTGGCGGATTGGTCCGGCACCAAGGTCAAGCAAGTTTCAGTATCGTGCGGCTATGCGTCGGCGCGTGAGTTCCCTAACATGAGCGTCTCGGGCCTGTGCAAGATCTCGGACGAGCGCATGTACGAGAGCAAGGAGCGCTACTACCGCGAGAAGGGCATCGAGCCTCGTCGCACGTAAGGAAGTCTGGCGCTCAAGCAGGCATATGATGGCCTATTGAGGAGGTTCCTGCCAGCCAAAAGGTGACGGAGTGGCCGTTGTATACGGGAACGCGGTCCGCCCTATCCGACGTCCCCGTACTCGACCGCCGCGCGAAGGACCTTGGCGGCACCAATGCTGTCCCCCTTATCTGCGAGGGTGCCGCCGACTGCGAGAAGCCCGCGACCCGCCTCGGCCTTCTTGTCGGTTGCCTCCGGATACACCCTCGAGACGAACACGGCCATGGCGGCGTACACTTCCGTGGGCGTCTTGTCGGCCAAGCCCTCGCTGATGTGATCGAACATGCACTTCCTGCAGAGCATGCCGGCGCGCTCGTTGCCGAGGAGCTCTGCCTGCCGGAACAGCCGCGCCGCCTCCACGAAGTCCTGCCTGACTCCGAGGCCGCGTGCGTAGAGGCTGGCGAGGTTGTAGAGGGCGGTCTCGTTCTGCCCGAGTTCCAAGACGCTCGCATAGGCGTCTGCCGCTGAACCGTAGTCACCTGCGTCGAATGCCACCTGACCGAGTACGAGAAGCGACCTTGCGACCTCCTCCTGGCTCATCGGCTCTCCGTGGTGTGGTCCGTGTTCATGGTGGTGAAAGTGGGCCATGGGATTGTCGAATTCCATCGCTGCCCCTTTCTGGCATGCCGATACGTGGTGTGAACGAGCTGCCGCCTGAACGAGCTGCTGTCGCTCCATTCTAAGGCATTGGAGGGATGACAGTGCCTTCATGCTGCCGATCAGAGCGGACAGTCGGCTCAGATGCCCAGCGAGAGCTGCTTGCCGCGAGCGAGCAGGCTTCGCTGTGGTGCGCAGCTCACCTCGTCATCCTCGTGCACGTGTCCGAGCAGGAGCGGGCTTTGGGGGTCGTGCGCGTGGAGGTAGTTGTCCAGCGCCTTGGCGTGGTCCCGATTCGCGTAGCAGTAGCGGCATCCGTTGGGGCACGAGTCGTAGGCGCCCACGTCGCGTGACTCGAAGCAGCCGCAGCCCGCGCGTTGTCCCTTGTGCTTGAGCTTCTTGAACTCGACGCCGTTGGCCGTTCCGAGCATCTCGAGCGTCGTGCAGGCGCTGGTTCCGATGCCGTACTGCGGCCACAGGCCGTTGTTGCCGCAGGTCTGTATGGGGAGATTGTGCTTGGCCGCAACCGCGCCCAGCCCTGCCGCCAATCGGTCGCGGTCCGCGGGGCCGATGGGCTTGAGCTCAGGGAAGTTGCGCTCGAGCTTCTGGTACATCTCGACGAAGCTGAATATGCAACGGTCCACGTGGCCGGCGAGGCGCTCGGCGAGCCAGGCGAACGTCTGCAGGTGGCGCTCCGCCGTGTAGTCGTCCGCGAGCAGGACCGGGTCGTAGCGCCAGCAGATGCGCCGCGCACCGACCTGTCGCTCGAGCTCGTAGAGCGTCTCCACGCTTTCTCGCAGGTCGGGCACCTCGGGCTCGATGTCGGGTCCGTAAGCGGTGATGGTGTAGTGGAAGTGCGTGTTGAAGCGGCTGGTGATCTCGTGCAGGCGCGGCAGCAGTGGAGCGTAGTTCTTCGAGCAGAACTCCACGCAGTCCACCACGGAAGGGTCCAGCTCGTAGCGGCTCACCTTCTGCGGGAAGAGGGGGTTGCGCACGCATACGTAGCCTTCCTCGAAGCGCCGCAGAAGCCAGGTGGTGTACCACTGTGCCGTGTCGGTGCGCGCGCCGGTGTTGATGATCATGGCCCCTCCCTGCACGTTGTGGTGGTACATCTGAGTCTCTGGTTGGCATCTGCTAAGATTATCGGCGCAAGATTCAAGGCACACAAGGAGCGTCACATGGACAATACGAGCACCGTCGAGACAAGCGCTGCCGTCAAGAACGGTGTCAAGCGTCTGATATTCGCCTGCCTCGCAATCCTTTTGCAAGTCATTGCCGTGTTTCTCATCAATGGGTTCTTTGTCGAGAAGGTGGAGCTCTTTGCCATACTGACGCGTGTGGTCGGTGCGTTGCTGGTGTTGTTCATCTACAACGAGAGCAAGCCCTCGGCAATGAAGATGACCTGGATGATCCTCATGATGGCGCTACCCATCTTTAGCATCAGCTTCTATCTCTTGGTCGGATTGAATGGCCACACCCTCAAGATGGGCCGTCGCTACCGTGAGGTGGACGAGGGACTCCTGCCGTTGCTCGCGAGTGGGGGCGAACCGATGGAGCGTCTGGATAAGGAGGACCATCGTGCGGCAAACATCAGTCGCTACGTCAAGCGCGCGTCAGCCTATCCCCTCTACGACGACACGTCCATCACGTACTACGATGATGCCCTCGACGGCCTTGAGGCGCAAAAGGAAGAGTTGCGCAAGGCCAAGCACTTCATCTTCATGGAGTACCACGCCATCGAGGACGCCGAGAGCTGGCATGGCATCTTGGAGGTTCTCGTCGAGCGTGTGAATGCAGGTGTTGAGGTGCGGGTGTTCTACGATGACATGGGCTCCATCGGCTTTGTCAACACGGACTTCGTCGACCGCCTCGAGTCCGTCGGCATCAAGGCGCAGGTCTTCAATCCCTTCGCGCCGGGCCTCAACGTGTTTCTCAACAACCGCGATCACCGCAAGATTACGGTCATTGACGGTCTGGTGGGCTTCACGGGCGGTTACAACCTTGCCAACGAGTACTTCCACATTACCGAGCCCTTTGGTTACTGGAAGGATACTGGTGTGAAGCTCGTTGGGCCTGCCGTCAAGAGCCTCACGGTTGCATTCCTCGAGATGTGGAACGCGACGGTAGAGGGGGAGGCGAAGGATGCGACCTACGAGCAGTACCTCCCCGAGGTCCCGGTATGCGCAGAGGCGCAAGGCTTCGTGCAGCCCTATGCCGATAGCCCGATGGACTCCGTCCAGGTGGGCGAGGACGTATACATATCTGTGGCCGAGTATGCGCAAGACTATGTGTGGTTCGTCACGCCCTACCTCATCATCACCGACGAGATGATGCGTGCGTTTGGTCTGGCTGCACAGCGCGGTGTGGACGTGCGCATCATCACACCCGGCATCCCCGACAAGAAGATCGTCTACCGCCTCACGCGCTCCTACTACTATGGCCTCGTCAAGAATGGCGTGCGCGTCTTTGAGTACACGCCGGGCTTCTGCCATGCAAAGATGAGCGTCGCGGACGATGTGCTCGCCACCTGCGGCACCATCAACCTCGACTACCGGAGCCTGTATCACCACTTCGAGAATGGCTGCCTCTACTACGGATGCGATGCGGTCGCCGATACCAAGGCGGACTTCGAGCGGATGTTCGCGGAGAGCAAAGAGGTGACCCAAGACTATACCAATCCCAAGGATACTGCGCGTTTTGGTGACCTCGTCCTGAGGCTGGCTGCTCCGCTGATGTAGTGGGGCGGCCACGGACTACGTAGCCGAACGTCATGTGACGAAAGGACTCATGATCGTGAAAGATAATCTCCTCAAAGACGTAATGAAGATGGGGGGCGACATCGTCGATTCCAAGCGATTTGCCAAGGCGAGGAACGTTCCGCACCACAGCAAGGACGGCAGCATAGCCGCGCACAGCCTAGAGACGGCGTGCTATGCGCTCTGGCTGGCGAGATGGCTCAATCGCCACGGCGTGCAGGTGAGCGAGGAAGACGTGGTGCGCGCAAGCCTCCTGCACGACATCGGCATGACCGAGGATGATGTCTTCCTCAGCCGTTCGAGCGAGAAGGCGCATACGCACCCGCTTGAGGGTGCCCGCATCGCCCGGGAGGAGTTCGGGGCGAATGAGAAGCAGGTGGACGCGATTCTGCAGCACATGTGGCCGTGTTGCACGATGGTGCCACCCCATCACGCTGTCGGTTGGGTCCTTACAATGGCCGATAAACTGTGCTCGCTCAATGATGTTAAGCGTATATTCCAGAAGCATCCGAGGCAGTGGGGGACAGAGGGGGGCGCATCATGACGCTTGTGGCGCCAGGGGCGCACGTCATTGGTGACGTGGAGTTCGGGGAGCGCTGCAGCGTGTGGTACAACGCGGTGGTCCGCGGCGACGAGTCGTTCATCCGCGTGGGAAGCCTTACCAACATCCAGGACAACGCCGTGATCCACGTGGACCCGACTCACGCGACGACGATCGGACGAGGCGTGACGGTGGGGCATAATGCGGTGGTGCACGGCGCCACCGTAGGCGACAACACGGTGATCGGCATGGGTGCGGTAGTGCTGAGCGGTGCGCGCATCGGTTCGAACTGCATCGTCGCCGCAGGTGCTGTGGTGCCAGGTGGACGTACGGTCAAGGACGGCACCATCGTCTACGGCAACCCTTCGCGTAAGCTGCGCGAGATGACGGAAGAGGACATCCGGGCGAATCGCGAGAACGCGGAGCTGTATCTCGAGCTCGCCAAGAGTCAATCGAAAGACTGGCGAGAATTGTAAAAAAGGTACTTGCACTAGCGCCCGCAACGCGCTATAGTACGTTCCAGCAACGGCCCGTTCGTCTAGCGGTTTAGGACATCGCCCTCTCAAGGCGGAGATCACCGGTTCGAATCCGGTACGGGCTACCAAAAACTTCGCAGGTCAGAGTTTCGTCTCTGGCCTGTTTTCGTATGAAGCGACACCTTGGGGAATTGCTGGGGGTATTTGCACTCTAGGCCCTTCTTTCGGGTTTTAGTGCGCCTGATGCGATGGTCTCCTGACCGTAGGCTATAGTTGACTTATCGTTGTTGAGTGATGAAGGGCTGCGGGAAGAGGTGTGGCCGCTTTGGGGAGGTTTCTGTCGTTTGTGCTGGGGGTTCTGCTGATTCTGCCATTGACCTGCCCTGTCTGCTTCGCGGAAGAGGACCGTCCCGTACTGACGATCGGCGATGTCAACGATCGCTCCTCCAAACACGTTGACGGGGATGAACAGTTGAGCTTGTGGCGGTATCTGGAGGACCGGCTGGGCGTGGAAATCAAGTACGTTCACCTCACGGAGGATGCGTATGCCGATGGGCTGGCTAGTGGCAATCTGCCAGACATCGTCTCTACCGACAACAACCTCGCTTCCATTCTGGAGAACGGAGTGGCGCTTGATGTGGAGCCATACTTGGAGGAGTACGTCCCGAACTTTCTGCGCGGAGATGCCAAGCTGACCTATTCGGTATACAAGCAGCTCCTGAATAAAGGGGAAGGGTTCTACTTCTTCCCGGCCAGGATTGGATACAACAATGTTGGCTTCAGTGTCGGAAGCGCATATCGCGGCTATGTCGTTCGCTGGGATTATTACAAGGAGCTGGGTTATCCGCCAGTCAATAACGAGGACGACTACCTGAACGTCCTCAAGCGAATGCATGAGAGGCACCCCTTCACGGAGGAGGGCTATCCCACGTATCTGTACGGAACGGAGAACCCTGAGGGCTACGAAACTGCCTTCCGCAGCGAGCTTAGCCTCAACTACTGGTCTGCGTACAAGTACCAGAACAGCATTTTACGAACGAGATATACGACGGCTATACGGACGCCTCGCGTTCCATGTGGTGGACGGCCATGGCTTGGCTCAACAGGCTCTATCGGGCAGGAAAGGCGGACGGATCCTTTGACTTGGAGATCTTCACCCAGACCAAGGAACAGTTCAGTGCCAAACGCAGGCGCGGTCAGTACCTCGGGCTTCCCAGTGTGAACGAAGCGCTTTACGACGAGAAGGTCACGACCGACCCGAATACCCTCGCCGGATACTGCGCGATTCCGTCTGCTGGCACCAATCTCTACACCAATGTCTACCAGCTGTTGGGCAACGGCTCGGCCTTTATGTGGTTCATCTCTGCAAACAGTCAGAATAAAGAAGTGGCGCTGCGGTTGTTCAACTACATGTGCGATCCGGACTTCCTGCGGGAGGTTTGCCTCGGCCAAAGGGGTGTGACCTGGGACTATGACGCGGATGGCGTGCCTCAGATGAGTGATTTTGGCAAGGAACAGCTGGATGCCTTCAAGGCGAGCACGGCTACCTCGGACAACTACTATGTCCAGTGGGGAAGCTTCAACGACTTGCCGAACAACTGGCCGATTCTGCGTGAGAATATCACTCATCCGGACGGTTATCCTCTGGACTTCGTCACGACTACCCGGGAATACTGGATGTCTACGCTGGGCAACAACCTCGCTAAGGATGTTTGTGAGCACTATGGTGTGGAACTACCCGTGGATGCCTACTACAAGGTCGGGGGGCTTGATTTTCGCAATGACTGCGGCGAGGCGCTCTCGTCGTGCATGAGTGGCCTGAATCGGAATCAGCTGCATATCCTCGCTAACGCGGAGGAGACCCTAGAGGATGTTCGCGTTGATTTGATTCTGGCGGAATCAGACAAGGAGTATCAGGCCATCCGTGACGAGACGATTCGGAAGATTGCCGAGATGGGCGAGCCGGAGGTGTTCGATGCCTATCGTAAGAGATGGGATGAAGCGGCGGCCGTAGTCGTTCCCTTGGTGCAACAGGTGCAGGTTGCAAATGGAATTGAGCCCTATTTGCCGGAACAGTACGATGGTCGCCCATGAATTTGAACGGAAGCGTGAACGCCATGAAGCGCAGACTCAGATCACTTCGATTTCGCATTCTGCTGCCGGTACTCATCATTGCGTTGTGCGTCATCACATTGCTGAACACGCTGTATTCGAGCGCATACAATCACATGATTCTTCAACAAGAGCAGGAGAAGAACGCCGTCGGATTTGCCGCAGTCTCCAATTCGGTGGAGCCGCTCATCAGCAATACCGTCAACGAGGTGCGCGGCATCTTATTGGACAAACGGGTGGTTGCCTACGCGACGCACCAATTCGACTCTGATGCGGAACTGGTCCACGCGAGGGTCGAGTGTGCAGATTGTCTGCAGACGGAAATCGAGTCGCACGACAGGGTTTGCGGCCTGCTCTTCATGCGAGGGAACGGAAGCCTGTTTGGAACGCTTCGAGGAGCAAACCTCTTCTTGGACGACCCGGAGGATAATCTGCTTCCAGCGAACGTAAAGGAGCAGATACTAAACGTGCCGATGGGAGAGACGGTGTGGGTCGGACCGGTTTCCGGAGCGACCATTTATGGATTCGGTGCTGACAGTCTGCCGCAGAGCTTCATGATTGCCGCATGGAAATCCGTGAACGTGAGCTATGGTGAATGCTACGAGATGATGCTGTTGGATGAGTCCGTCTTTGACGACATCTTTTCTGCGCTACAGGACGAAAGGGGCAGCCTTCATCTTTTTACCGAGAATCAAGTCGAAATTTGGCACACGAGCGAGGGCGAGTGCAAGAGCCAGGAACTGCTCATAAGAGAAAGCAACAGCGGGGAGATATTTCACGACGAAGACAATAATCCGCTCTGCGCATTCTCCATGACGATGGATTCACCTACATGGATACTGGTCCGTGAGGTCCCCATGCAAGCCTATGAGCATATGGTCGAAAGCGTCAGCCGTATGATAGCGCTGATTGGTGGCGTGGTATTGCTGATCGTGCTGGTCGGATATGAGCTATGGCTGAGGTCGTTCATGCGCCAGTTTCGCTCGCTGTTGGACGGAATTGTCCGCATGGGCCAGGGAGACTTAGAACCCATGGAGTTCGAGCGCACGTCCATAGTAGAGTTTGGGCAAATGCGAGACGAAATCAACCGAACCAGGGTGGCTCTCGGGGAGCAGATGGAGACGATTCGTCGCATGGAGCGGGAGCAGATGGAGCAGGAAAACGCGAAGAAAGAGCAGGCGCGCATCGCCAAGGAGCTGGAAATGGCCAGGGAGATTCAGCTGAGCGCGCTGCCGCAAGACTTCCCGCCGTTCCCGAGCAGGGGCGAGTTCGAGCTCTTTGCGTCCATGACGCCGGCAAGGGAGGTCGGTGGAGACTTCTACGACTTCTTCCTGATCGATGACGATCATCTCGCGCTGATGATTGCGGACGTCTCCGATAAGGGTATCCCTGCCACTCTGTTCATGATGGCCTCCAAGACCCTGATTAGGAGCGAGCTGATGATCGGCTGCGACCCGGCCACGGCGCTGGGGCGAGCAAACGTCCGAATCTGCGAACACAATCCCTCCAACATGTTCGTCACGGTGTGGCTGGCGGTGGTGGAGATATCCACGGGCAAAGGCGTATCCTGCAACGCGGGACACGAGCATCCTTGCCTCAGGCGTGCCGACGTTATGTTCGAGATCGTCCGGTATCCGCACGGCTTCGTCATCGGCGGCATGAGCGAGATGCGGTACACGAATCGTGAGTTCGAACTCCATCCCGGCGACTGCGTCTTTGTCTACACCGACGGCGTGCCAGAGGCGGCTAGCGCTTCGGAGGGCATGTTCGGAGAGGAGCGTCTGGTCGAAGCTCTGAACCAACATGCAGATGCTGGACCCGAGGAACTGATTCGGGGCGTGCGTGAGGCGGTGAGTCAGTTTGCAGGCGATGAGCCGCAGTCTGACGACATCACCATGTTGTGCCTCAGATTCAACGGTGCGTAGTTGGTGGGGGGTGCTCCCCGGACGGCCATCCGGGGTGTTATGGAACGGTGTGCGGGTGTGCCGGGCGTGAGAGAATTGTCGAATTGACGCACACGTGCCCTTGTTGGTTTACGATTGTCTCTCGGTCATCGTTTGGGAGGTGTTTTACATGTCGGAACACATGAGAAGGCCGATGCGTGACGAGGGTCCGTCGCGTTCGGTTCTGCCGATGGCGGTCATGGCTGTCGTGGCGGTGGCGGTGGCTGCAGCGATTGCGGTTGCGGTCATGCGCCCTAGTGCGAGCAATCAGACGGGAACCACTACGCAGGTCGCCACGGACGATACCGCATCAAAGGACGAGAAGGATGCCGGCGCCACGAGTGCGACTGACGCGAAGAAGGATGATGCGAGCGCCACTCCCGGGGGCGCGGATTCGACGGCGACTGACGCAAAGAACGCCAAGGACCAAAAGAACGGCAACGACGCGGCAAATGGCGAGAAGGCTGGCCAGAAGGCGAATGACGGCGGCGCGGCAGCGACGAACGGCACCTCTGCTCCCATGGGCAATGCCCTGAGGGATGGTGAGGCGGCCGGCAACGCTGCAAGCGACTCTGCGCAGGCAGTCAATGCCGATGGAACGGCAACCAACGCCGAAGGGGCCGCAACCAGTGCCGACGGGGCCACCCCGTCGGGTTCGACGGATTCAGGCCAAGTCGCCGATGGCGGCGCATCTGGGCAGGGCGGCTCGTTTGCAGGAACGTACACATCGGGTGACGGTGGGTCTTCGGGGTCTTCGGACTCCGGTTCAAGCTCGGGCTCGAGGCTCAAGACGCCACTGTATGATCAGTCTTCCGGCTGGATCGAGTCGGAGGCGTGCGCGACCTCGGTCTGGGAGACCGGCTCCACCGGTACAGCGTCCGACATCAACTGGGACGATGACGTTCCGCAGGTCGGCCTCGACAAGTCGTCGTATCCGTGGGCGCACTTTGGCGATTACGTCGAGATTGAGTACGATGGCATGACGATCACGGCTCAGGTCGTTGACTGCGGTCACTACGGGTCCGGTTCGTCAGGCATCATCATCAATCCGGGGGTCTTCGAGGAATTCGGTCAGCCAACCTCGGACGATTGGGGAAGGCGAGACGTTTCGTATCGCTTTGTGTAGCCTACGAGAGTTGCCGGGGGTAACTCGTTGTGGCCCATGCTCGGTTGACGTTGTAAAACGCGGGTACGCCGTTCGGCCCGGGGGTGCAATCTAATCCCTTGGGCCGTTTTCGTGGTCTAACGGCTCGCGTTCAAGCTCGCATCAGTCGAGTTCGTCTTTTGAGCTTGGGGATGTGCATCATCACCGTCGTGCCGCCCTTTGGCGAGCTGGTGACGCTGAGCGAGCCGCCGCACATCTGTGCCAGGCGTGTACGTGTGTTGCGCAGGCTGACGTGCGTGACGTCATCCGCCTGCGCGACGTCGAAGCCGATGCCGTCATCCACAACGCTTACCCAGTACTCGCGCTGGGCCTCACCTGTGCACACGGTGATGTTGCCGGGTGCATCCTTTGGTGTGAGGCTGTAGGTGACTGCATGCTCAACGAGCATTTGGACCGATAGGGGCGGCACGGAGAAGTATTGTACGGGCATGATGATGCGAGACCGTATGCGGTCCTCATGCGCCATCCCAACAAGCTCCAGATACGTGCGCACATGCTCGAGCTCCTTTGCGATGGGGACGAGCATATCTGACGCGAGGGAGTCCAGGTTTGCGTGCAGGAGCGAGGAGAAGGAGTCAAGTGCCTGCTTGGTACGTGTCGCGTCCGTATCGCAGAGGTCGCGTATGGTGTCGAGCGTCTCGAAGAGGAACTGTGGTCGTACCAAAGAGACAAAGCTCGTGATGCGGCTTTCCGAGAGTTCCAGTTGCGATCGCGCAAGTTCCTCGGTCCGCTGCAAGAGGGTGTTGGACGAATAGGCCTGCAACTCGATGAACGCTGCCATGAGGCCGAGCGTGCATGCGATCAAGCTGAAGTTGAGTCCGTAGATAAATGCCTGGAACAGCGATGCGATGAGGGGCAACAGCGCATAAAGCAGCAGGAAGCCTTGCGTGCTCGCCCTTAGGCTCCTCCTGTTCTTGATGATGACAACAGCGTTTATGAGATTGACGCCGGCGATGAAGGCGTGCATGAGCCAGTAGAGGTTCTCCCTGCGATAGAGGTTGTCTTCATCGATGTGGTAGAACAACCCTGCTGAGGTTAGGATGCACATGAGGATGGCGAGCGACTCCACGAGGTTTGGCCATGTGGTCCCGATGGTGCCTCCCTCCTCCCTAATGCGGTTGCAGAGGTAGAACGTGCTGGTGGCGACGAGTAAGAAGGCGCTTATGAACGAGACGTAATTGCCCACATGCGTGGCGGTCCACGCGAGGGGGCCGGGGGCACCGCGAAAGATTCCTGCAATCGCGTCGCCTCCCGCACAGAGAAGCTCCTCGGTGAAGGCAGCAATCAGAAGAGAGCGGTACCGTGACTCTGCGCGCGTGAGGAAGAGGGCAGAGATGATGCCCATGATGCAGAAGGCAACGCTCCACAGCTCGATAAACACATTGAGTCCTCGTACTCCGTACACGTGCATCAGCTCCTTGGCGGCGAACACTTAGGTGGGCTGTCGAGTAGGTCCGCGATGAGGTCCCTCACCACCTCTGAGGCCATGAGGATGCCGGCCGCAGGCGGAACGAACGGCGTCGAACCGGGGAGGCTGCGACGGCTTGAACCTTCGGGGATGGGCTCAAACGTCTCTTCGTCCGGCTTGGGGACAAGGGCTGGCTCGGTGGAGTAAACCACTTTGAAGTGGCCCAGATGGCGTTTGCGGGCCTCCTTGCGCATGACGCGTGCGAGTGGACAAATGCTGGTGTCATAGATGTCGGCGACGCGCAGTGCGCTGGGGTCAAGCTTGTTGGCGGTTCCCATGCACGAGATGACGGGCGTCTGTGCCTCCTTGGCACTCCTTACCAGCTGTAGCTTTGCTGTGAGGGTGTCTACGGCGTCGAGTACGTAGTCATAGCGCGAGAAGTCGAAGCGCGGCGCGGTTTGCGGCAGGAAGAAGCAGTTGTGTGTGACGACCTCGCAGGAGGGGTTGATCTGCGAGATACGTTCCCTCATGACGTCAATCTTCGGCCTCCCCACGGTCTTCGTGGTGGCAATAATCTGTCGATTGACGTTGGTGATGCTCACGTCGTCACTGTCCACGATTTCGAGGTGACCGACTCCTGCCCGCGCCAATGCCTCGGCAGCATAGCCACCGACACCTCCCACGCCAAACACGATGACACGTGAATCGCGAAGACGATTCATGCTGCATTTGCCAAGCAAGAGTTGCGTGCGCGAGAAGGGCCCCGGCATTACCTGTTACCAACCATGGTCGGCTTTCTCTTCCTGATGGACGAAGGCGTCGCGTGGCACCATGCCGACGTCCCAAAGCTCAGCGATTTCGTCAAGCAACGCCAGCTCCTCTGGATCCGTGAGGCCATTGCGCGCAATGGTGAGCAGGCTCTCTACCAGTACCGCTATGGGTCGTCCGTAGATGGTGGCGTCCCAGCCGCGAACGCGCAGCTCGTATGCTGCGAGCGCGACGTCATCCTCGCTGAGCTGGCCGACAAGATCAGTCGCGCTGTCGAAGGCGAGGGCGTTGCAGAAGATGCCCTTGATGAGGCAGGCATAGCCTACGGCCATGTGCGGCCTCAGGGAGTCCGCCTGCAAGAACTCCATGCGGCGCGAGAGACGTACGTTGGGATACACGGAATCGAAGAGGCCGAGTGCCTCCGTGGCCGAGAGGATGCGGTCGCCCATGAGCTCGCGGATGGTCCGCTTGCCCGTGGATGTGGTCATGCCCATGGAGTCAGTGAAGAGTATGGGCTGGGTCTGCTCAAGCCACTCGAGATACCGCTGCGCGCTAAACCAGTCGGAGAAGGTGCCCGGTACTACTCCGCAACGCTTCGGGTCGACATCCTCCCAAACCAAGGAGCGCGTCATGGACGGACAGCGACGGGCGCCGGTGCCCCGGAAGCTGCGTACGTTGTCGGTGAGGAATATGAGGATGGGGGAGAGCGCGACGGCAAGCCGGTACGTCTCAAGCCCCGCGCGGCCGCGCGCGTAGTCGATGGTGATCTGCGTCGCACAGCAGCAGCGCATCATGTCGCGTGCATAGCGACCCGTCTGTGCGAGGTATGCATTGAGCAGCGTCCAGCGCGTCCGTGGGACGAGGGGCACGTCCAGCGGAGTTTGGGCGTAGGGATTGTAGCCCTCAGCGAGAAGCTCGTAGTTGCAGCCGAGCGAACGCGTCGCCACGTGCAGTTGGCGGTCAACGTGCTCAATCGCCTGAAGCAGCTCGGCCATGTGCGGGCACGGCCCGACCTCGTAGACGAACTGGCCACCGGCCTCGAGCTTCACTTTCGTGGGCACGATCACGCCTCGGGGCGATACCAACGAACCAGAGAGTCCCATGAGGTGGGACTCGGTGTTCTCTGCGACAAAGGCGGGCAGGTAGTCATGCAAGCGTTTGAGCACTGACTCGATGCCGAGCTCCTCGTCGAAGGTCACAAAGGTGTCCTTCGTGCGGTCCACGAGAATGCGCTCGAGCCTGATGCTCACCTCTCCGGATTCCGACGTGAGCGAGCTGGGCCGACGACCGCCGTTCAGGACCGAAAGCAACGTCTTGTGATTGTGCTTATACGTGGCCTCGGAGTCTTCCAAGCGATCGGTTGTCTGAGCCGTCTGGTCGGGCTGCATGCGCCTCAAGCCTCCTCATGTCTGTGTTATAGGCGTGCACGGGCTCGTTTTAGTCGCGTACATGCACCTCATGGGCATAATATAGTAGTGCATTCACGGGCGGATTGCGTTCACAATGCAAGAGTTTCCCCTGTTAAGACACGAGCGAGGAGTGTTATGGCACAAGCTACAGGTCACCAGGAGCCCAAGCAGCACTCCTCGGCGAGTGTGAAGCTCAACGTGGGCGGCAACACCGGCAAGATGAAGCGGCAACCCTCCGACGACGAGGGCGAGAATCGTTCGCGGGCCGCACGCGGTGCCATCTTCCTGGGTGTCGTCGTCGTTGCGTATCTCATCTTTTTGGTTGTGTCGGGGCAGATGGGCGAGTTCGTGAGCGCGCTTGGGAGCGTGGACCTGGGATGGGTCGCGCTTGCATGCTGCTGCTTCGTCTCGTACTTCATCTTTGGCGTCATTGCGTATGCCATTGCGGTCTACATCGACCATGACTCGCCGGTGGGCATCCGCGACCTCATGAGCGTTGAGGCGAGCGGCATCTTCTTTGGCAATCTCACGCCCATGATGGCGGGTGCGGTTCCCTCCCAAATCGTGCGCCTCACGAGGACGGGCCTCGATGTGGGCGAGGCCTCCGCAACGCAGTTCACGCGCTTCATCATGTTCCAGTTCGGCGTAGTGCTCTTTGCCGCCATCATGCTGGTGGCGAAGCTCGGCTTCTTCTTCGAGACGTACGGCGACATCGTGATGATAAACGTCATCGTCTTCGGTGTGCACTTCCTGGAACTTGCGGGACTCTTCGTCATCTGCCTGTGCCCCAACTTCGTCATGCGTGTGGGCAACGGCCTTATCGGCTTCCTTACCAATCGTGGTTGGCTCAAGAACACCGAGAAGTGGAACGAGATGGTTAACGTGCAGGTGATGGAATTCTCCAACGCCTTCATGACCGCCGCCAAGGACCTACCGTCGATGGGTCTCACCCTGTTGGTGACGATGGCTCAGCTCGCGAGCTTCTACATGATTCCGTGGTTCGTCCTGCACGCGTTTGGCATCGAGGCAGATTTCCTGAACTGCCTAGCCGCCGGATCCATGGTGCAGATGGTTTCGACGGCCGTGCCGCTGCCCGGTGGCACGGGCGGGGCCGAGGGCAGCTTCTTCATGTTCTATGGCGGAATGTTCGGCGAGGCGGCGAGTGCGGGATTCATCGTGTGGCGTCTGGTCACGTTCTTTGGTCCCACGCTCCTCTCGGTGCCCCTGCTTGGGCTGCGCTCACGCAACCGTTCCATGAGCTTGTACCAGCGCGTGCAGCGCATCAAGCACAAGCTGCACCGGGGCAAGATGGCAAACCCGACGCATGGCCACGGTCACGGTCACGGCGGTTCCGCCACGGCGACCGTTCACCCGAAGAGGAAGTAGCCCATGGTTGCGTAACAGGGGACGCTCGATGCGCTCTCGCGCTGGGTTCTCCAGACGTGCGCAAGGAGACGAGCCTACGAGGCGCATTGCCTCGTAGGCCCGTTTTGGGGTCTCCCTCAGGTTCGTGCCGTGCTACAGCGCGAGTCCTTTGGCGCGCTCGATGCGTGCCAGCGTGTGCGTGCGGCCCAGAAGCGCGAGGGTCTCGCCGATGCCGGGCGAGGCGGCTCCGCCCACGCATGCGACGCGAATGGGCTGAAACACCTTGCCCTTGCCCATCCCGAGCTGCTCGGGAAGCGGGTCGAGGGCGGCTTCGATTGCGGCGGGCGTCCAAGATGCGTCATCAAGCTGTCCGAGTGCTGCGGTGGCCGCCTCGAGTGCATCGCGGGCACCCTGCTTGGCGAGCCAGCGCTTGGTTGCCTTCTCGTCGTAGACAAGCTCGTCGTCCGCAGCGTACAGGTAGTGCGCCTGAGCTGCTGCGTCGCTCGAGAGTGTGCAACGAGGTTTGAAGGCGACCGACGCCAGACGATACCAGCCCTCCTCGTGCATGCTGCCGTCATCGAGGCCGGCGGCTGCGAGCTGAGGAAGCAGGATGTCGTGTGCGAAGCGCTCATCGCTCATGGCGTGCAGGTATTCGCCATTGATGAAGTCGAGCTTCTTGGGATCCATGATGGCGGGGTTCTTGCTCACGTGGTCGAGCGAGAACTCGCGCGCAAGGCGCTCGCGCGGGATTACGGTACTTTCTCCATCGGGTGCCCAGCCAAGCAGGGCGAGGTAGTTGACGAAGGCGTCAGAGAGGTAACCGGCATCGCGGTACTCCTCGACGCTCGTTGCGCCGTGGCGCTTGGAGAGCTTCTTGCTATCGGATCCCAGGATCATCGAGATGTGCGCAAAGATGGGCGTCGGGGCGCCGAGCGCCTCGTACACGATGACTTGGCGCGGGGTGTTGGAGAGATGGTCGTCACCGCGGATGATGTGGGTGATGCCCATTGCGGCGTCATCCACGACGGTGGCGAAGTTGTACGTGGGGGTTCCGTCGGAACGGAAGATGATGAAGTCATCGAGGTCGCGGGCGTTGAACACGACCTTGCCATGCACTGCGTCGCGGACCACAACGTCACCACGGTCCTCGGGGACCTTGATGCGGATCGTGTGCGGCTCGCCCGCTGCCACCCGGGCTTGCGCCTCCTTGGGATCGATGGCACGGCACGTGCGCTGATAGCCTTGGAACGAGTCTCCGCGCTCCTTTGCCGCATCGCGATCGGCTGCGAGCTGCTCAGGGCTGCAGAAGCAGTAGTAGGCGTTGCCCTCGGCTACCAGACGCTCCGCCGCCTCGCGGTAGATGTCCATGCGCTTCGTCTGGAAGTACGGGCCAAACTCTCCGCCGACCTCGGGGCCCTCGTCCCAGTCGAGGCCGAGCCAGCGCATTGCCCGCAGGATGACCTGCGTGTTCTCCTCCGTCGAGCGGGTCGGATCGGTGTCGTCGATGCGCAGTACGAAGGTGCCTCCGTTGGCGCGTGCAAACGCCCAGTTATAGATGGCGGTGCGGGCGCCGCCCACGTGGAGCTTGCCCGTGGGGGAGGGCGCGAAGCGCACGCGAACAGGTGCGTTGTGGTTGGTGTCGCTCATGGGTTCCTCTCTGTTGACTAACACATGGCGAACAGTATAGCCGTTGTCGCTGCTCAAAGGAGAAGTTTGATTAGCGAGCCGCCTGTTGGCCTCATATGTGGAAGCGGGTTCACAGGCGACCCACGGGTGAGGGTTGAATCTCGAAGTCAGCCGAACACATGTCTCGAGGCTGGCGTTTTAGCAGCTATCCGAACGGGCGGGAGGGATGGCAACGAGCCGTGTGCGAGG
>CADBYM010000011.1 GCA_902798915.1 uncultured Coriobacteriaceae bacterium | reverse complement strand
CTCATCGAGGATCTTGGTCATCTCGGCCGCGTCTCCTACCGCGCGGTTCATGCGCTGCATCATCGAGTTGAAGTAGTTGAAGCGCATGGTGAGGTTGTACGTGTAGGTGAACATCATGACCAGCGTGCCGGCCGAGATGCCATACCACGCGTTGCCCCCGCACACAAAGATGGACGTCACGAACATGATGAACGTGATGAGCGTGCTTGTCATGGCGCCTCGGCGCATCATCGCGTTCATGGAGACGCGCTCCGCTGCCATGGCCTCGCGGTCAGCCGCGTCAAACAGCTCGCGTTCGAAGTCCTCCCGCCCGCATGTCTTCACGGCAAGGATGTTTGTGACCGCATCCGAGAGCACGCCCGAGAGCTTGCTCTGCGCAGCTGCCGTCTTTGCCGAGAGGGGTAGGATGCGCTCGTACATGGCGTAGGCAACCTTGACGTAGACGACTAGCATGGCAAAGAGACACGCGACGAAGAGCGGACTCGCCGGCCACAGGAGCACGATGGTGCACACGACGCTGGCGACGGTGGGGATGAGCGAGTACACCACCACGTCCACCAGCTGTGTGTAGCCACCCATGAAGCGCGAAGTCTGGCTCACGAGCGAGCCGCCGAAGCGGGACGTGTGGAAGGTCATCGACTGGTTTGCCAGCGTGTCGAAGCAGAGGCGAGCCAAGTGGTAGTTGCCATTCATCTCGAGTTGCATGACGGACCAGTCCTGCAGCTTTGAGCAGGTCTGGCCCACGGCGTTCACGACGAGCAGGGCAATGATGAAGGGTGCGAACACCTCAAAGACCTGCGCGGCCGGGATGGGGTCTGCCGAGACGCGGTCCACGATGAGGCCCATCACCCACGTGTTTGCGTAGTTGAGCAGCGCCGTGTAGGCGACGCTCGTAAAGACGGCCATGAATGTGGCGAAGGGGCGCTTCTTGGTGACCCACCAAAACCAGTGGAGGGTGCGGCGGATCGTCGCGCGGTCGCGCGGCGCGGTGTTTCTCTGGGACATGCGGGGCTCCTCTGTCGCTGCGTATGCCCATCATAGGGTATCCCGGACACCGATTCGCTATGTGGTTCGGCTGTGAAAAAACTCCGACACAGTGCCGTTCGCCGAAAAGTGGTACTATTCCCCTGTCTTTATCGGCGACACACGGGGAGTCCATGCGTTGAAGCTTATGGAAGAGAAGATCCTCCGCGAGGGCGAAGTTCTCTCGGACGATATCCTCAAGGTCGGCAGCTTTCTGAATCAAAACATCGACACCGACTTCCTTGGCCAGATGGCCGAGGAGATCGCGCACCTCTTTGAGGCGAAGAATGTCACGAAGATTCTAACCATCGAGGCGAGTGGCATAGCAATCGCGGCGGCAGCGGGCATGTCCATGGGCGTGCCCGTGCTCTTTGCCAAGAAGCATCGCACCTCGAACGTCGACGGCACCGTGTACTCTGCCATGGTGCACTCGTTCACCCATGGCGAGGACTACAACGTCATGGTGAGCCGTGACTATCTGCACGCGGACGACCGCGTGCTGCTCGTCGACGACTTTCTGGCGAGTGGCAATGCGCTGCGCGGCCTCATGAGCCTGTGCGAGCAGGCCGGGGCGGAGTTGATGGGCGTTGCGGTTGCCGTGGAGAAGTGCTTCACCGGTGCTGGTGACGCATTCCGTGCGCAAGGCATCCAGGTGGAGGCACTTGCGGCAATTGAGTCTATGTCGAAGGACGGCATTGTCTTTCGTGCATAAGGTAAGGTAGGGACTGGGTTGTCCTAGGGGCGCTATGCCCCGCAGTGAAGGGGAAAATATGAAGGTACTTGATAACATGGTCATGAGTCGCCGTACGGTTATCACGGCTGGCTTGCTGGGTGGCGCGGCACTTTCGCTCGTGGCATGCGGCAGTGGGTCTGATGCTGGCGACGGTTCGGGCGAGGATTCAGGCGACTTCAAGGTGGGTCTCATCTGCCTGCACGATGAGAACTCGACCTACGACCTCAACTTTATCAACGCATTCAAGGAGGCCATGTCCAACTTGGGCATCGGCGAGGACAGCTACCTCATCAAGACGAACATCGATGAGTCTGACGCCTGCTACGACGCCGCTGCCGAGCTGGTAGACGCCGGCTGCAAGGTGGTGTTCGCTGACTCCTTCGGCCATGAGGACTACATGATTCAGGCTGCCAAAGAGTTCGAGGACGTCCAGTTCTGCCATGCGACCGGCACCAAGGCCCACACGGAGAAGCGCGACAACTATCACAACGCCTTCGCCTCCATCTATGAGGGCCGCTTCCTCGCCGGCGTCGCCGCCGGCCTCAAGCTGCAGGAGATTGCTGACGCCGGCAAGCTCAAGGGCAAGACTCCCAAGATGGGTTACGTGGGCGCCTACACCTACGCCGAGGTCGTGAGTGGCTACACGTCCTTCTATCTGGGTGCCAAGTCCATCGTGCCGGACGTCACCATGGACGTGACCTTCACGGGCTCTTGGTACGACGAGACGGCGGAGAAGGAGGGCGCAAACAAGCTCATCGACGGCGGTGCGGACCTCATTTCTCAGCATGCTGACTCCATGGGTGCGCCCACGGCCTGCGAGAACGCCGGCATCCCCAACATCTCCTACAATGGCTCGACCGTCGATGCCTGCCCCAAGACCTTCATCGTCTCCAGTCGCATCAACTGGGCCCCGTACTACGAGTACGTGGTCAACGCCGTCAAGGATGGCAGCTCCATCGACGCGGACTGGACGGGCACCATCGGCACCGGGTCCGTTGAGCTCACGGATGTGAACGAGGCTGCGGCCGCCAAGGGCACGGTAGAGAAGCTCGAGGAGGTCAAGGCGCAGCTCGAGGATGGCACCCTGCACGTCTTTGCGACCGACACCTTCACGGTGGACAAGAAGGAGCTCACCACCTACGAGGCAGACGTCGATACCGACCCCGACTACACGCCCGACACCGAGGTCATCTCTGACGGCTACTTCCATGAGTCCGAGTTCCGCAGCGCCCCGTACTTCGACCTGCAGATCGACGGCATCAACCTGCTCGACACCGCGTTCTAATCGTGGTCGTGCGAGGACGGTCCAAGCCCGGGCCGTCCTCTTTTTTGTTTGCGAGGCGGTGGCGCAGGAATGGGTCACCGTCCCCGCGTCTCTTTATCGTTCGACTGATTGGGAGCCATGGAAGCAACACAACCAGCTGTGCGCTTGCGCAACATCAGCAAGTCATTCGGACAGGTCCAGGCAAACACCGACGTGAGCCTGGACATCAATCGGGGAGAGGTTCTTGCGCTGCTCGGCGAGAACGGCAGCGGCAAGACCACCCTCATGAACATGCTCTCGGGCATCTACTTCCCCGACAGCGGCACGATCGAGATTGACGGGAAGCCTGTGGTTATCGGCTCGCCCAAGGATGCGTTCGACTATGGCATCGGGATGATCCATCAACACTTCAAGTTGGTCAACGTGTTCACCGCCACCGAGAACATCGTGCTCGGTCTCAAGGAGGCCGGCAAGCTCGACCTTGATGCTGCGGCCCAGAAGGTCAAGCAGATCTGCGACTTGTACGGCTTCGACGTGGACCCGTACCAGAAGGTCTACGACATGTCCGTCTCGCAGAAGCAGACCGTGGAGATCGTCAAGCTTCTGTATCGCGGCGCAGAGATTCTCATCTTGGACGAGCCTACGGCAGTGTTGACCCCGCAAGAGACCGACAAGCTCTTTGCGGTGCTGCGCAACATGCGCGACGACGGCAAGGCGGTCATCATCATCACGCACAAGCTCAATGAGGTGAAGGACATCAGCGACCGCGTGGTGGTCCTGCGCAAGGGAGCCTATGTGGGCGAGCTGGTCACTGCCGAGGCCACCACGCAAGAGATGACCAACATGATGGTGGGGCATCAGGTGACGCTCAACATCGACCGGCCGGATCCGGAGATGAAGTACCGCATGGAGCGCATCAGCGTGAAGAACCTCACGGTGAAGAACCGCGAGGGCATCACGAAGCTCGACGACGTGTCGTTCTCCATATTCACCGGCGAGATCCTGGGCATTGCGGGCATCTCCGGTTCGGGGCAGAAGGAGCTGCTCGAAGCCATAGCGGGCCTGCAGCCCGTCGAGAACGGCAGCATCGAATACCACGTAGATGACGTGACGACCGAGCAGCTCATCGGCATGGACCCGCTGAAGATTGCGGGCATGGGCGTCGTGCTTTCGTTCGTGCCGGAGGATCGTCTCGGCATGGGCTTGGTGGGCAGCATGGACATCACCGACAACATGATGCTCCGTTCCTTCCGCAACGGCCCGCTCCCGTTCACCGATCGCAGCGAACCGCGCCATCTGGCGGAGCTTGTCGTTGACGAGCTGGGTGTCAATACTCCTGGCATTGCCACGCCGGTGCGCCGCCTCTCGGGCGGCAACGTGCAGAAGGTGCTCGTGGGGCGCGAGATCGCAGCGGCTCCCACGGTGCTGCTCAGTGCCTATGCCGTGCGCGGGTTGGACGTGAATTCGTCCTACGTCATCTATGACCTGCTCAATCGCCAGAAGGGCAACGGCGTTGCCGTGGTGTACGTGGGCGAGGACCTCGATGTGTTGCTTGAGCTGTGCGATCGCATCCTCGTGCTCTGTGGCGGCAAGGTGAGCGGCATCGTGGACGGCCGCACCACCACAAAGAACGAGGTCGGACTGATGATGACGCGACTCGGTGGAGGTGAGATGGCATGATCCACATTGTCAAGCGCAAGGAGATGCCCTTGACGCATGCGCTGGCCATTCGCTTTGGCATTATCGGCTTGGCGCTTATCGCGTGCGGCATCGTAACGACGCTTACGACGGGCCTAAGTCCCATTGACGTGTACGGCACCATGGTCAGCGGCGCGTTTGGCACCATGCGCAAGACCTGGATCCTTCTGCAAGAGACCGCCATCCTGCTGTGTGTCTCCCTCGCGCTGGTGCCCGCCTTCCGCATGAAGTTTTGGAATCTCGGGGGCGAGGGGCAGATCCTCATCGGCGCCTTTGCCTCGGCCGCCTGCATGATCACGCTGGGCGGCTCGCTTCCCGGCCCCGCGCTCATCCTCGCCATGCTCCTGGCTTCGTTGTTTGCGGGAGGTGTGTGGGCGCTGATCCCCGCATTCTTCAAGGCACGCTGGAACACCAACGAGACCCTCTTCACCCTCATGATGAACTATGTGGCAACGCAGCTCGTGGCCTACTTTGTCATCGTATGGGAGGTGCCCAAGGGCTCGGGCAACATCGGCATCATCAACCAGAGCAGTGAGGCGGGCTGGCTGCCGACCCTCATGCACAACAAGTACCTGCTGATCGTCCTGGTCGCTGTTGCGCTCACCGCTGCCATGTACGTATACCTCAACTATGGCAAGCAGGGATACGAGATCGCGGTCGTGGGCGAGAGCCCCAACACGGCTCGGTACGTGGGCATCAAGGTCAACCGCGTGATCATGCGCACGCTCGTCATCTCCGGCGCCCTCTGCGGACTCGTCGGGTTCTTGCTCGTCTCTGGATCGGCGCATACGCTGACGACCAGCCTCGCGGGTGGGCGTGGCTTCACGGCCGTCATGGTGGCATGGCTGGCAAAGTTCAACCCCATCATCATGGTGGGGAGCAGCATGTTGCTGGAGTTCATGAGTTCGGGTGCGGGGGAGATATCCACCATCTACGGCCTCAACCACAGCTTCGGCGATATCCTTACCGGTATCATCCTGTTCTTCATCATCGGTACGGAGTTCTTCATTACCTATAAGGTCGTGTTCAGCAAGAAGGGGGCCGAGCGAGATGTTTGATTTTTTGGTGTCCTTCATCCCGAGGGCCGTCGTCCAAGGCGTTCCGCTGCTCTACGGTAGCACGGGCGAAATCGTCACCGAGAAGTCCGGCAACCTCAACTTGGGCATTCCGGGCGTCATGTACGTGGGTGGCATCTGTGGCGTCATCGGGTCGTTCCTGTACGAGCGCAGCCTCTCCGACCCCTCTCAGATGAACGCAGCGCTCGGCATCCTGATTCCGCTGTTGAGCTGCCTTGCGGGATCGCTGCTCATGGGCCTGCTGTATTGCTTCCTCACGGTTACCCTCCGCGCAAACCAGAACGTGACCGGTCTGGCGATGACGACCTTCGGTGTGGGTGTCGGCAACTTCTTTGGTGGCTCGCTCATCAAGCTCACGGGGGCGGACGTGCCGAGCATCGCGCTCTCTGCCACGAGCAACCTGTACCGTACGCGTCTGCCGTTCGCGGGAGACCTGGGATGGTTCGGACAGGTGTTCTTGAGCTACGGCTTCCTTGCCTACGCCGCGATTATCATCGCGATTCTCGCGTCATACATGCTCAACCACACGCGCATCGGCTTGCAGCTGCGCGCGGTGGGCGAAGATCCCGCCACTGCCGATGCCGCAGGCATCAACATCACCCGCTACAAGTTCATGGCCACGTGTGCTGGCTGCATGATCGCGGGGCTTGGTGGCCTGTACTACGTCATGGACTACGCCAACGGCGTGTGGTCGAACGATGCGTTTGGCGACCGCGGCTGGCTCGCCATTGCGCTTGTCATCTTTACCATCTGGAGACCGAACGTGAGCATCGGCGCGTCCATACTCTTCGGCGGCCTGTACATCCTGTACCTCTTCATCCCGACGGGGAAGGACCTCGCCGTCAAGGAGCTCTACAAGATGCTCCCGTACGTGGTCACCATCGTAGTGCTCGTGTTTTCGAGCTTGCGCAACAAACGAGAGAATCAACCGCCAGAGAGTCTTGGCTTACCCTACTTCCGAGAAGAACGGTAGTGATGGTGCCGGCTCCCCAGTGGAGCCGGTGCTCTTTTATATTGGATGGGAATGAACCGCCTTGTGTCATGGTACATCTTCTGCCGACTGCGGAAGTGTGGGGTAATGCGTCGGTACATCCCCGCATGTCATGTTCGTCACGAGGACGTCTTAGCCAAATTGACCTGATTACGTCATTGCGATAGAATCTGCCAAAATTCATCGGTTCGACAAAGTCGGACAGCACGAAAGGACTAACCATGAACGAGAATCTGAAGTTATTCTTTGAAGAAGTCGCGAAGAGCGAGGAGCTGCAGAGCAAACTGGTGCATGCGGCAAACGCCGACGAGGCGTATGCCATCGCCTCCGAGACTACGCCCGGGTTCAGCAAGGAGGAGTTCGTCGAGGCGATGATCGAGCTGCGGGATGAACAAAGCGACCTCAGCGTAGATGACCTTGAGAAGGTAGCCGGCGGTTCGGACGACGGCACCATCTTCGCACTTGGTTTGGCCCTCGCTGCTCTTTGGCTTATTGACTGAGTGTCGTACAGCGATTCGCAGTAGGTGTGCAGTCCATATCGCATGTCTGCTTTCCTTTAAGGTGTTAATCAAAAAAAGAGCGCCGTTTGCCCTTGGACACGTGGGCAAACGGCGCTGTTGCTGTGGATGAGCTCGCAACTCAACAGTTTGTCGCCGGATGTCGCGCCCGTCGAGCGCGTCTAATTCTCGTATGTGGAGGAAGTATGACGGGGTATAATCATGATACGTATATTTCTGTCTCGATGAGGAGTCGCTTTGCTTGCGAGGCTCAAACATAAGGTTAGTTCAGAGCATGGTGCGTCGTTGTCGATGGCGTTGATGCTGTTCTTGGTGTGCTCCGTCGTTGCTTCGATCGTCGTGGCTGCGGCGACCGCATCGAGCGGGCGTCTCTCACAAATGAAGGACATGGAGAAGAGCTACTACAGCGTCACCTCTGCCGCGAGTCTGTTCTGGGACGAGCTCAAGAGAGATGCGGGTCAGCTTGAGGTCAAACTGGACTATCGTTGCGATGCGACACTTGACGATGCCTCACATCTCTGGAGTCCCGAAAGCGACACATGGAAGTTGCAAATCGACGATCTGGAATTGACGACGTCCTCAAGCCTCAGTAACGCAAATGCCACCCTCTTCCAAATTGCTTCGTATGACCTGCTCTTCGATGACTCCGGCGCGGAGAAGTCCTTCGATGCCACCAGGGACGTTACGGGAGACACGCTTGAGAAGGCGATTGACTTTGACGAGACGGAGCCCATGCCCTTTGACGTGGAATTTGGCGAGGCAGAATACCAGCCGTTCAAGGTGAGCGCACCAACTGAGTACGGAACGGCCTTCAACGATGTATTTGTGACTGTGCGACGCAACGATGACGAGACGTTCTCCTTTGAGTTCACCGACTCCGATCCCGATGCGTCAACACCTGGAGCCTATGCGGTGCTCTATACGCTCGTCGCGGAGGTGGATGTCGTGACCCCTAAGCCAAGCGAGTACAAGAGTCCGCTTGCGTGGGCGACCAAGGTCGTCTGGACGCCAAAGTACATGACGGTTGGGGAGGCATAAGATGACGTCCTTGGCTTTGCGTTTGCGCAATACAGCTTCCAACACGTCCGGCGAGACTATGGTCGAGACCTTGGTTTCGGTGTTGATTAGTGCGCTGGCCCTGCTGCTCATGGCGACCGCGATAGGGACTTCGGTGAACATCGTGCAAAGGGGACGTGCTCGAGTCGGCGAGATCTATGGCGCGGAGAGCCTGGCGGTGAGCCACTCGCAAGACTCCTCCGTGCCTGGCAAACAGGGGACCGTCCGCTTTGAGGTGCCGATAAGCACGGACGCTTCCGGCACGGTTGTGAACGATGTGATCGTAAACGTCTACTCGGACACGGTTTCGGCAGACGATGGACAGACGTTCATCTACGAGAGGAGCTAGCCATGCAGCAATTGATGCACGATGCTCGGCACAAGCTTCGCTCGCAAAACGGCTTCAGCCTGACCGAGATGCTTGTAACCACTCTGATACTCGGCCTTGTCTCCACTCTGATGGTGACGGGGATTCAGTCTGCGATTGACGTGTACCACAAGACGGTCGATTGTGCGAACGCGCAGGTGGCTCTTTCCACTACGGTTACCGCATTGCGAGAAGAGCTTGGCACGGCGACGGCCGTGAAGGATTCCACCGGACGGCAGATTATTTATCTTTCCGATGAGGGCTACTGGGCCAGCATCGAGGAGGGGGCCAGCTGCAAAGGCTTCCAGAAGCAATACTACAAAGGCGATCCAACAGCGGGGGGAATCGCTATGGGGGAACCCCTGCCACTCGTTCCCGATGCGGTGTTTACGGCCAATCTTTCGTTAGGCTATGGCTCGTTCAGCCATAGTGCCGGTGACCAGGTGGTTGGCGTGAGCGATTTATGTGTACGCAACAGCTCAGGAGACGAGCTCGCGTCAATGACTGCGGACTATCAGATATTGACGCGTTTTGCGAAGTAGGGCGCGAGGCGATGACTATGCATAAGAGACGTCAAGACAGCGGCTTTACCCTTGTAGAGACACTCATTGCGGTGTGCGTCCTTGTGATTCTCATGGCGATTGGGTTCGTCTCGGTGGCAAATCACCAGCGGACCCTCAAGCGTCTTGAGCTGGATGAGGCGGCAAAGGAGATATACATCGCTGCGCAGAATCACCTTACGATGGCAAGCAGCATGGGTGTCCTCTCCACCAGAGACTCCAGCGATTCCAACGAGGTGGGCGAGAGCCATGCTCGTATGGTCGATGGTGCCAACGTAACGTATCACTACTTCTTTGTGAACGGTGGCGACAACATTCACTCCGGTACGGTCTTGGGCGACATGCTCCCGCGATTCTCCATCGACGAGAGGGTGAGGACGGGCGGACATTATGTCATCGAGTATGATCTGGAGAATGCCGCCGTCGTAAACGTCTTCTATTGCGACCAATCAGACTTGAGTAGCCACGACTACTCTACGGATGACTACGGCCTCTTTGAGGATTCGGACGAGGGCTACACTGGCGAGAGCAAAGCCGATAAGCGCCTTGCGGGCTACAATGGCGCCATTCTGGGATGGTATGGCGGCAAGGCCGCCCAAGAGCTTGAGCGCAAGACCCTGTATGCTCCGAAGGTCGAAATCATTAACGAAGAGTGTCTTTGGGTAAAGGTTTCCTACGCTACAGAGACGATCAATCGCATGTCCAGCATCGGCATTCCACCGAGCTCCATCAACCTCAAGCTCATCATTGCGGATGCGAGCAAAGACGAGGCGGCACTCAATGGCGATGGTGGCGAGGACCTCGGAACGATCAGCGTCTCGTGGGCGTCGGAGACAAAGAAGACCAAGGATGGTTCAACGAAGCAATACGTATACAAGACGTATATGCTGGATGACATTACCTCTGGTGCCTCCGGTCACTTCGCAAACAAATTTGAGGAGTTGGTTGCAGGCGAGGATGTGCACGTGACGGCTAACGTTTCGAGTTCGGATTGCCTTGGCTTCGACTCAAAGAAGTCAAATACAGAGAACAGCCTGTATGGCGGGGTTGCGGGAAATACGGCTACGATAACCAACATGCGACATCTGGAGAATCTGGACGAGGGCATATCTGGCATTGAGCTGGATGAGCTCGGCATTACCAAGGCGCGGCAGGATGCCGACTTGAAGTGGAGCGGCCCTGCGAATTCGACCGCCTTCCTTGCTAAGGTGTTCAAGAACGAGGCGCGCGGTGGGAGCGAGTCCTCTGCGAGCGACATCGCTGTGTACGACGCTTCCGGAGGCAAGGGGGTAAAGGCCTGCATGTTGCCCGTGAGTCCCAGCGTGCCTCTTGCATACGACGGAAACGGCATGTCGATATCGAGCGTCAAGGTTGAGTTTGGGGGTCCGGCGGGAATCTTTGGGGAGCTGCTGGACGGTTCCGAGATTGCAGACTTAGAGCTAATCGACTGCGGCTCAATCAAGTCGAGTGGGTCGAACGGCGTGGCAGGAACGCTGCTGGGCAAGGCCTCTGGCGCGCTCACCGTGAAGAACGTCATGGCATATGACTCCAACGCATCCGACGCCTTCGAGGTTACGGCTGCGGGTGCGGCTGGCGGCCTCATCGGCATGCTCGAGGCTGGTAGTGGCGACGAGGTCAAGATAGACGGGTGTGGAGCTGCGGTGCTCGTGCAGGCAACCGGTAGCGGCTCGAATGCCGGAGGACTCATTGGCAAGATTGACGCCCAGGGTGTGGTGGAGGTCAAGGATTGCTACGCCGGCGGGCGCACAAAGGCAAATACGGGTATGTACGACGACGAGAAGTACAACGTGACTGCAAAGGGCGCCGCGGGTGGTCTCATTGGATCCATACATGGCGATGGTGCGTTGATTGAGAACTGCTATACGACGGCATCGGTCTCTTCGCCTGCAAAAGCTGGTGGGTTTGTTGGCTCGTGCAATGGTGCATCCATCACCAACTGCTACTGCACCGGCTTGGTAGATGGTGAGGCGACGCAGAAGGGCGCATTTGCTGCCGTGCTGGCGTCGGCCACGCTGACGGACAACAAATACTTCGAGATTATCAACGGCGACCTATCGGCATTGGACGGAGATGCCGAGGCCGAGGCTGAGGAACTATCCTCCATAGATGCGGACACGCAGACGTATGACGCCTTCTGCAAGGGCGAGACGGAAGCGGCCACGGCAGAACCATACGATGCGGCGTTGGCGAAGTGGTATGGCAACAAGTATCCGTATCCTTCGGTGATTGACCTCCAAGAGAATGCCAGTGCAAGAGCCAAACTCGAGCACTATTTTGTCGCGACGCATCATGGCGACTGGCCTTCGCCCGAGACACTTCTCGTGAACGAGAAGGAGTAGCCCTCTGCGGGCACAGAGAAAAGAGTTGATGTTGTGAGGCGAGGTCTGGCTGATGCCGGGCCTCGCCCCGCTTGACGCGGTTAAACCCCACTCTACCTGCGCTAATTAAGTATTGCGATCAATTGCGATTTACACATGTGAAGGCCCTGTGATGTCGTACAATCATGATACGTATATTTCTGTCTCAATGAGGTGCGGCGGGTACATACATACTTGAAGGCGCCTATTGAGTTGGCAATAAGGGGGACGACATGAGCGCTCAGACGAACCAGAAGCCCCACAAGCGCACGTCCGTACGGCAGTCCCTTAACGCTGTCCTTTCCGTAGTGGTGAGCATTTCCATGGTGCTCTCACTCTACGGTTGTGGCAGTACCGAGACGCTTTCGATGACCGCGTCTGCCCTGCGTGCGCGTACTGCGTTGGTATTCGATGCCGCCTCCCTCCTCAGACAGGCAGAAGGGAGTGGCAGGGATACCCCGAAGGACGCTACTGCCCAAGTCAAGCAATCCCGTGGCAATAAGGCAAGTCCAGATGCCACTCACAATGCAAGTCCCTCTGGAGACGCAACCCAGTCAAGTGATGCTGCGGACGAGAACACGTCTGGCCCTGACGAGACGCACTGGCCACAGAAGGTGGCAGAGTGCATCAAACTCGATGATGACAAGTTCTACACCGTCAAAGTTGCCTACGGTGAGGATGCCGGCATCGCACGTGATGCGAAGCTCGAGGTGACGGCGCTTGAGGCAGATGACGGGCGCAAGGGCTCCCTGCGTGAGTTGCTGCAGGTACAGGACCGAGATTATGTGGTCCAAGAGACCTTCGTGAAGGCGGCGCTCATGATTGATGGGCATGAGGTCCAGCCCACCAAGCCCATTGACGTCGAAATCGAGACCAACCTGATTGACTGGAGCGCTTCCGATGCCCTGGAGATGGCACTGCTGGGTAATCCCGATGTGAGGGTCTTGTCCGTCGAGAACCTGACGGGCAAGGGTGACGACGATAGGGAGAGCGAGAAACCGCCCTATACGCGCGTGAAGTTCACTACGGGCGCTCTTGGCGAGTTCGGCCTTGCGGTAGTGGCGAGCACGAAGGGCACGAGTGAGGTCGACGGGATGTCGGTCGATGTGCTCGGCGGGCGCAATGCCGCTTTGGGCATCAGCGTGAGCGATCGTGACGAGCAGGTCGCCGAGAACGAGAGTCTTGTCAAGGTGATAACCACGCATGTGGAGCCTGTGCATGCATGGCCAACGAGGCTCTGGGTGGTCGCTCGGGCAGCAAGTCAGGACGACGCTGCCGAGAGCTACGTCGTCGGCCGCTTCATGCATGAAGGCGCGGTTGGTGCCGAGCTGTTTGGCAGGGAGGGCACGGATGAGCCCCGGGCAATCACGTCTGGTGACGAGATTGCTTTGGTTAAGGTCGCGGAGCCAACGGTGTCTGTGGAGTCGCCTACACCCGAGGAGCAGCAACCCACCACTGACGAACAGAAACAGTCCAAGCGAGAGGCCCAGATTGCCGAAACGCAATCGGAGGGGGTCGAGGAGAAGTCCCAAGCAAACCCGAACCCTGAAGTTAAGGTTGAGGGCGACCAATCCGATGTAATGCAGCCCCAGGATGACGAGAATCAGTCGTTGGAGGTGGAGGGTGAGGATGACCTCGTCGAGGTGACGGTGACTGCTAACGCCGTCAACAAGGAGTATGGTGACGAGGACCCCGAGCTCACGGCAACGGTTGAAGGGCTCGCCGAGGGGGATGTCATTGCCTACACCCTCAGCCGTGCGGATGGCGAGACTCCGGGCGACTACACCATCACGCCATCGGGCGACGAGATACAGTCTGGTTACAGAATCACCTACAATACCGGCGCGCTCACCATCAACAAGAAGGCCATCACCATAACGGCTAACCCTGCCACCAAGGTCTACGATGGCACGGAACTCACTGACGATGGATATACGTGCACGGCGTTGGCATACGACCATGTGCTCGAGAGCGTAGACGTCGCCGGTGGTCAAACGCGGGTGGGCACGAGCAACAACGTCGCAAGCAATGCAAAGATCGTTGACGGCGCAGGCAGCGACGTGACGGAAGAATGCTACGACATTACCTATGCGCCCGGTACGTTGGAGGTAACGACCAAACCCGTCACCATTACGGCGGACAGCGCAGAGAAAGCTTATGATGGCACCGCACTCGTCAAGGACAGCTACACCTACACAGAACTTGCCGAGGGTGACGAAATCGAATCGGTTACCGTGCGAGGAAGCCAGACGGAGGTTGGCGAAAGCTCTAACATCCCTTCCGCTGCATCAATTCGGAGTGGCTCCGGTGATGACGTCACGAATTGCTACGCCATTAAGTACGAGAACGGCACGCTCAGAGTCCTTTCCGGCGATGTAACGCTTACGGCAAAGAGTGCCATCAAGGTGGCAAACGGCGAGGAACAAAGCGTCTCTGGCTTCAACTCCAGCGTGGACGAGTTGGAGTTCGAGGGAGTGTCTGCTGCGGGAAGCGGAACGACCGCAGGAGCATACCCCGTTACCTTTTCTGGTGTTACCGTGGGTACGACAACCGACAAAACTGGCAAATACACGGTGGCGGAAACCGTTGACGGCCGCCTGGTCATCGTGGAGAACGAACCCTTAACCAAGGAGCTCACCAAGTTCGATGGCAACCTCGCCACGTATACGATTACCGTCAACCCAGATGAGGTCATGCTCAACAATGGTGATGACCTCGTCCTCCAGGATACCTTTGACGAGAACCAGTCCATTATCTACAGTACCGTGGACGTGCCGAGTGGTGTCACGTACGACTACAGCGGCAACGCAGGCACCTTTGTGATTCCCGACGAGACCTCAGTGACCATCATCTACACGACTCGTGTCAAGGGCTCAGCGGGCGATGAGGTGACCTTCGACAACACCGCAAGGCTGGGCATTGGTAAGGGGTCTGCGTTTGAAGAGCTCTACAAAGAGAAGCTCTCCAATACCAAGACCATCACCCCCACCGGTACCGACGTCGAAGGCACCGATGGCATATATACCATTTTGTTGTATACCTATGCCGATGGGGATATGGAGACCGGTCTTGCTGGGGCGACCTTCCGTCTGCTCGACGCTAACCAACGTCCCGTCACGGATGGGAACGGTGACGAGGTCCTCTTCACTACGGGTTCGGACGGCTATGCAACCGTGGAGCTTCATGATGGGACGGTCTCCATCCACAAGAACACCGTCTATTACTTGGAGATGACCGAAGCCCCCGTTTCGAGCAATGCCTCGGATGCCTTCACGTATTACAAAATCGATACGAACCGCTACAGCTTCCTCATAACCGACAGTCCGACATACGGTACCGGTGACGAGGGCGACAGGCAAGTCTATAGTTACTACAGTGGTGACGTACTCAAAGTGCGTTGTTATCCGGAAGCCGCTGGCATCAACGTGACGAAGCGTTTCTCGGGCAACCACAAGCTGACGGACGGCCAGCAAAAGTCCATCGAGTTCGAACTCCAGAAGGAAGTGGCGGGTACGTTCGAACATGTGGAAAGCCATACCTACGACGAATTCTCCTACGGTTCCCTGACCTTTAGCACAGTGCCCGAGAAGGCTTCCACATATCGCGTGGTCGAGCACGGCGACGATGTGACGTCGCTCGGCTTGGATGACTCGATTGCTCACAGCTCCAGCGCGACGGTAACGTACTACCAGGATGGTACGTTGGTGAGCAAGAACAGTCCTGAGTTCGAGGTCAACCCCGACAACCAGGCGTATAGCTTCAATGTTGTCTTCGATAACGAGTACGTCGAGCACAAGCTGTGCATCACGAAGATTGACGAGAGTACGGGTAAGCTCATCCGGGGAGCCACGTTCACCGTTCGCAAGGCTTCAGGCGATTCCAACGTCAAAGAATACATTACGGGCGAAGACGGCACCATCACCATCACCAAGGAAGACGTATACGAGAACGGCGTGCTTTACTACGCGGTAGAGACGGCGGCTCCCGAAGGCTACGTCCTCTCGTCCTCCCCAAAGAAGACGTACTTCTACTTCTCGGAAGCTGGCGTGGACGCTCCCGCTGCCATCCCAGCGGGTGCCATCGACCTGACAACGACCTACGATGCGGTGAGCGTTCCGAACCAAGAGCAAACGACGAACGTTCCCGTTACGGTTACGTGGGGCGTAACGGGAAAGGACGAATGGCCCGACGAAGTCGACCACGTGGTGGTGGGGCTCTACAAGACTGTTGGGGGTCAGACGACTCCGGTCACCGACAACGGCACGCAGCGCATGGTCACGCTGACCAAAGACGCGTTCTATAACAATGCATCGTTTGCGGGTCTTCCCGTGCGCGACGAAAGCAACAAGGACATTGCCTACTCCGTACAGGTGTCGGGCATCTATGGCGATGCTGATGAGGCGCATGACCTCACCGGCGACTATGCCAGCTCATCGAGCATCAGTGGCACCGGTTGGCACGTCATCAAGAACGAGCCTGGCACTAGCGTGACTGTGCATAAGAGTTGGTATGATTTGGACAAGAACCTCATAACGGATTCGGCCGTGTTGGGTCAAAAGCCTGACGTTACGTTTGACCTGTATCGGATGAAGGCGGACAAAGAGGGCGACCTGTCCCGTGAGGACCTCATCGACTTCCTCGGCAACGCGGAGCCTGTTCGTACCGGCATCACGCTCACGGATGATGCGAGCTGGACAGGGACGGTTACCTCTTTGCCAATGGTGGACGCGGACGCCAGCCCATACTATTACTTCGCGGTCGAGAACATAGACGATCTTCGTAACAACGAGGATGCCTATACTATCGTGGCGGCTACCGCCTCAAGCAACCGTACGCTGACCATCAAGAATACTCAGACTCCTGTGACGGTCGTTGTGGAAGCGCAGGATTGCAATAAGAAGTACGGCGACGCTGACCCTGACTTCGTAGTTGAGGCAGAGGTTCAGGAGGATGGTTACACGGCATCCGTGTCGGGCCCGGATAGCGATGGCAAGTATACGGTTACCGTCACGGATGGCAGTGGGGCGGAACGATCGCTTCAATTGAGGTGCGCCCGCACCTCAGGGGAAGAGGTAGGCAGGTATCCCATCAGGCTAACTCCCATTGGAGATACCGAGGCATTCGGTTATCGCGTTCGATACGATATTGCAACCCTTACGATCGACTACGCCGATGTGACCGTGAGAGGTGATGCCACGAAGGTTTACGGAGATTCCGATCCCGAGACGTTAGTTGAGATTGAGGGTCTCAAAAACGACGAGCCCGAGAGTTCGATTTCCTACAATGTGCGTCGTCAGCCGGGCGAGCATGTGGGCAGTCACGCCATCACGGTTACCGGCGAGTCAGTCCAGGGCAATTATCGAGTAACATTCCAGAACGGTTCTTTGGAAATCACACCAGCACCGGTCACAGTGACGGCGGATAACATTCAGAGGACGTATGGTGATTCTGATCCAGAGCTGACCGTCACCATAAAGGGTCTGAAGAACGATGACGCCCCCACCGTCATTGCGTATGCCATCTCTCGTGACGAGGGCGAGAACGTGGGCGAATATGTAATCAACGTCAGTGGTGATGAGGCGCAAGGCAACTACACCGTGACCTATGTGCCGGGAACCTTCAAGATTACTGGTCACCAAGTTGTCGTGAGGGTGAACAGTGTCTATAAGACCTACGGTGATGACGATCCTGCCTTTACGGCTACCGTCACGGGCCTGCAAGGGGACGACACCATTGTCTACGACTTTTCTCGTGATGAGGGCGAAGACGCTGGCACCTATTGGATTCATGCGAGTGGCGAGCCGATTCAGGGAAACTACGAGGTGACCTACATTACCGGCAAGCTGACCATCACCAAGGCCAATTTGACCGTTACGCCGGATAATGTGCTGAAGCTCTACGACGAGGTGGACCAGCAACCGGATCCAGACTTCACACTTAGTCTGGACACATTGGCCGATCGCGATAAGGGCGACGGCGGTCTTGTGCCAACGCTGAATAAAGATACCAATACTTGGACCTACACTCGTGGAGGCGAGGGAGAACCAGAGCTCACCTTCAACGTGAGCCGTGACGAGGGCGAGAATCCAGGAACCTATACCATTAAGGTCAGTGGCGAGAGGGAACAGAAGAACTACGTCGTTACGTATAGGACGGGCGTGCTCACCATATTGCCCAGCCATAACGTGGTGGTACATCAGGTAAACCGCGATTCGGTCGACAGTCACAACAACCCTGAGTACACCTACAAGGTCACGTTGGACACAACAGCCATTGGTCAGGAGAACTACACTGGAAATGGATTTGTGGATGGGGAAATGACCTTCACCCTGCCTGATGGCGAAGCCAACAGCAAGACGCTGATAATCCCCGCCGAGGCGAAGCTGACGCTGGTGCAGCAGCCCGGCTCAGATGACTACTCAACTGATGTGACGTTGAACGGAGATTCAGTCGAGGGCACAACGGTCGTGATTCCCAGTGTGGAGAGCGGCAGCAGCATTACCTATACGCACAATCGCATTGCCCTGCCCGTTCTGGCCCGTGCCGCCCTTCGGCAGACGGCTGATCAAAAGGCGGATGAGTCCGGAGCTCTGGATATGGAACCGTTGGCCTATGCCGGCATACCCCGAGAGGGCGCTAATCCGACGTATCGGGTAATCGATGCCGCATTTGCAGAAGGTCTGGATAACAGCTTTGGCTTCGCTCGGCCGGACGAGAAGTACTATGTATACGAGCATGCCTCTGTGTATCATGACGACGGCGCTGATCCGACCGTGGGTGTAACGGCGATTCGCTACCACAACGGTGAATGGCAATATACGACGGATGATGATTACACCAACGATGACGCTTATACCAAGTTTGATGAGGGCGATCAGCTGGTGCTGTTCTATATGCCCCAGTATATCTGTCGGACGGGTGGAGAGTCCTTCTATACCCTGAACGATGCGCTTCAGCACATCGTGGACAACGACAGCACTACCGATACCATCGAGATGCTTATCAACGAGTATGTCATGCCGCCTAGTGACGCGCTCACCATACCCGAAGGGTATTCCATCACGCTCACCTCTGCTGAGGGGATTGACGCGGTGATTCGGCGCAAAGCCAACTTCACGTCGGCTCCCATGTTCACAAACGAGGGAGAGTTTATCCTTGACGACATCACTCTTGACGGCAATGGGGTGCCTGCGAGTGAGGCTATGGTGCTCAATAGGCTGGCTGAGGGCAATCCGGCGCTGACGGTGAGTGCGAGCGCGACTATTCGCAATGCCGATGGTACCGATGGTGGCGCGATTTACATTGCCAACGGCACCGCAGAGATAAACGGTGCCTTGACTGGCAACCACGCGACGAATGGCGGTGCAATGTACGTCGAAAGTGGCGACGTCACGTTGGCGGGGCCGCTTACAAACAACACCGCCCAGAATGGCGGAGCGCTATTCTTTCATGACGGTGCGCTGACTCTTAGCAGTGCCCAAGTGACGGGCAACAGGGCCACCAACGGTGGTGCGTTATACCTGGAAAGTGGTGATGGGGATAACGCAAGCACATTGACGTTGACGGGTACGTTAGGTGGCGAAGATGCGGCGAGTGCCAATACCGCTGACCATGGTGGTGCGGTCTATGTGGCCGGTGGAATGTTCGTAGTTCAAGGCGAAATCAAGAACAACAATGCCACCGAAAAGGGCGGTGCGGTATTCATTGCCAACGGTGATGTGGATATCAATAGTGCCGATGCGCACATTGTTCAGAATACGGCAGTCAACGGAGGCGCGCTCTACTTGGAAGGTGGCACGGTCACCCTGTCCGCTGGCGCGGTCAACGAGAACACGGCCTCGGCCAGCGGTGGCATGCTGTACGCCACAAACGGTACCGTGAACATCACCGGTGGAGAAGTCAAAGGCAATGCAGCCACCGAAGGCAATGGTGGCGGCATCGCCTATGCCGGTTCTGGTGAGGTGACGATATCTGGCGGCACAATTCAAAGCAATAAGGCAGAGAATGGCTTTGGCGGTGCCGTGTACCAGTCCTCCGGTACGGTGACGGTCATGGGTACCGTTGACGGCGCAAACAAGGCAAAGAACGGCTCGGCAGTCTATGTTGATGAGGCGGCCATTGCCCATTTCGACGGATGCGCAATACGTGGCAATGAGGCCACCGAGGGTGGCGCTATCGGCATGGGGAAGGCCTCGGCGAGGTTGTTCTTCTCGGGGGATGCCACAATCACGGGCAATACTTCCGACGCGAGCGTTGTGGCAGGCAAGGCCTGCAACGTCTATCTCGATCAGGATACCGACCTCGTGATCAATACCGATGGGCTTGGTGGTAACGCCAACATTGGTGTCTATGTGCCGGACGGGAATGAGGACGAGAACGACTACAACCGCGGTGATGCCTGTGGTAAGTTCGGCACCTATACGACGAACACAAACCTGAGCAAGTTCAAGAACGACAGGAATACCACGCTCAGTGCTCGGGCCAACAACTTCAAAATCATATGGAGCAAGTCGATTAGTGTGCAGATTTATCGTCTGACTCCGTATACGGAAACGGCATTCCCAACAGGCAGCAATGGGACATCGTTATCGAGCTTCACCTACTATCCGAAGTATCAGAAGAATGCCATCTATGACTTGGTCATGGAGATGTACAACAACGTCAGTGCCGCGAGTTTCAAAAACAAGCTGTCGGCTAACGATACGTATGCCTATTCCTTTGCCGTGTCGGCGGGGGCGTTCTCGAAGTTCCTGACTGATGTGGACTGGGACAATAGTGCGCAGAGATGGGTATTCAAGCAGCATGACAATACGTCCGCCGTCAATAAGACACTGAGGGTCTACTATTCGGAGGCTGCATACCTGTCCATTGTCAATAACAACAAGCAAGGGTTTACCTTGACCATTGATCCGTTGAAGGTACTGAACAAAGATGCGGTAACCACGGGTTATGGTTATGTCACTGCAGTGAATTACATCACCCAAGAAACGCTCCTGCCTCTCCAAGATACCAGTAACCTGCTGAATGCGGACGGCAAGCTCGTGCTGAAGGACGGCGAGTCGGTCAAGCTCCTGTTCCCTGGCGCGGTAAAGAAGGCGTGGTCGCTTACGGGCGTCTTCACCGATGCAGACGGCAACCCCGTAGCTAATACGCCGTACACCTATACGTTGGATCGTACTCATGGCGGTACGCCGAGTTCTGGATCAACGGACGCGAATGGAGGGGTCTCCCATTCTGCGACGACGGATGGGACTGCCGGTGGAACGTACGAGATACTGTTTGGCGATCCCATCAACATCTGCAAGGTGGGGGACAGGCCTTTCCCAACGCTTAACGCGGCGTGGAATTACATCAAGGATAACGGCCTGACCACAAGCTTTACCTATACCAAGTCAGACGGTACGGCCGAAGAAAAGACCGTTCCCGGTGGCAAGATCGAGATGCTGCTGGATTACCTGCAGCCACTGAACGACGTTTTGAACATTCCCAAGGGATACTACATAGAGCTGACGACTGCTGAGGCAGGTGAGGGTGAGCTGAATTACCATGGCGGTGTCGACGTGGAGGGTGAACCCATTACTCGCGCAACCATCAGCCGTGATTCGGACAACGCCGGGGCGGCTATCATTGCCGAGGCGGATAAGGCATCTGTGGTTTTGGCGGATGCATGCACCTCATACATCACCGTAGACAACATTACCTTTGATGGCAAGGCGTTGGCAAAGAAGGGCAACGGCGGTGCCGTCAGCGCAATAAACAATGTGGTCACCCTCACCAACTGCGATTTCAAGGGCTACCAGGCCCAGCGTGGTGGTGCCGTGTTTGTCATGTGGGGTGGTTTGACTGTCGATGGATGCAACTTCTCCAATTGCGTTACCGGCGATACAAGTGACAAGACTGGCGGCGGGGCAATTTGGTCAACTGCAGAGGTGTTGACGGTCAAGAACAGCAGCTTCGATCACTGTGCGTGCGAATCTGGCAAATCTCAGGCCGGCGCGATTTTCCATAACATTCAGCAGGAGAAAAAACCCGTATACGACGGTGCGACTGGTTATGCGGTGTACCCCGCCAATTACTATAAAGGCACAAAGACGGTCGTAGAGAACTGCGACTTCTCCAACTGCTATGCCGAGGGTGGTTCTGGCGGAACCATTGAGTCGGATTCGCTCAAGATATACTTGACAAACTGCACTTTTGACGGGAGCTACTCAAACAAGGCTAGCGCCAACGGTGGTGTGCTAAATGCCTTGCACAATAACGCTTATGTTTCATCAGGTGTATACACTGCGTTGTCCGGCAGTTTGCTGGAAGTCGTTGGTTGTACGTTCAAGAATTGCCAGACTCAGAAGGCGGGATCTTGCGGCGGTGCGATTCAGGCTTCGAATACCCAGACGGTCCGCATTTGGGGCTGCGACTTCGAGAATTGCAGCTCAGACAATGGCGGCGCGATCAGAATGGGCGCAAACGATTCCACGCTGGATATTCAAGCGACCACGTTTAAGAATTGCACCGGCAGAGCAAAGGCTGGGGCTGTCTATACTCCTGCGAAGACATTAACAATTGGCAACACCTATACCCTGAACGAGGGGACAGCGGCGGAACAGACGGTTACGGGGGAGTCTTGCTTCGAGCAATGCACCTCTCCGCTCTACGGTGCGGTAAACCAAAACCGGGACAGCGCAGGCTCATCCGCCACGGTGCGCAACACGACCTTCACAAACTGCTCTTCGACCAACAGCGAAGCAGGAGCAATCTACACAATCGCAAAGAATCTAACCCTGAGCGACTCTACCTTCGTGGGATGCACGGGCACCAAAAACGGTGGCGCAGTGTACCATGCCGCCACATCCGATGTGCTTACGAATGTTGTCTTCGACGGCTGCACAAGTGGCCAGGCTGGCGGTGGCGCATATCTTATCAGTAGCACGGTGAGTATTACGGGCGGTTCCTTCGACAATTGCCTGAGCCAATCCCAAGGCGGCGGATTGTATACGAAGGGTACGGTAACCATTGGCGGATGCGACTTTGATGCGAACTCCGTTCGCGACAGCAGTGGCACCGGCGGCGCAATTCACTTTGCGGAAGGCACGCTCATCCTCTCGGATGGAACCATAGAGAATTGTGAAGCGAACAAGGGCGGCGGCGTTTATCAGGCAAACGGCACCGTGAACTTCAACAGCGGTTCTATCGAGGAATGTGACGCTGCATACGGCGGCGGACTCTACAAGTACAGCGGTACCCTGACCATGAACGGGGGAAGCATTAAGAATTGCGATGCCTCCGAGAACGGTGGTGGCATTTGCAACCGCACTGGTGGCGTCAACTACTATGCTCCCGTTGATGCAGAGTCCTCGATTGAGGGCTGCTCGGCAAAGAGCGGTGGCGGCATCTATATGGAGCAGGGTGCCTTGAACATGGGTGAGAAAGAGCAGGGGACTCGAGGCACCATTTCCAACTGCATGGCTTCCGAGTACGGCGGCGGAGTCTACATATATAATACCGGCACTGATATCGTAACTGTCCTGCGTAACACTTCGGCGATTGAGGGCTGCGAGGCCCAAGTCGCGGGTGGCGGTGTCTATCTCCGCGCGGGCACGTTCACCATCTACGGTGAGGGCCAAATCAAAGACTGTGCGGCTGGGCTGGCCGAGGTCGGCGAAGGAGGAGCGAAGTCCTATACGTTTACCGCCGATAACAAAGGTGGCGGCGTTTATCAGGCGGGCGGCACCCTCAACTTCTATGCCGGCAGCGATGGCAAGATTGATCACTGCTTAGCTTATGACGGCGGCGGCGTATACCATGCGGGTGGGACGTACAACAACGGTGGCGATACCGACAAGTCGGGTAACATTACCCGTTGCGATGCCGCTCATCAGGGTGGTGGTATCTATCAAGCAGGCGGTACCTTGACCGTCGCTGGTGGCGTAATTGGCGGCGCTGAGGCCACCGAAGCGAATACCGCCGATTACGGCGCGGGCGTGTTCGTAGCCGATGGTGCGAAGGTGAGCTTCAACAATTCCAATTTGGATACTCTTAGCCCCACGATTACCCATAACCACGCTCGTATTGGGGGTGGCGGCATTGCCGTGGGCGGCGATAACGCAAAGCTCACCTTTACAAACAAGAGCATAGTGCAGCACAACACCATGGGGGACGATAACGTCGAGTGCAATGTGTATCTGGACCGGAACAGGAACGACGTAATCAACAATGGCTCCCTTCACGATGATGCCTATATCGGTGTCTATGTGACAGACGAGTGGGAGAACTACCATGGGCTATCGGGGATGCCCTTTGCCACGCGTACCAGCACGAACAACTTGAAGCGCTATTCTAATGACCGGTATCCCTACTCTGGTGCGCAAGGATCCGGGAGCCTTGTCATTTGGCAGCCCTATGTCTGCAAGATTACCGATGGCACTCATCTCTTGTACACCGATTCGGCTTGTAAGAAACCGGCGGTGTTTACCAAGTTAGATAACGGCGGTGGCGCCGTCACAGACAACGCCTTCGGCTACATCGAGAGCGGTGCGGCGCTCTATCGTAAGAATGCCGAAACCGGCGTGGCTGAGTCCTACGGCAGCGCTTACATCATAGAGATGCTGGTGGATGATTACACATGCGGTACCCGTATTGGACTCAGTGCCGGCAAAACGGTGACCCTTACCACGGCCTCCAAAGACAAGGATGAATGTGGGTTCTTCTATAACGGAGAGGCAGAGTTTGCGACTGTCAAAAGGGGCGGCACATGGGGCAACTCATGGATCACGAACCGTGGCAACCTCACATTCAAGAACATCACGATGGATGCCGATAACAAGAGGGCGACGGAACAAGGTGGCATCGTGGCCGTTAAGGATAGTGGCACGGTGACCATTGAGAGAAACGCAACGCTCAAGAACAGCAGTACCTCCGCCAATGGCGGCGGTGCCATTGCGCTGTACAACGACGCTAGCGTGCTTAACATGGAAGATGGCACGATAGAGAGCTGCTCGGCAACGGGTAAACGTGGTGGCGCAGTGTATGTCGTCGCAAACGGCACCTTCAATATGTCCGGCGGAATCATAAAGGACTGTTCTGCCGCCTCGGGTGGCGCGGTGTGCGTCAATGCAAGTGGCAAACTCAATATGTCCGGCGGCACGATTGCCGACTGTAGTGCGACCTCTCAGGGTGGTGCTATCACCGTGGGGAGCAGCAACGCTCGGCTTACCTTCTCGGGCATTGTGAAGGTGATTGACAATACGGCTACTAAGGGTGGCAATGAAGTTCGCAACAATGTCGAGCTGAATCAAGACAGCAACGCTGTCATCAATGCCGGAGTGCTCAATTCGCAGTCGGAGATTGGCGTCTATGCTACGGATGGGAATCCGTATAACAGACATGGAAAGCAAGAATTGACCTTTGGTACGTGGCAGGACAGCACAAATCTGTATTCGTTTGTCAACGACCGGCATACCAATTTGCATGGACTTCGGAACGCGTCCAACGTGGAGGATTTGCTGATCTATTGGAAGCCGAGCCCAGTCTTGCAAGTTACCAAGACCGTGGTGAGCGATTTGGCCGATGATTCCAATCGGGAATTCAATTTCAAGGTGACGCTGAGTGATCTCACCTTCTCCGGAGACTACGGGGACATGCAGTTCGTGAATGGTGTAGCTACGTTCACACTGAACGGCGGGGAAGCAAATGTGAAGATGGCTACCGGCCTGCCCGAAAGGTTCGTCAACGACGGCGTGACCTATACCGTCGAAGAGATCCTGACGACGGAGGAGAAAGAAGACTTCAGTACATCTAACGTGCGCGTCGTACGCGGCGAGGATGTGCAAGGTACCGGAGATCGTGTCGACGGCAGCTTTGGCGAGAACATGAGAGAGGGTGAGGATTCCTCCGGCTATTCTTATGTGACCTTCATCAATACACGCGCCAAAGCAGATGTGACTATATCCAAGAACGTGACAAAGGCAATCGAAGGTGATTCCTCAGAGAACTTTGACTTCACACTCCAGCTGGATGACGAAACGATAACCAACAAGCATTACGATGTGATTGTAACAGACGCAAGTGGCGAGCAGTCCACAAGCGTGATTGCCATAACCGAAGGTATGGGTGAATTCACCCTGAGGGATGGCCAATCCTTCACGGTTAAGGAGCTGCCCACAGATTTGGGCTTTACTGTGACAGAGGAGCTCACCCAGTCGCAGAAGGATTACTTCCGCCCCTATGTAAAGGTGGGTGACGAGGACGAGAGGTACTCATCCTTCGCGCAGGGTGTCGTTGGTGAGGATGCCAACATCGTGTTCAAGAATGAGCGCTATGGCGTGGTGTGCAAGATCGTCAACGACAATGACAGCCGCGACCAGTTGTATTACATAAGGGACGGCGTGCCAACACCGGCCATATTCGAAACGCTGGAGGACGCCTTCGCACTTATTAGTGATGGCATCCACCTGCAAACCAAGAATGGCTCTACTGCCGAGACGATGTTGCGCGTTGAGATGGTGGTTCCGAATTACGATATGACGGGAACGGCCAGGTTGGCAGAGGGAAAGATCGTTACTCTCTCGACGGCACTTACCAACGACGACATGTATCCCTATCAAGGTGATCCGGGAGTGGCGGCCACGATTAATCGCCGATTTGACGGTGGAAGCATGATCGTGGACAACGGCATCTTGACGCTCGACGAGATTACCCTAGATGGTGGATATACCACAGAAGAGGGCCAGACCTCCTATAGCTCCAATGCCAAGGGCGGCATCATTCGAGTGGAGAGCTCCGAGGAACTCACCATCAATGCCGGCGCGACGTTGCGCGACTCCCAAGTGAAGAATGCTCCCGCTTCGGGGGACGGTACAGACAACAACGCGGGTGGCGCCATATGGTTGGGGAGTGGTGCAGCCCTCACAATGAATGGAACAATCGAGAATTGTCAGACCAACAACGGTGGTGGCATCTATGCCGAGGATGGCAGTGGCGCCCTGACGATTGGTGGCACCATTACGAATTGCCAAGCAAACGATGGCGGTGGCATCTATGCCGGCTCTGGTCGCGTGGTCATGGCCAACTCCGGTTCGACGTTTACGGGCAATACCGCTACGCACGACGGTGGTGCGATATACGCTAACGAGAATGTCGTGGTGAGCGGTGCCACGTTCGGCGGCGCGAATGATGGCGAAGGAAACAGAGCGTCTGGTGATGGTGGCGCAATCTACCTCACGTCGGGTACAAGCTTCACCATGAGTGACGGAAGCTTCATCGGCAACGAGGGCACAAACGGGGGTGCACTCTACGTGCAGTCCACCACAACCATCACGGGCGGCTCGTTCACGCGCAACACTGCTAGTAACGGTGGTGCGCTTTACACCATGCCGGATGCGTCGGCGAGCATCTCCAACGCGGCCTTTACCGGCAATCAGGCGCGTAACGGCGGCGCGATATTTGATCAGGCAAACGTGACCTTCTCTTCTGGCAGCATGAAGGAGAATACCGCCTCCCAGAATGGCGGAGCGGTCTACGTGGCCGATGGGAAGACCTTCAGCATGTCGGGCGGGAGCATCACGGAGAACAATTCGAAGCAGGGCGCCATCAGTACGGGTTCCGACGCCATTCTGCATTTCTCGGGTGACGCCGTGGTTGCAGGCAATGGCAATTCGGCAGGTACCACCGTAATGAACGTGTATCTGGCCTATGACAGCAACGCAATCATCAACTCAACCGGTCTCGGCATGAATGCCAACATCGGCGTGTATGTGAAGAACGATGACGATACGTCCATATACTACGACCATGGCATCTCGGCGAGGAACTTCGGTACCTATGCTGGTACGTCGCCACTTACTGCCAACCTAAACGGGTTCAGGAATGATTGCGACCCTGCCCTTCATGGTGTACCGGGAGTGGCGGTCGATGGCGGCAACTACATCATCTGGGTCGGCAAGGCGCTGAACCTCGTGGTGTGCGACTACGTCACGAAGGATTCTGGCGAGCCAACGGTCATCCCGCACACCTCCTTCTCGCTTACGAATACGCAAGGCACTGACGATGCAAGTGATGATGTGCAAGTCTGGACCGGTACGAGCGACGCCGACGGCAAGCTGTCCGTACCATGGGGCGCCATGGAGTCCAAAGACGGCAACGTGGCAAGCTTTGCGGCCGATAGCACCTATGTGCTACGCGAGACAGCGGCTAACGATGATTACGTGCGTCCGGCGGGGTCTTGGACCAACACGATTGGCCGGGACAATTCGGTGACGTGGACGACTACGGCAACTGAAGGCCAGCAGAACCGCACGCTGAGCATCGCTGGACCCGAGGCTGCCTCAATCGGCGCGGTCTTCACGGTGTATAACGATGCTGAGCCAAAGGTCATCTTCGACGTCAACGGTGACGGTGCCAAATTGTCGGATGGTACGGTGAGGCGGCAGGATGACGTCAATTTCGGTGTCAGCGAGACCAGCCACGTCTATACCATCGAAGAGGCCAATCCCACACGGCCGGGATACGGGTTCGTCTGCTGGAACACGTTAGAGAATCCCAGCGAGCAGAACCCCGGCACTGCGTACAGAAGAGGCGACACGTACGAGTTCTTCCGCCACACGAATGACGATAACCTGTCGCTCTACGCCCAGTGGGAGCCCGTGATATGCAAGATTACCGACCGCGACGACAACCTGCTCTACGTGAACGGTAGCCCGGCAGTCTACACCACGCTTAGGGATGCCTTCGTCGACTTCAATGAGGCGAGCTTCACATCTACGGCAACGAGCGACGACAACGCCACGCAGCGAAAGATCAAGATGCTCGTCGAGTCCTACGAGATGAGCACGGCCGTCGAACTGGCGCGTCCTAAGACGGCAATCCTGACTACAGCGGAAGTCAGCGATACAGACGGATATCCAGGGCCGTTCGTGCCGGGTGACCTGTCAACGGTGTGCACCATCACGCGCGGCGAAACCGTAGCCGGCAGCATGTTTGTTGACAAGTATAACTTCACTCTGACGAACATCACGCTCGATGGAGCGGGAGTTGATGCCGAAGGCAACGGCGGCATCGTGCGCACTGAGGGCGAATATGCGCAGCTCATGGTGAGCGCAGGTGCGACGCTGCAGCATGCGAAGGTCAGCGGCAATGGTGGCGCCATCTATGCTGGCGAGGACACGACCGTTACCTTAAGTGCCGGTAGCATTCTCGAGAACGTCGCGGCAGACGGCGGGGCGCTGTACGCGCGGGGTGCGGTTAACCTCACGGGTACCACGATCACGTCCAATAGCGCTAATGTTAGCGAGGGCGGCGAAGGAGGCCGTGGTGGCGGCATATGTATTGCCGCAGGCGGCACCCTCACCATGTCTGGAGGAAAAATCGGAACAAGCGGCAACGGCAACACTGCGGCCTACGGTGCGGGCGTGTACCTGCAGGGAACGGGCGGCTTCTCCGGAGGCACAATCTCGTACAACGCCGCGATCAGAGACGGTGGCGGCGTGTACACGGAAGGTCAGACTAACCTGAGCGGCGTATCCATCTCGAGCAATAGCGCTGCCAACGGTGGCGGTGGCGTGTATGTGGGTACGAATGGCCTGATTAAGGTATCGGGTGGTAACATCGGTACTTCTGGCAATGCCAACAACGCAGCTAACGGTGCCGGCGTCTATCTGGCGGCAGACTCCGGAGCCTCCACCTTCACAGGTGGCACCATCGCGTACAACAGCGCGGTTTCCAACGGCGGTGGCTTGTACACAGCGGTGGATGCAACGCTATCGGGTACCAACGTCATCAGCAACGGTGCGTGCTACGGCGGCGGTGTATACGTGGACGCTGCAACGCTTGAGCTCAAGAAGGGCAACGTCCGCACCAACAATGCCGAAGCTGTTGGTGGTAGCGGCGGCTTTGGCGGTGGCGTGTATGTGAGCGAAGCCGCAAATCTCACCATGACTGGCGGCACCATCGGTGGCACCACGGCATCCTACAAGAATTCAGCCGTGAACGGTGCGGGCGTGTATCTGGCGGGCAGCAGCGAGAGCAGCCGCGCGACATTCAGCATTTCGTCTGGCAACCTGACCAACAACCGAGCAACCGGCTTGGGCGGCGCTGTGTATGCGGCGGATTATGCGCAGATGACCATGTCTGGCGGCAGCATCAAGCTGAACCGCGCTACGGCGAAAGACGGCGGTGCCGTCAACGTAGGCGGCAAGAATGCGAAGCTGAGCTTCTCCGGCAGCCCGGTCATCTTCAACAACCCCGCCAGTGCGGCAACCACCGCACAAAAGAACGTGGTGCTCAGCGAGGATGAGAACGGTGTGATCAATACGGGTGAAACCGGTCTGACCGGCGGCACCATCGGTGTGTATGCGATAGACGCGCAAGCGGGTGCGAGCACGATTTACCAGGAACACGGCATATACAGCAAGCCGTTCGGAACATTTGGCCAAGGGGATGACACCCTGGCAACACGAGAAAACGCAAAGTACTTCGTGAATGACCGCAACCTTGGTCTGTACGGCGTTCCTGACTACGAAAACATCGATACGGACGATACTGTCTACTGGCTTGGTGTTGTCTGCAAACTCACGGCGAGTGACGATGCCCTTCTGTACGAGATCAAGACAGTAAATGGCACGGGGACAACGATCTTTGGACCAGCGGTATACATGACGGTCAAAGACGGATTCACCGCGACCGGAAATACCCTGTATCGCAAGTCTGGTTCGGCGTATGTTGAGTACACCGGGGCGCTTAAGCTCAAGATGCTGCAAGACTATTCGCTTGGTAGCAATGAGGCCAACATCACGTACAGCAATGCGAAGGATTTGACCTTCACCACGGCAGAGACCGACATCTCCTCAACGATGAGCAAGAACGGCGATGTGTTTATCTATACGCCGTCCGAAGCTGCGGAAGAGGGCAGCGAAAGCCTGACCAAGGCTACCCTCGCAAGGAATCAGTCTACCAGCTCCATGTTTGGGGTGAATACCGCTTCCAACTTTACGGTGAGTGACCTCATCTTCGACGGCGGGAGCACGAGCATGGTGACTGCGCCGAGCATTAACGGTGGAGCGTTCAATATCGCGGGAGTGGCCACAGCCACCTTCAGCGGTGTGACCATCCATGATGTGAACGCAACCGGTAATGGTGGCGCCATCTATGTGGGCTCCGGAACGCTTGCGATCGGCGATGGAACGTCCATCACCAACTGCCAGGCAAATAGGGGAGGCGCTCTTCACGTTGCCGATGGAGGCGTCGCAAGCATGACGGGAGGCACCATGAGCGGGAACTCGTCAACGGAAGGCGGTGCGGTAGATGTTGGCGGAGCGAATGCGAAGCTATTCTTCTCGGGTTCTCCCGTCGTCTATGACAACCTTGGTCAGGAAGGTGCTCAGAAGAACGTCGTGCTGAGTGTGGATGACAACGTCGTCATTAATGTCGATGACGCGCTCGGTGAGAATGCAAAGATTGGCGTGTACGATGCGACGGCCACAGAGAATCATCGTACTGTCGGCGAGTTGTTTGGAAGCCACACCAACGCTACGGGGCTGAACGCCTTTGTCGATGACTTGGATACCGACTTGTACGGTGTTGCAGATCCTGACAACGAGGGGAAGATTTGTTGGGTGTACAGCACCATTCCGGTCACCAAGGAATGGATAACCATAGAGGATTATGGCGAGACGCCAACGAATGTGACGGTTCAAATCAAGCGTGTCAATGAAGCCGATCAAAGGCTCGACAACGTGGAAACCCTGCAAATCACTCAAGAGGAGGGTTGGACAAAGACCAGCAAGAGGCTGAGGCCGGGCGAGATTTACGTATTGGAAGAGACGAAGATCGGTGGAACGAGCGTCGCGGATACCGTTTACTCGGCGACGTATTCGACCAACTCAGTCAGCGCCATTCCTATAGACGAGGTTACCGATGTCAAAAACAATAGTGTTGTTGTCACGAATTCAAATACGCTGATTCCTATCGAGATAAAGAAGATTTGGGATGACGGCATCCCTGAAGATCAGAGGAAGGCGGTTGGGTTCGAGGTGTATGGCATCCTTGGAGCCACGGGAGATAGCCCGACCAAAGTGAAGGTTAACTGCTACGTTGGCAATTGGCCGAATTCGCAGAAGGTTACCAAGATAGACGGCGAGAAGAGTGAGTCTACGTGGCGGGAGCTGGTCTATGTCCCGAAGTTCAGTGCTGCCGGAGTTGCATTCGATGCGTATGAGATCTCTGAAATCGAAGACGAGGAGAACGCGTGGCGTTGGACGGCCGCTTTCGAGGACAACAAACCCGCAAGCCGGGAGAATTGGCACACTGACTCTGACGGCGAAAACTACAAAGACTATTACGTTATGATGCATGCCAGCAATACGGACGTAAATGCGACAAACACGACTAGGTACCAGAACGTGCACAAAATGGACTTCTATTTTGTGGATACCAAGAACGGAAAGCTGTACTGCTCGTCCACCGATTTTGGCGACACGGGCGAAAAGCTGAACAGGGCATACCTTGCAGAGAAGCAAGGTGAAGGAAACGAATACTTCTACGTAAAGGTTAGGCTGCCAAAGAATATTGACACCGCAAAGATTCAGCTGCTTGCGAATGCTGATCGGTCTGGCATACATTTGCACACCGATACTTCGATGTGCAACTTTGCCTACGGCATCCTGACGTACAACGAGCTCGGCAACAAGAACAAGCCGACTGGTGCCCCGAACTATAGCCAGCACAGCCGCAATACGAACGTGAAATTCGACTTGATTGAGTTTATCGATGACGACCCACACACGCAGGGAAACACACGTCTCATCATTGATGGTGTAAGCCAACAGCTGAGTGTATACACGACGAAGACGCTTTCCTTGACCAACGAAGTTGCGGGCTCGCGCAAAGCCATTCTCCGTAAGGTGGCGAAGGGTACCTATGAGTCGCTGGCGGGCGGCAAGTTCAAGATTCATCGCGGGAGCGCAAGCGGTGCGCTCGTCGAGGGCAAGGACATACACGGTGACACAAAGACCGAGTTTGTCAGTGGCGATAGCGGCGTGTTCTATGTGGGCGAGCTGAACTACGGGACGTACTACATAGAGGAGACGAAGGCACCGGATGGCTATACGATTCCAAGCGGCAAGTACTTCATCGTTACGGTGAACGAAGACGGAGTGGGCTATCTATCCGATGACGCAACGGCTCCGCTCTCGCGGGAGGTCGAAGCAACCTAACCAGCGGGAGAGGGATTGTACCTGCTGGGTACGAAGCATCGAGTGTCGGCCGCGGGAGGAAGATCTCCAGCGGCCGACCGTTCAAGAGCAGACGGAGTGGTCTTTCAGCTGACATCTTCGCGCAAAATTGAATAATGGTATATTTAGGTGCGAGCCGGGCGGAGGTGCATGTATGTGGAATTATGACTTTGTGTTGCCGTGCGCGCTCTTGCTTCTCACCACGTTGGTGTACTACTTCAACAAGCCGCGCCTGCCCATACGCGCCAACCGCACCTTCATGGGCCTCATCATTCTGCAGATGCTTTGCATGATAGTCGGTGTTGGCTCGACGAAGATGGACGAGAGCTTCTCGTCGTATTCCGTCGAAGCGCTCTACCTTGCGAATGGTGCGTTCTTCGTCTTGTACCTCGCGCGCGCCTACTGGTTCTATCGCCTGACCCTCGATATCGTACACATTGGTTCGACGCCGAATCGCCTGTTCGAGCGAGCTTGTGCCCTGCCGTTCGCGGTCGGTGAGCTCATAGCCATCTCGAGCTACTGGACCGGTGCGGTCTTTTCCATCACAGACATGGGTTATGCGAGCGGCCCATGGTATAACGGCATCTATGTCTACTTTGTGGGTTATACCTTGCTTTCGATAGTGCTTCTCGTGCGCCATTCAAAGAAGCTGAATCGTTATGAGTTCGATACGGCGCTCGCCTTTAACGTCTTGCTCATTGCAGGCAATTCCGTACGGTACCTCCTGCCGAACATGCTGATCATGGACCTCTTCTGCGTGATGGCCATCAACATCGCATTCTTGGGCTTTCTTAATCCCGATCTGTTCACGACGGAGCGAGGACTGGCATTCAGCAAGGACGGCTTCAGGCTGCTGCTTGCGCAAGCATCGACACGTGACGATTATCATGTGCTGGGCATCGTCTTGCAAAACTACTACCACGTGCGCGGCATGCTCGGTGGGCAGCAGATGGACGAGGCAATCACATGCATCAACGAATGGCTCCTTACGAGCTTTCCCCAGACCTCCGTATGCTATTTGGGTGCCGGCCGATTCATGCTCGTGGGCGGGGAGCGCAGTGACTGGGCAGACGTAAGCCGTCGCATTGACGAACGCTTTGAGGAAGCGTGGTCCACGGAGTATGGAGCGCTGCAGTTCAGCGTGGCGTTTGCCTACGTGAGTGCCGAGTCGGGCCTCACCTCCGCTGACCAAATCAGTAACAACCTCACCATTGCGCTCGATACCGCGCAGCAGGACCTCAGCGTGGTGCGCGATGACGCGATTGACCCGCACAGCATCCGAGAGGTTGACAAGCAAGTCAGCATACTGCGCAAACTCGAGCACGCGGTCCGCAACCACGAAGTGGAGGTATACCTACAGCCGCTTGTTGACAGCAAGACGAGGAAGCTCGTTGCGGCCGAGGCACTTGCGCGCATCTACGATGGCGAGGGCGGCATACTCGCTCCCGCGCAGTTCATCGCCATGGCCGAGAAGAGTGGGTACATCGACCAATTGGGCGAGATCGTCTTTGAGAAGGCCTGCGCCTTCATCGCAGAACACGACACACAGGCCATGGGGCTGGAATGGATCAACGTGAACGTCTCGCCCATCCAGTGCTTGCAACAAAGCCTTGTCGATCGCTTTAAGGTGATTCTCCGCGCCTATGACGTGCGGCCCGAGCAGATTCACCTGGAGATTACGGAGCAGTCCATCGTGGATTACGCGCTCTTTAGCAGGCAGGTGCTGGCGCTGCGCGACGCTGGCTTTGTCTTTGTGCTCGATGATTACGGCACCGGCCATTCTAACCTCACGCGCGTCAAGCGGTATCCCTTCGAGAACGTCAAGCTCGACATGGAGGTCGTGCGCGACTGGCTGCGCGACCGCGACATTCTTGTGCCCCTGGTGGTAAAGGGCTTCAAGGAGACGGGGTATACCGTGACGGCCGAGGGCATCGAGACGGAGGAGATGGCCGATGCCGTGACGGAGATCGGTTGCGACTACCTACAGGGATACCTCTTCTCGAGGCCGATTGCCATGGAGGAGTTTGCGCACAAGTACCTGGGTTGACGCGGCCTCATTCTATTCTGCGCGCAGCTTGAGCCAGCCACCACAGAATACGTGTCGGAAGACCTTGCAGACGCGATCGTTGCCCAGCGCGAGCGCGAGCACGACGGCGAGCGCCAATGCGGCGGGCACCTGCACGAGTTCTCCTCCAGGCAAAGGCGGCGCAAACCTCAGGATGCGGATGCACCAAGGGTGTAGCAGATACACGCTTATGGAGTTACGGCCCACCATCGAGGCGGGGGACAGGTGTCGCCCGGGCGTCATCACAACCAGCAAGGCGCACCATGCGCCGGCGGCGAGCTGTACGATGACGCGCGCCTCGCATTCCCATGAGTTGGCATAGGGGGTGTTGCGATAAAGCACCTCCTTGGGGCAGGGGCCGTGCGCATAGTGCAACACCATGAGTACGGCGACAAGTGCGGCGAAGACCGTACACAGACGTACACGACGCCCAGAACCAAGCGCGTCGATGCGGGCAGAAAGTCCCATTTTGCCGGCGAAGAATCCGGCGCAGAAGAACGGATACAGCACCACCATGCGGGATAAGTCATAGGCGTCCGCCGCCCAGGGAACCCAACCGATGGCAATGGAAGCGGCGAACGCAGCTGCGACAACGGCGAGGCGCGCACGGGGCGTTCGCACTTCCGTGAGTAGGGGAGTCGTCGCGTACCAAAAGACGCACGTGAGCAGATACCACAGCGTCCAGCTGGGTTGGAGGAGCGTGAAGCCCCACCACCAGACGCGACCCATGAGGAAGTTGCCCCACAGGCAGGCAAGGAGCTGAAACTCTACATAGGGGAGGAGCAGTCCGCAGGCGATGCGCTGCGGCCGCCACCGCGCGAAGTAGCCCGTAACGAAGACGAACACGGGCATATGGAACACATAGATGACTTGGTAGAGCACACCAGTAAGCGGCCCCGTGCTCATCACCACGAGGAGATGGCAAAACACCACCAGCACAATGAGCAGGCAGCGCAGGTTGTCGATGCGATAATCCCGATCATGCATAGGCGAATTCTATCATGGGACAACGTGACGACGGGGATGGAGGGTGTCGCCACGCTCTCGTCCCACAGAATCTTAATCCAAACATAATCTTTGGTGACGGGGAGGCTAATCTCGCTCGGGCATCCTATACTCAAGTTGGAACACGGACGCGGAGGCGATCATGGAAAAGCTGGACAAGGTCGAAATCGTACGCCAGAAGACGGGCGCCACCTACGAGGATGCTCGCAGCGCACTCGAGCAGACCGACTACGACGTACTCGATGCCATCGTGCTGCTTGAGCAGCAGGACAAGGCACAAACGCAGACGCGTACCGCACACCACACGACAACCGCGGAGGAGCCGACTCTCTCATCCGAGATGGTGGAGGCCCAGCAGGCTTACGAGCGCTCGAGCAGGCGCACCGGCTTCAGCGAGGTATTCGCTCGTCTGATGGAGTCGCTCAAGCGCCTGTGCGCACGTGGGCTCGAGGTCTCGTTCGTGGTGGAGCGCAATGGGGCACAGGTCCTCACCATCCCTTTGCTTATCCTCGCGATCCTTATCCTCTTCCTCTTCCCGGCAACCATCCCGCTAATCATCGTGGGACTCTTCTTTGGGTTTAGGTATCACTTCGACGGTGTGGGCGACGCCTCCATCAACGTCAACGACATAATGGACCGTGCCGCAGACGGTGCTGAGTCGATCAAGAACAACGTGATGGGGAACGAATAGCGCACGACGCAATTTCGGGAGGATTCATGAGCAGGATACTGGTCATCGAGGACGAGGCAAAGATCGCGCGCTTCGTGGAGCTTGAACTCACCCACGAGGGTTACGAGGTCGAGAAGGCCTTTGACGGCCGGACGGGCGCACAGCGCGCACTCGAAGACGACTTCGACCTCATCCTGCTCGACCTCATGCTCCCCCAGCTCTCGGGCATGGAGGTGTTACGTCGCGTGCGGCGCCAGAAGGACGTGCCCATCATCGTGCTCACGGCGCGTGACGCGGTGATGGACAAGGTCTCGGGACTCGACGCAGGCGCAGACGACTACGTCACCAAGCCGTTCGCCATCGAGGAGCTGCTGGCACGGATTCGCCTGGCACTCAAGCACCACGAGGTACGCGCTGCCGCCACGGCGAGCAACGCCCTCGTGGTGCGCGGGGTCACGCTCGACTCCGATCGCCGCCAGGTGAGCGTCGACGGAGAGGAGGTTGTCCTCACGCAGCGGGAGTTCGAGCTCTTGCGCGCGCTCATGCAGAACGAGAACATCGTGATGAGCCGCGACCGCCTCGCCCAGCTCGCCTTGGGATACGACTACGTGGGAACTTCCAACGCGGTCGACGTGCACGTGCGACACCTGCGCGAGAAGATTGACAATCACTTCGGCATACCGCTCATCACCACCGTGCGTGGCGTGGGCTACGTCATCCGCGGGGGTCGATGATGGCTCGCAGCGCACGCACCACCTCGCTCGCACGCAGCATCGTCTGGAGCTACTGGTGGCACCGTTTTTTGGCCTTCGTTCTCGTTGACGTGTTGTTCCTTGGTGCCCTTGTGGGTTGCTTTGCGTTTAGGGGTGCGTCATGGGCAGCAGAGCAGGGTTTGCCCGCAGGCAACCTCGTGGTGCGCAAGGCCACTCGTCCGCTTGATCGCATCACGTACGAGGTCCCCCAGCGCAACGGCGAGCACCTCACCCTTCGCTTATCCGCATATATAAGTGAGGTTTGGCCGCTGTTTGTCATTATCATCGCGGGTGAAGTGGTGAGCCTCGTGGCACTGCCCTTCTCGACGCGTCGTGTGCGACGCAAGTTGCAACCGCTCAACGAGCTCGCGCTTGTGGCTGAGGAGCTTGGCAACGCTGCCAGCCGAGGCATGGAGGCGCCGGGCGAGCTCGGCCAGGACCAAATCAGCAGCTTGGAGCAGGCCATTCACTCCGCCAGCGTCGATCAGCCCTTCGTCTCGACCGGCGACAAGGACCTTCAGTCCATCGAGGTCGCCCTCAACGGTCTTCTCAAGCAGATGCAAGAGGCGAAGCTGCAACAGATGCGGTTCGTCTCGGATGCGAGCCACGAGCTGCGCACGCCCATTGCCGTGATACAGGGTTACGTGCAGATGCTTGACCGTTGGGGAAAGACCGACGAGGAGGTCTTGGACGAGTCGATTGCCGCGCTCAAGACCGAGTCGGAGCACATGCAGGAGCTCGTGGAGCAGCTCCTCTTCCTTGCACGGGGCGACTCGGGGCGCAATACCTTGCAGCGCGAGCGATTCAATCTGGCTGAGGCGATGCAGGAGGTGTGGGAGGAGTCGCGCATGATAGACGATGCGCACGTCTATACCTACGACGTGCCTGGCAGCGACGCGAGCGACCCGGTTTTCGAGCTGGCGGGTGACTCCGGGATGATCAAGCAGGTTGCGCGCATCCTCGTGCAGAACGCGGCCGCCTATGCTCCCGAGGGAACGCAGATCGCTCTCTCCGTGCGCGCTGACGATGCGGGGGTGGCACTGAGGGTGCAGGATGAGGGCATTGGCATCTCTGAGGAGGATGCCGCGCGCATCTTCGAGCGCTTCTATCGTGCCGATGAGGCGCGCGACCGGCGAGAGGGGGGTACCGGACTTGGTCTCTCCATCGCCAAGTGGATTGTGGATGCACACGGAGGCAGCATCGACGTTCTCTCGCGCGAGGGCGTAGGGACGCGCTTTACCGTGCGCTTCCCGCGATAGGTCGATTGAGTGTCGCCGGTCTCGGCGGGTTGTCCGCGTACGGTTCCTGACCTTTGCTCTGACCTTCTCTGATATCATTGTTGGCGTGTATAAACCCCCAAACAAAGGAGCAGAGCATGGCATTTCCCGAGGGATTCCTATGGGGCGGCGCAGTGGCGGCCAATCAGTGGGAAGGCGGCTGGGACCAAGGTGGTCGCGGCATGGCGATGACTGACGTCACCACGGGTGGCACCGTGAGCGAGCCTCGCTACGTCACCTACATTGATAAAGACGGCAACCACTGCAAGATGAAGAACGGCGATCCCTTGCCCGAGGGCGCCCACTACGCCGTGCTCCCCGAGTATCACTATCCCAACCATGACGCCGTTGACGGCTACCATCACTACAAGGAGGACATCGCGCTCATGGGCGAGATGGGCTTCAAGCAGTTCCGCATGTCCATCAGCTGGTCGCGCCTCTTCCCCAAGGGCACCGAGAAGTACCCCAATCCCGAGGGCGTTGCCTTCTACCGGGACATGTTCGAGGAGATGCACAAGAACGGCATTGAGCCGCTCGTTACCATCTGGCACTTCGACACGCCGCTCTACCTCGAGGAACACTGCGGAGGCTGGGAGAACCGCGAGACCATCGACCACTTCGTGCGCTATGCCACGGCGTGCTTCACCGAGTTCAAGGGCCTCGTGCACCACTGGCTCACCTTCAACGAGATCAACAACACCATCATGTTCCTGCCGTTTACGGGCCACACCACGGACGAGGACTATCAGCGCGCCTACCAGCACCTGCATCACAAGTACGTTGCCTCTGCCAAGGCCGTGCAGATCGGCCACGCCATCGACGGCGACAACAAGATCGGCTGCATGATCTGTGGCATCGCCTGGTACCCCCACACCTGCGACCCGGCGGACATTCTTAAGGCGCAGCACCAGATGGAGGAGGGCGTCTGGTACTCTGGCGACGTTCAGTGCCTGGGCGCGTATCCGACGTACGCCACGCGTCTGTGGAAGGAGCACAACGTCGAGCTCGAGATTACCGATGAGGACATCATCGACCTCTACGAGGGCACGGTCGACTTCTACACCTTCAGCTATTACATGTCCAACGTCGTGACCACCCATGAGGTCAAGGATATGGTGAAGGGCAACTTCAGCGCGGGTGCACGCAACGAGTACCTGCAGTACTCCGACTGGGGATGGGGCTACGATCCGACTGGCCTGCAGTGGTATCTCGAGTGGGCGGCCGCGCGCTACAACCTGCCGCTCATGGTCGTCGAGAACGGCCTCGGCGCGTTCGACACCGTGGAGGAGGACGGCTCCATTCACGACTCCTATCGCATTGACTACTTCCGTCCGCACATCGAGGCCATGAGCCGCGCCATCGAGAACGGCGTGGACCTGTGGGGCTACACCACATGGGGCTGCATCGATGTCGTCTCCGCCGGCACCGGTGAGATGCGCAAGCGTTACGGCTTCATATATGTGGACATGGACGACGAGGGCAAGGGCTCTATGGCCCGCAGCCGCAAGGACTCGTTCTACTGGTATAAGAAGGTCATCGCGAGCAACGGCGAGGACCTGAGCTAGCGACAACGGGGACGGAGGGTGTCGTCACGCGCTCTCCGTCGTCACCCGTTACCAACGGTCACCCGCTACCAACGCTACAAGGAATGGACGAGCTCACGGGAGAGGAGCGAGAGATGGCGCAGACCTTTGACCTTCGCAGCTGGATTCGCGAGCAGCCCCACAAGGGATACCTTGCCAACCTCGAAGATGACGACCACTTCGTGCTCGAGACCGACTTTGCCACGGCGATGGTCAACTTCTACGACATGGCACCTGATCCAGAGATTGTCGAGCTGCATATCGAAGAGAAAGTTACCGGTGAGGCCAAGTTCTTTCTGCACTTCCATCCCGTGGACCGGGACCACTCCATCCAGCTCTTTGGCGAGATGGTCCAGGCGCTTCTCGCGATTCGTGGCCATCAGCGAACTGAGGTGCTCCTATGCTGTACGGCGGGGATGACCACGTCCTTCTTTGCTCAGCGGCTCAACCAAGTGGCTGAGGCCATGGGCCTTGACTGGGACTTCTCGGCTGTGAGTGTCACTGAGGCATACGAGCACGGTCGCGACAAAGCCGCCATCCTCGTCGCTCCGCAAATCGGATATCAGGTCAAGCGGGTGCAGCAGGTCATGAGCGACGTGCCGGTGCTCCCGATTCCCACGGCAATGTTTGCTGCCTACGACGCGGCCGGCTGCTTGGAGTGGGTGCGCGACGAGCTCGCCTCGCGTGCGCGAGAAGCAGCCGAACATGCGAATGAGGCGGCCTCCATGCAGACGGAAGGCGACGGACGGATTCTCGTCATCGCGGTGCATGCGGCTTCCGGTGAGGTGACCATTCATCATCGTGTCTACGATCACGGGGCCGTTTCCGCGGAGGGGCGCGTCATCAAGCGCCGCCTGACGCTTGCCGACATAACCGACGTAATCGACACGCAGCGATGCGCGTGTAGGGCGGGCGGGAAGGTTGATGCCGTGGGCGTTGCCCTTCCGGGTGCCGTGCATGACGGGCGCGTTCTGATCAGGGTGACCAGAGAGGTCGACCTGACGAACGGAACGGACGGATTCGTCATGGGCGACTTCCTTGCACATCGCTACGACGTGCCCGTCTTTCTCTGCAACAACGCGAACGCGGCGGCGCTGGGTTGGCGAGAGGCACATCCCGAGTATCAGGACGTGACGTTCTACTCCCAAGCAACTGGCTGGGCGATGGGTGGCCAAGGCCACGTGGTCGGTGGAAGGCTGTTGGAGGGCGCGCACGGCAACGCCGGCGAGGTCAGGCTCATCGTCAACCGGTTCTCCTTCTCGAACCCGCTGCACTACAGTGCCTTCAATCCCGCCGACGTCCTTGAGGTGGTGGGGCAGGTGCTTGCGATGGACTGCGCGACCTTCGACCCCGAAGTGGTTGCGGTGCGCTGTGACCTGCTGCCCGACATGGAGGAGGTCGCAGAGGAGCTCGCCAAGTACGTTGACCGAGACCAGCAGCCAAAGCTCGTTCATGTGAGCGACTACGACGGGTGCATCCTTGACGGCATGCTCGCGCGATGCCGTCAAGAGCTGCGGGCGTGACGAGGTGGCAAGCGCCCGGATCCTCGTCACGCCTCGCGGAGAACGCCTTACCCGACGTAGGCGGTAAGGGCGAGTTGCTCGGCTGAGGTTATCTCGGCGTGGCCATCGGAATCCTCGTGGATGCCGACCACATAGAGTCCGCGAACCGGTCCGTCGGCGATGGTCGAGCCCACGCAGAGCACGCGGTAGTTCGTGCCTCCGTCCGTCTGGGTGGAGAGCAGTGCGATGGGGGAGAGTTCGACGCCCTCGTAGTCGACAACGGCGTTGGAGAATGCGGTTGCCGCCTCTTGGGGTAGGCTTGCGGTAGCAGGCTCGCACACCACCCATGCCCCCATCATCCTCTCGCTCGACTGGTCGGAGACCTGCAAGGCGTCAAGGTCTACATCATTCAGAGTCGAGAGCGTCGAGGCCCCTTGGGGGTCTTGGTACACGACGGCGATGTGCCAGGCGGGGTTCGCACCAGCCGACTGACAGAGGAACGCATAGTTAAGACCCGCCACGACCTGCGTGGCAAGAACGGCCGTAGGCTTCAGATTCTTGGCCTCGGTCCCCTTTACTGCTGCGTCGAAGATTGCCTGTTCCTCGTCAGTAAGGTAGTTGGGTGCCTCGCATATCTCCTGGACATCTGTCCGCTCAGTCGCCTGCTCCTTCTCGGACGCCGTGTCGACGACCGTGCCGCACCCGTAAACGCACAGCGTGAGCGCAAGCACTCCGCTGACCAGGCATGCCGAAATCCTCTTTGTGGCCTTCATGGCACTCGCTTCCCTTCTCCCTTGGAAGACGTGACGTTGCATGATGTACGACGCTGTGTCGCCCGTGTCTCTGTGTGTGGAGAAGCGATGGCACAAAAGTGACAAATAATTATTCGTAATACCTACAAAACCCCAGCTCACAAGAAGATAGTGCAATGCTTGATGCAATCGTTGTACAGTAGCTATTTTATAGACCGGCAAACGATTACATCAAGATTCAATGTATATCGCGCTGAGCTGGGCTTTTGCAATTAGTTTCGAGATTTATTGTTCACTATTTTGCGTGTGGGGCCGTGGCGGACCGTCTGTCCGCCACGGCCCGTGGGGTTGCGGGACGGGGAAGCCTTGCAATTCGCGCAAGAATACGCAGCCAGTAACCAAAAAGCGCGGCAACGCACCCCTTCCCGTTGTTTTGGCGCATACGATTCGAGCGGCACGGCTGCATGCTCGGCATTACCGGTGTGCTCGGAGGTCTGCGAGCCGTCCCGTCAGTCGAGGCAACATGCGCGGGCACAACTGCATGGGCGCGATACCGTTGGCGTGCGCCTCACCCCAGGGCAACGTCTAGGATCATCATGAGCACGAAGCCCAGCGAGAAGGCAATCGTGCCGATGTTGGAATGCGTTCCCTCGCTCATCTCGGGGATGAGCTCCTCAACCACCACGTACATCATGGCGCCTGCGGCAAAGGCGAGAAGGTACGGCAGCAGCGGAACCACGAGCTGGGACGCCAGGATGGTGACGACTGAGGCGATGGGCTCGACGGTGCCCGAGAGCACGCCGCACCAGAAGGTCCTGCCCTTGTCCATGCCTTCCGCGCGCAGTGGCATGGAGACGATTGCCCCCTCGGGAAAGTTCTGGATGGCGATGCCGAGCGCCAGCGCGAGGGCGGCGGTCGAACTCACCGTCCCTCCGTCGGCCAGCCACCCGGCATAGACCACGCCCACGGCCATCCCCTCGGGGATGTTGTGCAGCGTGACTGCGAGGATGAGCTTAGTCGTGCGCCGCAGGCCCGTCTTTGGTCCTTCGTCCTGCAGATCCATGTGCGTGTGCGGGGTCACCTCGTCGAGAAGCAGCAGGAAGCCGATGCCCACCATGAAGCCGATGGCGGCCGGGACGAAGGAGAGGCTGCCCATGTGTGCGCTCGACTCGAGCGCCGGCTGCAGCAGACTCCAGAACGACGCCGCCACCATGACGCCTGCGGCGAATCCCGTGAGAAGCTTCTGGACCTTCGGCGAGATCTGTCCCTTGAGGACAAACACCATGGCAGCGCCGAGGCTGGTGCCGAGGAAGGGTAACAGGATACCGGGTGCGATCTGTGCTATGGGCATGGACTCGTCCTCTCTTGTGCTCGCTGCCGCCCTCAATCCTAGCACGTAGCGGGGGTCCACGAGAGGTGGCTGTGAGTGGACCCCATCCAGCAGCCGCTCTGTGACATTGCGACGGCGGGACGCTTCGCAGGCCGCACGCCCCGAAACTCAAGCCCCCCAGAGCTATACAATGGTGTGGTGGCCCGGCACTTCGCACGTCAGGGGGACGAGATGAGGAAGTTCAACACTACGGGGCTCTGCATCCCGCGCAAGCACTACATGGTGAGCACCGACGAGCGCGTGCGCCAGATTCGCGCCATGGTGGACGAGGGTGACTACTTCTGCGTCAATCGCGGTCGCCAATACGGGAAGACCACCACGCTCTTCGCGCTCGAGGGGGCCCTGCGCGACAGCTACGACGTGATGAGTCTCGACTTTCAGGCCATCAGCACGGCCGGCTACAGTACCGAGGGCAAGTTCGTCGCTGCGTTCTGCCGCATCCTGTGGCGCAAGCGAGCCAAGCTGGGGATTCCCACGTCGGTGCAGGACCGGGTGCGAGAGATCGCCCAGACGGGAGGTGGCGAGGCCGAGCTCGACCAGCTGTTCCTCCTTCTCTCGGACTGGTGCGAGGAGAGCGAGAGGCCCCTCGTGCTCATCATCGACGAGGTCGACAGCGCCGCCAACAACCAGGTGTTCCTCGACTTCCTCGCGCAGCTGCGCCTGCAGTACCTGGAGCGCGAGAAAGACCCCGACGCCCCGGCCTTCCAGTCCGTCATCCTCGCCGGCGTCACCGACGTACGACACTTGCGCTCCAAGATTCGCGACGAGGACCAACACAAGGTCAACAGCCCGTGGAACATCGCGGCACCCTTCAGCGTCGAGATGGGCTTCTCGCCGGGGGAAATAGCCCAGATGCTGGCGGACTACGAGGCAGACCACGGTACTGGCATGGAGGTCGACGCCATCGCCCGGCAGATCTTCGACTACACGCACGGCTACCCCTTCCTCGCGAGTCGCGTCTGCCAGATCGTGGACGAGGGGCTTGTGGGTCACGGGTTCGAGGACCTGGCCGCCGCATGGACCGAGTTCGGCGTAGACGAGGCCGTGCGCAGGCTTCTCTCCGAGACGAACACGCTCTTTGACTCGCTCATGGGAAAGCTGCAGAACTACCCGGAACTGCGCAGCAAGCTGCGGGCGCTGCTCATGCGTGGCGAGCAGGTCGCGTACGTGAGCTACGACAATGAGCAGCAGCAGCTCCTCATGTACGGCTTCGTGCGAGTGGAGCACAACAAGCTGGTGATTGCCAACCGTGTGTTCGAGATGCTCCTGTACGTGTTCTTCGTCGGCGAGAGCGAGGCGGACCCCGGCCTGCGGATTGCCGCCGGCGCAGACCGGTCGGCCTTCGTCGCCGAGGACGGAGGACTCGACGTGCCCAAGATAATGGCGCACTTCATCCGCGAACACAACCGCATCCACGGAGAATCGGGGGAGCGGTTCCTCGAGGAAGAGGGCCGCGAGAGGTTCCTTACGTACCTCTCTCCCATCATCAATGGGACCGGCACCTACAGCATGGAGGGGCAGACGCGCGACCAGCGGCGCATGGACGTGGTCATCCACTGGCTGGGTAGGCGCTACGTAATCGAGCTGAAGATCTGGCGCGGGGAGCGCTATCACGTGGAAGGCGAGCGGCAGATCGCGGGCTACCTCGACTACTTCGGCCTTCGTGTGGGATACCTGCTTTCGTTCGACTTCCGTGGCACGAAGAGGCCCGGCGTGGAGCGCATCGCGTTCGGCGATGCCGTGCTCTTCGAGGGTACGGTGTAGTGCCGCGAGTCATGGAGGCCAAGAACGGCGCCAAGATTGGCACCGAGGGCCAGTCCAGGCGCATGGAGGCCGTCCAGGTCGCGATCGTCCCCAAAGGCGCCAAGGCCCCCTCGGCTAACTGCAAGGACGCAGCCCAAGCCAACGCCAAGGCGTTCGTGAAGTGACGCAGTAGCGACACGTGCGTGCAGGGGGTATACCGGAATGGTGCCTTGCCGTCCATGCTTGCACGCGGTTTTCCGCACGGGGAGTACCCCCTGCACGTACTTCACTGGTCCACTGGGGCCCTGGTGGAACCCATTCCTTTGCTTCGCCATCCGCATCTCTCTCGCCAACCCGATCTCCCGGCCAAGCACCGAACGTTCGCGTCCCTCTCATGGGCCTCCATCTTCGCTCCGGCACCATTGCCCCCGCTACTCCCCGCAACAACGTCGATTCGCCCCAGCGCATTCCTCCCCGAAGCATATTCCAGCAATGGGGCCCACTAGGGGTAGTCCCCGAGCGGACCCCCTTCATCCGACCGCCGCTCCACGACATTTTGTCCCGCTGAGTCGTATATGGTATGAGGGGTGGCGGCTACGAGGATGGAGGCAGACCATGCGATGCGGGTTTATGCGAGCGATAACATCTGTGGCGGTGGCGGCGATGTGCGTGGGCCTGGGCGCCTGCGGTGCGCCTGTGCCGCTAGACGAACCGAAGGGCGAGGTGGCTGTTGAGGACTCCCGCGAGCCTGCCAAGGAAGACCGCACGCGCGACGAGACTCCCGACGTGCAAACGGAGAAGCCCGCGCAGGCAGAGAAGGACGCGCAGGCAGAGAAGCCCATCGGCGTATCCATCAACCTGTCGGATGACTCCATCCTGACGTTCGACGACGACGCGGCGTCGGCCCAACTGGTGGAAGACATGCAGGCGGGAAGGACCCCCACGTCGTGCACCGTGCTGTACGACCAGATGGGCTCCCGGCCCAGCGTGACCATAACCGACGCGCGCACGATGCGCGAGGTGTACAAGAAGCTGGCGCGCATGCTCGTCGAAGGCGAGACGAACATGAGCATCACCGACAGCTACCACTACGTCCTTTTCGAGCTCCAGGACGGCTCGAAGGCGTCGTACGCCTTCGAGGGCGAGGACGTCCTGGTGCGCGGGGGGCAAAACTACGCGGTGCAGGACCGCAGCGGTTTATGGCAGTACGTGCGTCAGCTTCAGGAGGATTACCTTCGCGAGGAGTCGGCCGGGGACGACTGGCTCGCAATCGAGCTCGACGACGAGGACGAGCTGGTGCAACGCTGCCCGACCTCGGCGCCTGCTGGGGAGGTCGTGCAGGTGGTCGTGCCGCCCGTGCTCGACGTCGACCTGCACGTCTCGGTGAACGGAAGCGAGGGCGCTGGGGCGTTCGTCACCGGCGACACGTTCGAGTTCGTCATGCCCGACGAGCCAGTGACCATACGCGTGTGGACCGACAACGGATTCACCCCCGGGTCGTAAGCAATTCCCATTTCCGACGGATCCGCCGGGGGTGGCCCTCCGGTGGACTCCTACGCCTCGAAGGGGTGGAACGTGGGCACCATCTTGTCATAGGTGCAGAAGCCCTCAAAGCCCAAGTTTGCTAGGTAGTGCTGGAAATGACGGATGTAGGCGCCGAGGTGCTCGGGGGCGTGGCTGTCGGATCCGAGGGTGATGATCCTGCCGCCGAGGTCGAGGTACAGGCGTAGGATCTCCTCGGCGGGCTGGCTGTCCTTAAGGCCGTAGCGAATGCTCGACGTATTGAGCTCGATGCCCTTGCCTTGCGCGATCACGTGCTCGAGCGTCGCCGCCACGAGGTCGCGGTTGGCGGGGAAGTCGAGGATGCCCGCCGGGTCATAGCGCTTGATGAGGTCGAGGTGCGCGAGGACGCTCCAGTGCTCGAAGCGCGTCGTCACGTCGTAGAGTTCCTGATAATAGGCACGATTGTATTCCTCCTGTGCGCGACCTTCTTGGAACTCGCCGGTCCAGAACTCTTCGTCCCCTACTTGATGGACGGAGAGCAGCGTAAAGTCGAGCTCGCTGCCCCACTGCTCCCACAGGGCGTTGAACTGGGGAATCGTGTGCGTCTGCACGCCCAGCTCCAGGCCGCTCTTGATCGTGATGCGTCCCTTCCATTGCTCGCGCAGGTCGGCGATGTAGGGGAAGTACGACGCGTAGTCCACGTTGAGTAGGCGCTGCCCCTCCAGCACCCTTGCCGAGTGCACGTCATCCCAGTCGGGCTTGATGCCGTAGTCGACATGGTCGGTGAAGCAAATCTCGTCGAGGTTTTGCTTCCAGGCGTCGGCGACGACCTTCTCTGGGGCGTACCAGGAGTCATCGGAGAACATGCAGTGAACGTGATAGTCGGCAAGCATGGCGGGTCCTTTCGTATGGATGGTGTTGGTGCCATTATGATCGTTGCCATTATCCGCCTCTGCTTCGCTCTTGACCGTCCTCGCTCGGGAAGGATGGTCAAGCGTGAGAATGACGAAACCGGGTGGTGCTCTAACGGAAATCGAGCTTGAGGCAGGAGCCCGCCCGCCGGTCTAACGGAAATCGAGCTTGAGGCAGGAGCGCGCCCGCCGGTCTAACAGAAATCGAGCTTGTGGCAGGAGCCCGCCCGCCGGTCCAACAAAAACCGAGCTTGTGGCAGAGAATCTAACGAAAGGCGAGGTTGTGGCGTGCCGCAAGGTCCGTTTCCGTTAGAAGCTCTGCCACAAGCTCCGTTTTTGTAAGGGGCGCCGTCCGTGGCGTGCCACAACCTTGGTTTCTGTAAGGGGCGTCACTCCGAGGGACGGCCCGGCGTGCCACAACCTCCGTTTTTAGTGCACAATGGACAGTGCACATCGACCCTCGACTCGAAGGAGCAATCATGAGTGACACGAGCAGCCTCGAGCTCTACTATCGCAACTTCTGCGGTTACAGCCGCAAGGTTCTCGACTACATGGAGGAGCATGGCATAACCATGACGATGCATTGCCTGCAGACCGAGGAGGGTGCCGAGGAGCGGCTCGTGGCCCTCGGCGGCAAAGCGCAGGTGCCCTGCCTCATCATCGACGGCGAGCCGATGTACGAGAGTGATGACATCATCGCCTATCTGGCGGCCAATGTCGCGTAGCGTGACAAGTGACCCGCCCCGTCAGATGACGCACACGCGCATCGTGCTCGAATGGGTGCAGATCGCATTCGGATTGCTGACATTCTCCTTTGGCGTGCATCTTACGGCTCTTGAACCATCATCGATGCGCTGCTGACAGGCAACTTCGTGCAGCTCTTCAACGATGTGAGTCCGCTCGAGCCGTGCGAGGGCGTTCTGTCCGGAGTCGCCATGATGCTCGTGGGTTTTGCCATCATGGCGGTGGGCATGTGGATCTATATGCGCGCGTGCCAATGCTGCGGTCCGCGCGACGCCTTGCTGGTCGGACTCGGCAAACGCCTGCCACGCGTGCCCATCGGCGTGGTCCATATTGCGTTGTGGTCGATGGTCACCGTTGCGGGATGGCTGCTCGGAGGGCCGGTAGGCGTGGGAACCCTGCTCTCGGCCTTCGGAGCAGGCGCCGTCATGCAGATGGTGTATCAGCTCTTGCACTTCGAACCGCGTGACGTGCGGCATCGCGACGTTATCGCGGTCAACCGACTCTTGGTGTCTCGCGGAGGACAGCCCCCTTTGTAGTCCTCTTACGTCACTTTCTTCTATCTGAACCGGGGTATACTGAAGCGCAGGTGTGGCTTACGCTCATTTACAGCGATGGCGGGAGAGTCGATGAACAAACAACAGTTGGCGGCAAGGATTTGGGCCTCCGCGAACGAGATGCGCTCAAAAATAGATGCGAGCGAGTACAAGGACTACATCCTTGGCTTTATCTTCTACAAGTTCCTCTCCGAGAAGGAAGAAGCGTGGTTGCGCGAGAAGGGCCTGGAAGAGGAGGACATGCCGACCATCACGGAAGACAGTCCCGATGTCGTCGAGTTTGTGCGTCCTAATCTTGGGTACTTCATTGCTTACGAAAACCTATACAGCACGTGGCTTGCCAAAGGTACGGACTTCGACGTCTCGGACGTGACCGATGCGCTCTCCGCGTTTAGCCGTTTGGTGGACCCGCACCACAAACAAGTTTTCGAGCGTATCTTCGAGACGCTTGAGACTGGTCTCTCCAAACTCGGTGACACTTCCGGTGCACGCACCAAGGCAATAAGCGGCCTTCTTCACCTCATTAGGGACATTCCGATGGATGGTCGCCAGGGCTACGATGTGCTGGGATACATCTACGAGTACCTCATCAGCAACTTCGCGGCCAACGCGGGCAAGAAGGCCGGGGAGTTCTACACGCCGCACGAAGTGTCGGTTCTCATGTCGGAGATTGTGGCCTTTCACCTGCGGGACCGCCACGAAATACAGATCTACGACCCCACGAGCGGCTCGGGCTCGCTACTCATCAACATTGGACAGGCCGTTGCACAACACACGGGCAGCGCCGGACGCATTAAGTACTATGCGCAGGAACTGAAGGAGAACACCTACAACCTGACGCGCATGAACCTCGTGATGCGTGGCATCGACCCCGCCAACATCGTGACGCGGAACGGCGACACCCTTGCGGATGACTGGCCTTGGTTCGAGGAAGGCCACCCTGAGACGTACGAACCACTCTTCGTGGACGCCGTAGTTTCAAATCCCCCATACTCCCAACGATGGGACGCGCCTGACGGACCCGATCCGCGCTTCGACGACTATGGCATCGCGCCCAAGTCGAAGGCCGACTATGCCTTCCTGCTGCACGATCTTTACCATCTGCAGCCAGACGGCATCATGTGCATCGTCTTGCCCCATGGCGTCCTCTTTCGCGGCGGCGAAGAGGGCCAAATCAGGCGCAATCTTGTCGAGAACGACAAGATCGATGCCATCATCGGTTTGCCTGCCAACATTTTCTTCGGTACGGGCATTCCCACTATCGTCATGGTGCTGCGCAAGTCGCGCACACGTGACGACATCCTCATCATCGATGCGTCGAAGGGCTTCGTGAAGGAAGGCAAGAACAACAAGCTTCGCGCATCGGACATCAGAAGGATTGCCGATGCCTATGAGGCGCGTGCTGACATTGAGCGCTTCTGCCGTGTGGTGAGCAAGGATGAGGTGCGCGCCAACGACTACAACCTGAACATCCCCCGGTACGTGGACTCGTCTGAGCGGGTACAGGGATGGGACATCTACGCGACCATGTTCGGCGGGATTCCCACGAGCGAGGTTGATGCGCTCGAACGCTACTGGAAGGCGTTCCCCGGTTTGCGCGAGGAGCTGTTCGCGCAGGTGAATCCTGCGAGCATGCGACTTGTTTGCGATGACGTGGGCGATGCCGTGAGGGCGAGCGATGCCGTTCGGCAGTGGTGCAATGACTTCTCCTCGCGATTCAATGACTTTGAGCCATGGCTCTACGAGGAGCTGGTTGACGAGACGTCGTTGGTGCCCCGCGACAACGAGGAGGCGCAGATTACTGCGGACCTCTTTGGGAGGCTCGAGGGCGTTCCCCTCGTAGACCGCTACGACGCTTATCAGGCGCTAGATGACGAGTGGCAACAGATTTCGCAGGACCTTGAGGTCTTGCAAACCGAGGGCTTCGATGCAGTTCGCCGGGTGGATCCGCGGCTGGTCATGAAGAAGCAGCGCGGGCGCGACGTAGAGGTTCAGGATGGCTGGATTGGCCATGTCCTGCCCTTCGAGTTGGTGCAACGAGAAGTGCTCTCCGACGAGTCGGAGCGGGTTGGTGAGCTTGAACGAAAGCTGCCCGCCATCGCTGCGGAGGTCTCTGGGGTTCTGGAGGGATTGACGGAGGAGGAGAAGGCCGACGCGGGAGAGGCAGTCAACGAAGCCGGTGACGCGTTCGTCGCCTCGAAGCTCAAGGCGACCATCAGGAGCCTGCGAGCGGATATGGGTGCTGAGGCGCGCTTGCCCGACTCATTGCCTTCGCGGCTTGATCGCGTGGTCAAGCTGTTTGAAGGGGAGCGGACGACAAAGCGTCAGCTCAAAGATGCTCGGGCTGTCCTCGAGGCTCAAACCAAAGAGGCAATCGAGAGGCTCGACGACAATCAGGCACGCATGCTGCTCTCTGTCAAGTGGATTGATCCCGTGGTGGAGCGCATTGCCAGTATGCCTGATGTGATTCTTGGTCACCTGGTTGACGAGCTTCAAGCGCTCTCGAACAAGTACGCGACGACGTATGCCGACATAGACGAGCAGATCAGGCAAGCGGAAGCCGAACTTGTGGGGATGCTCGGCAACCTTTGCGGTAACGATTACGATATGGCTGGCATCAAGGAGCTTGCCGCCCTTCTCGGCGGTGAGGCCCGATGAACGCCGTGCCACCAATCAGGTTCGCCGGCTTCACTGACCCTTGGGAACAGCGTAAGTTCTCGGATTTCGTATTCGCATCAGGCGTCAAGAATAGGGATAGCCTGCCCTTGCAGAGCTATTCGGTCTCGAACGACAGGGGCTTTGTTCCCCAGGACGAGCAGTTCGAGAACGGTGGCACAATGCGCGATGCTGATAAAAGCATGTATTGGATAGTCGAGCCGGGCTCCTTCGCTTACAACCCAGCAAGAATCAACGTTGGCTCGATAGGATATCTGTCTACCAGCGAGAACGTCATCGTAAGCTCACTGTACGAGGTCTTCCGGGCAGACGAAACCTGCGACGACAGATTCCTCTGGCACTGGTTCAAGTCACCGTTGTTCATGAAGCAGATTGAGATGCTGCAGGAGGGAGGAGTCAGGCTCTATTTCTTCTTCGACAAGCTCCTGCTGAGCGAGATCTGGATGCCAGGCGTCGAAGAGCAGCGATTCATAGGAGCCCAATTCGACCACCTCGACAACCTCATCACCCTTCATCAGCGTGAGTATGATCGACTCACGGTGCTCAAGAAGGCACTCCTCGAGAAGATGTTTCCACGAGACGGCGCGTCCGAGCCCGAAATTCGGTTCGCCGGCTTCACTGACCCTTGGGAACAGCGTAAGTTGGGGGAGCTCCTCTTCTTCCAGAATGGTTTTAACGGCTCGCGTGACGCATTCGGAGACGGAATACCGCTTATCAGTGTTATGGACATACTTAGTGATGGTTTCATCACGCATGAGACTGTGAGGGGAAAAGCTCGTCTGAACGATGAAGAGACGAAGCGATTCTCTGTCGAGTACGGCGATGTTCTCTTCCAACGTAGTTCGGAGAATTACGAGGATGCCGGGACTTCGAACGTATACCTTGACCAGCTCGTTTCTGCTTCCTTTGGAGGGTTTGTCATCAGAGGTAAGAAGGTTGCAGACTATGATCCCGTTTTCATCAAGTTTCATCTCAACTCCAAATCAGTTCGCAGCCAGATAACATGCAGAGCGCAGGGTGCGCAGCACATCAACGTCTCTCAGGAAACGCTTTCTGATGTTTACGTTCGCATGCCTGAAATGGATGAGCAGAAGGTAGTTGGCTCGGTGCTACTCAGGCTCGACTCCCTCATCACCCTTCATCAGCGTAAGCTAGAGGCGCTGCGCAATCTGAAGTCTTCGCTGCTGGCAAAGATGTTCGTATAGGAGGTGTTCGTGTGATTCTTTACCATGGAAGCAACGTGGAGGTGCGAGAACCGGTACTGACCCGCTCGCGCGCCGCCCTCGACTTTGGTGTTGGGTTTTACACGACTACAGACTACGAGCAGGCAAGGAAGTGGGCGATGCGTGTGTCGAAGTGGCGTGGGGGAGAGCCGACGATCACGGTGTTCGAAACGAGTGAGGAAGCGTGGTCTCGCCTGTCCATCCTCCGATTTGATGGCGCAAGCAAGGACTGGCTGGAATACGTGGTGCGGTCCAGAACTCTGCAGGCCGACGATTCCCGGCATGACGTCGTGGCTGGTCCTGTTGCGGACGACCGAACTGTGAACGTCATCAACCTGTTCCTCGAGGGCACCATCACAGAAAGTATGGCGCTCGAGCTGCTGCTGCCGATGCGCTTCACGGATCAGTGGGCTATGAAGACCGATGCCGCCATAGAGGCGTTGAATCATAGGGAGACGATTGCATCATGAGCAGAGTGAGCGCCACCTCCTTGCGGTACTACGACCATGCCGTGACCGACCTTATCGTGGAGAAATACAACCTCGACCGCATGGAAGCCCTTCGTCGGTTCGTGTCCTCGAAGACGCATGCTTGGCTGGAGCAAACCGAATACGGCCTGCAGTGCTTCGGCGCACCTGGACTGTTTGACATATGGGAGAGCGAGGTCGTCACGGGGAGCCCTCTCAACTCCGTCTACCTGCGAGGTGATTGACGATGCCCGAAGTGATAAGCGAAGAGATGTGGTTCTTCATGTACCTGCTGGAGCACTATGCCGAGTTCAATGCCCGGTCCACCGGCGAGGTGCTCCGCGAGTGGGACGAGCGCGGGTTGACGCAGGAGATTTACGACGGGTACTTCCAGTATCATCAGGAACGCTTGGAGAACGCGTATGACGACATCGACTGCCTCATGGAGACGGGACAGCATGCTGCACTGCATCCCGAGTATTGGGGCAGAAACTGAGTGCCTTTGCAGTGCCCGGTGTCCAGACCATCGCGCTTAAGTGATTGGCCGAAGCATCGTTAGGATGCTATCGACTCTGTATGGAACACAAGACTCCCTTCCTTGGGAACAGCGTAAGCTGGGGGAGATCACCCGTCGTGTCACTCGCAAGAATGACAACCTTGAGTCGCAGCTACCGCTCACTATCTCTGCGCAGTATGGTCTCGTGAACCAGACGGAGTTCTTCAACAACCGAGTTGCGAGCGCAGACTTAAGCGGCTACTACCTCCTCCACAGGGGTGAGTTTGCCTACAACAAGAGCACGTCAGCCGACAGTCCCTGGGGTGCAGTGAAGAGACTTGAAAGATACGAAAAGGGCTGCGTATCGACCCTGTACATCGTTTTCGAGGTGCTCGGTATCGACCCTCAGTTTCTTGTTACATATTACGAAACTGACCGATGGTACAAGGGGGTCCAAGCTATTGCTGCGGAAGGAGCGAGAAACCACGGCCTGCTCAATATCGCTCCTTCGGATTTCTTCGAGACGGAATTGATGCTACCAACCGATAAAGCAGAGCAACGCGAGATAGGAGCTCTGTTTAATCGCCTCGACAACCTCATCACCCTTCATCTACGAGAGTCGCCCGAATTACTTACGCTGTCGTTACTATACGAGGCTCGTGAGTGAGCGCATTACCAAATCGACGTCTTTGTTCTCAAGCTCCTGGATGATGTGCAGGTACGTCTTTTCCGTGGTATTCATGCTGGCATGCCCCAGGCGCTTGGCGACGCTGGCAATGGAGACGCCGGCGAATAGCAAGAGCGAGGCGTGGGTATGGCGCAATCCGTGAATCGAGATCACCGGCACACCCGCGCGCTTGCACAGGCGAGCAAGGACGTCGTTTGCGGTCGAGTTGTACACCTTCTTGTCCTTGGTGACGAACATGGGCTCATCCTTGGCGAGGTTCTTTATGAGGACCGAGAACTGTACGATGAGCTGCCAATCGATCTGGACCTTTCGTACCGACGAACGATTCTTGGTCGGTACGAAGCCGCCACCATTCTTGTAGTCCCACGTTTTGCTGACGGAGAGCGTTTGTCGATTGAAGTCAAAGTCGGCTGGTGTGACCGCCAGGGCCTCGGAGAACCGCAAACCGGTCTTTGCCACGAGGAGGATGAACCACTCCCAACCGATGATCTCTCCCAAGTCGAGGCTTGCGAGGAGCTTGTGCAGTTCGAATTGATTCAGATAACGGGTCTTCTTCGGACGCGGCGTCTTGCCTTTGACAATCGCTTTGCGCGTGGGGTCTCTCGGCACTAGACCTTCGTCCACCGCGTCGAGAACCGCGCCCTTGAGGAGGTGGTGAAAGTCCATGGTGGTCTGCCGCTCGTGGTCTTTGGCGTAATGATTGAGCAGGCTCTGGTAGGCGATGCGATCCAAGTCGCTGAGCTTGAGGTCAGGCACGAGCTTCTCGAGCCAGGATAACGCCAGCAGGTACTTGTTGAGCGTGACCTGTCTGACCGCGCCTTCCTTGTATACCGTGATCCACTCCTTATAGAACACGCAGAACAGGTCATCCTTCGACAATTCGTTCAGCATTGCTAATCCTTTCATCGTCGCGGGCGTCTCCCGGATGAAGGGCGATGCAGCAATGGTGCTCCAACATCAAGAAGACGCTGGTGCGGATTGCAGCAAGATCGGAGCAATGCGCGAATTGAAGTTTTCAGTGCTGCCGAAAACCGTCGTGTGCGAGCTCAAGTCCGCATTACTTGTTAAGATGCATGAGAGGATTCGACAATGTCGCAGGGTCTTTTTTGAATAGTTCATGCTGAGTCTACCTCTGGTCCAACGGCGGATGGTTCTACTGCTAGGAGCGTGCGATGGCGGACGTGTTCACAAGCGAGCAGGCTTTCGAGGACGCGCTGGTCGGTGTGCTCGAAAGGGACTACGGGTGGAGGAACGGCACGCTCGTGCACCCCTCCGAGCAGGACCTGCTCGACAATTGGGCGCAGATACTCTTCGATAACAACAAGGGTATCGACCGTCTGAATGGCCAGCCTCTCACGAATGGCGAGATGGCCCAGATTATCGAGCAGGTCGTCGAGCTGCGAACTCCCATGCGCCTGAACGGCTTCATCAATGGCAAGACGGTGACCATTACGCGGGATAACGAAGCCGACTCGTTGCACTTCGGCAAGCAAGTCAGCCTGCACATCTACGACCGAGCCGAAATCGCAGGCGGACGCAGCCGCTACCAAATCGCAAGGCAACCGCATTTCTCCACAAAGAGCAAGATGCTGCCACAGCGTCGTGGCGACGTGATGCTTCTGATAAACGGCATGCCGCTCATCCACATCGAGCTCAAACGCAGCGGGGTCCCCATTAGCCAAGCCCGCGACCAGATCCGCAAGTATGCCCATGAGGGTGTGTTCACGAGGCTCTTTTCGCTCGTGCAGGTCTTTGTAGCCATGAATCCCGACGATACCGTCTACTTTGCCAATCCCGGCGCGAACGGTGACTTCGAGGCGTACAACTTTCACTGGGCAGATTTCGACAACGAGCCGGTCAACTATTGGAAGGACGTTGCCCGCGACCTTCTCTCCATCCCCATGGCCCACCAACTCATCGGCTTCTACTCGGTTGCCGACGGCAAGGACAATACGCTCAAGGTAATGCGCAGCTACCAATACTACGCTGCATCACGCATTTCGGGACTCGTCCGGCAGTCGAAGTGGGACAAGGCAAGCAGTCACGGCGGCCATGTGTGGCACACCACGGGATCCGGAAAGACGATGACCAGCTTCAAGAGCGCGCAGCTCATCGCCACTTCCAAAGATGCTGACAAGGTTGTGTTTCTCGTGGACCGCATCGAGTTGGGGACGCAGTCACTCGACGAGTACCGCAACTTTGCCGATGATTCGCAAAGCGTTCAAGCGACGGAGAATACGGACGTGCTGGTAGCGAAGCTTAAGAGCGACGACCCGGCCAATACACTCATCGTCACGTCCATCCAAAAGATGAGCAACATTACTGACGATGTGACGAATACGCGAGACCTCGAGCGAATCCGGGCCAAGCACATCGTGTACATCGTGGATGAGTGTCACCGCTCAACCTTCGGCGATATGATGCAGACGATACGCAAGACGTTCCCCTGTGCCATGTTCTTTGGCTTTACGGGTACGCCCATCCACGACGAGAACCAGAAGAAGCAGAACACCACGGTGGATGTGTTTGGCGACGAGCTTCACCGCTACAGCATCGCCGACGGTATCCGCGACCGCAACGTGCTCGGCTTCGACCCGTACAAGGTGCTCACGTATCGTGACAAGGACTTGCGCGAGAGGGTGGCGTTGGACAAGGCGAGGGCGAGCTCGGTTGCCGATGCTATGGCGGATTCTGCGAAGAAGAAGGTGTACCTGCGCTTCATGGGGCTGCCCATGGCCGATACGCTGCGAGAGGTGGATGGCAGCGTGGTTCACGGCATAGAGCACTACATCCCAGGCAGCCAGTACCGTGGGACCGACGGATGCGGCAATCCCGAGCATTTGGTGAAGGTCGTGGAGGATATCGCTGACGGATGGACCACGCTCAGCCAGGCGGGCAAGTTCCATGCCATCCTAGCTACCAACAGCATCGCAGAGGCCATCAGCTACTACCGGCTATTCCGCGACGGGCATCCCGAGCTTAAGGTGACAGGCCTCTTTGATCCAAACATCGACAACAACGAGGGGGCCCTATACAAGGAGAACGGACTACTCGAGCTTCTGGAAGGCTACAACAAGCTCTATGGCAAAGACTACGGCATCTCGAGCCATGCGGCCTTCAAGCGTGACGTGGCCGCAAGGCTCGCCCACAAGCGTCCGTACGCGGGTATCGAGAAGAGGCCGGATGAGCAGATTGACCTGCTCATAGTTGTCGACCAAATGCTCACGGGGTTCGACTCCAAGTGGGTGAACACCCTGTACCTAGACAAGGTCCTGACCTACGAGCACCTAATCCAAGCATTCAGCCGTACCAATCGACTCTTCGGACCCGATAAGCCCTTCGGGACGATACGCTACTACCGCTATCCCCACACCATGGAGCAAAACGTGGAGGATGCCGTGCGTCTTTACTCTGGGGATAGGCCCATGGGCCTCTTCGCGAGCAAGCTTGACGCCAACCTGCGCTGGGCGAACGACGTGTACGAGCAGATCTGCAGCCTCTTTGCGGCAGAAGGGGTCGAGGACTTCGAAAGCCTGCCTTCTTCCGATGCTGCTAAGGCAAAGTTCGCGAAGCTCTTCAAGGAGCTTGCGGATACGCTCGAGGCAGCCAAGATTCAAGGCTTCACATGGGATGAGCTCTCCTACACACTTGATGACGGCACTGAGGTCACGCTCGGTTTTGGTGAGAACGACTACCTCGTGCTTGCCCTCCGCTACAAGGAGTTGTTTACTCCGGGAGAGGAAGGGGCGAATCCCGACGTGCCCTACGACATTCATGGCTACCTCACCGAAATCGACACGGGCCACATCGACACCGCTTACATGAACGCTAACTTCGAGAAGTGGCTCAAGCGACTCTCGGCGGGTGGGGATGCTGCTGAGTTGGAGGCCATACTCGATGAGCTGCACGGCTCATTCGCTCGGCTTGACCGGGAGCAGCAGCGGTATGCCGACCTCGTCATACAAGCGGCACAGGGCTTCGACCTCGTGATACGGCCGGACATGACCTTCATGGACTACATCAATGAATACCAGGCGCGTGGAAAGGCCGGACAAGTTCAGGCGCTGGTGAATGCCCTTGGCGTCAATGCCGAGAATCTGCGCTCAATCATGGCCCAGCACGTGACCGAAGCCAACATCAACGAGTTTGGTCGACTTGATGCGCTCAAGAAGACCGTCGATGCCAAGAGCGCTCGGGCGTACTTCTCCAAGCGCGCCGGCAGGCCAGTTCCGCCGTTCAAGGTGTCCATTATGGTCGACAAGCTCCTCCGGGAGTTCATCCTCTCTGGTGGATTTGACCTCGATTGATGTTGTCGCCGTTCGAATCGCTGCCCGTTCCGCAGGGCGCCAGCTTCAGCATGCCTGCGCCACGGCCTCATGCCGAGTACTGCAGGTACCCGTGCTTGCCCGAGCTCTTCACGTCATGCAGGGCTGCAAATGCCTTCGAATAGGCGCCGTGCAGGTCGTCCACCTGCTCGGGATAGCAGACAAAGCCCGCGGACAGCTCGAACGTGTGGCTCTTGCCCGCATGCTCGCAGGTGAGGTCCACGCTCATCAGTTCGTCCAAGCAGTCTCCCATGCGCTGCGCGCCGTCGCCAAACACCATGACCACGAATTCGTCGCTGCCATTACGACCGATAATCGATCCCTTGGGGAATATGCGTTCCGCCTCGCGCGCAATCGTGCACAGGCCAGTATCGCCAAGCTCATGGCCGCATACGTCGTTTGCGATCTTGAAGTCATCGATATCCATGAGGGCGAGTGCGTAGGGCTCGCCTTTGCCTTCATTGAGCCGCTTGGCAATGGCGATGTCCACGCCCTTGCGGTTGGGGAGGCCCGTCAGATCGTCGTGTGTCGCCATTCGCGCGACCTTGTCCATCAACCGACGATTGGCGATGCGCCCGCCGACGAACGACGCCACCGTCTTGAGCACGCGTATGGAGTCCAGGTCCTCCTTCAGCATGTAGTTGTCGGCACCGAGGTAACCCAGCAGCCGGTCGCCGTCGTAGAAGGGGGTTGCCAACACATGGGTGATGCCTTGACGGGAAAGCTGCCAGTACATGCGCGGGTCCGTCTGCTTCACTTCCTCCACGTTGGGAATCACCACGATAGGCTCGCGAGAAAGCATGCGCTCCCACGTCTCGAACTCACTGAAGTCCAAGTCCTGGAGCGTATCGATCTGTGGCTCGATGCCCTCGGCGCACCACTCGAAGGTGTTGCTTACCGTTGTCTCCCCATACTCGAAGATGTATAGGCGTTCGGGATGGATGACCTCGCTCATAATCTCGAGCATGCGGTTCATGGCCGCGTCGTAGCTGGGTTCCCCGTTGAGCGCGTCTGCAATGCGAATGATGAGGTCGGACGTGTCGAGGCCTACCTGCATCTCCTCGCGTTCGCGATGTTCCTCGTCCGCTTGCGAGAACGCGTACACGCAGCAGCCCTCTATGGGTGACGGCGCGATGTGAAAGCTCAGCCAGTGGCCCGTCTCGGGGCTAAAGACGGTGTCGTGCATCTCCTCGCCGAGCACGGCAGCACGGTAGCAGTACGGGAACCACATCTTGCTTGCGTTCGGGGTCGTCTCGAGGAACGAGCGTCCCGTGAGGTCTACGTCGCCAAAACCTGCCCACGTGCGATAGAGATCGTTGGCGTATACGTATTCCGCGTCGATTACCGCATCGCCGTCTTCGTTCAGAATCACACGGAAGACGGCGTAGCCGACGGGCACGTCGCCGTAGGAACCCAACGCCGTACCGAGCATGGTGGGCACGCCCACCACGACGTAGGCGCTTGCGTCGCGCGTGGACGAGACGGGCATGGTGTAGAACTGGAAGCCGGACCCGTACTCGAGCCTCCCCGCGATTAGTTCCCACGTCCCGGATGCCTCGCTGCGATCGCAAGCTGCGAAGAACTCGACGTCGAGACTGCGCTGCACGCGATTGATGCGTAGGCCGGAATGGCCTTCCCGTACGAGGCCCTTGCGCTCCAAGAACTCGCCAAAGGAACGGTTGTCGCGCACGACGAACCACTCGTCGCCTCGCAGCTCCAACACACCGGCCGGGAACTCGGAGATGGAGATGCCCTCGATGCCTTGGCCGTCATCGTATTCCGAGAAGTCCGTGAGGCTGAGGTTGCATACGGCATTCCAATAGGGCTCTTCCTCGCGAGGCTCACGGACGATGTCGTGCGAAGTTCCAAGGGCGAGTGCGATCTGGTCGAGCGAGCGCGGTGGCGAGAAGAGGTAGCCTTGCAGCATGTCGCACCCAATGCTCTCGAGGAAGGACGCCTGCTCCTTGGTCTCGACGCCCTCGGCGAGCGAGCGCAGGCCAATCCTCTTCGCCATTCTCACGATGCCCGCGACGATCGAGCGGGCCTTCTTCCAGTGCTTTGCTGCGCCACGTATGAACTCCATGTCGAGCTTGACGACGTCAAACTCATAGCGCTGCAGTACGTTGAGCGAGGAGTAGCCACTGCCGAAGTCATCGAGCCACACCTCGAATCCCGCATCGTGCAGTGCCCTTACCTGCGCCATGAAGAGCTCAGGGTCGGAATGGATGGCGGACTCGGTGAACTCGACGTGCAGCAGGTCACGCGGTACGTCCAGCGCATCCGCGCGAGCGGCAATCTCGTGCGCGACCTCGAAGCACGCGAGGTCTCGGTACGAGATGTTTACCGAGACGGGTACGATGGAGATCCCCAACTCACGCTTCCTTGCGAAGTCCGCCAGCACGCAGTCGACGATGTGCAGGTCCAAGCGATGCAGGAGCGAGGCATTCTCGAGCACCGGTATGAACTTGTCGGGGGGCAGCAAGCCGTGCTCTGGGTCTATCCAGCGCGCCAAGGCCTCCTCTTCGCAAATCATGCCCGTGGACGAGCGCACGACGGGTTGGTAATAAGGGCGAATCCAGCCTTCTGCGATGGCACGGTCGAGGCTCTCGAGCACGTGATTGTGCAGTTGGACATCCGTGCCCATCTGGTCCGTGAACCACGTGAGGTGCGATTGCCATGTCGCACGATCCAGGTCGCAGGCAGTCTTGGCACGATCGAATCCGACGTCAACGATGTCGTCATGCTCGTCGCACGCATACAGTCCCGCGCGCACGGGAGGCACGTGTTTGAAGTCGGCGGAAGCGAAGTCGTCAAACAGCGTCGTGACCTTCTTCTCGGCGCTTTTTTCTGGGGCAAAGGCGTAGAAGTGATCCTCTCCGAAGCGCGAGCACGCCTCGCTGCCAAACTGGGTGCGCAACGCGTCGGCGAAGGCGCGTAGGAGCCGGTCTCCCTCGGCTCTTCCGTAGCGCGTGTTGAACGCCTTCATGCCTGTGATGTCGAGCGCTATGGCGACGGTTCGCTGCTCGATGTCTGCGAACATGGATGTGGCTATGCGTGCCAGTTCGTGGAAGCGCGTCATAGCCGAAAGTCCAGTGAGCCAGTCGACAGCACTCGTGGGGGACACGCGGCTCACGAACATCTCGAAAATGGGGTGACCGTACTCGGAATCGCTCACCAGCTTGCCGTGCTCCACGACGGTAACCAGCGCGCCTGACTTCGTCCGTATGCGATAGTACACATGGTCGAGCTTGTCGCGGTTGCGCACTTGGCTCCAGATGCTCTCCTCGGCGGCTGCAAGGTCCTCGTCGTAGACGAAGTGCTTGAAGGTTCCTTGCGTGAGTTCGAGGAAGTCCTGAGCCGATTCGCACTCGAAGAGGTCGATTACATACCTATTTGCATGGATGATTTCTTCGTCTCCGTCGGCGTAGTAGCGGACAAATCCGCCCGGGAGAGCCTCGCTATTCAGTATAAGGTGGTCCTCAAAAGAGACGGGACATGGCTCGCACATGGCGCGCTCCTTCGACGGGGGAGTTGGCTAGCAGCGCAAATATGGTATCTCATTTGACAATGTGAGCATATCACAACGGGCATTAGAGAGGGGCTCTGCCGTTTCTGTGAGACGATCATGGTGCGCATCAGCTTTGGTATGTACAACACCGAGGATGAGGTGGACGTGCTCGTGCAGGCCATCAGCGACCTCGTCGGATAGGGTCCGCGAGAGAACTACCCCTTGCACACAAGAACTGCCCCTTGATGGACAGCCGATCATCAAGGGGCAGTTCTTCCGTGGGTTTCCAGTGAACCCCTATGGGCTAGGTTTTGTCACTCGGCCTGCAGTGCCGCCACCGTCATGTAGTTGTACGGTGCGTTGAAGTGCGGCAAGAAGAAGATGTCGAGCAGTGCGAGCTCGTCGATGGTGACCTTGCGCTCCACGGCCAGGCTGAACATGTTGATGTTGCCGCTCATGTCGTAGGTGCTCGCGAGCTGGGCGCCGAGAATCGCGCGCGTCTTGGCATCGTAGACGATCTTGATGGTGGTGTCGGGGTTGTCGTGCTCGACGAAGGGCGCCTTCTGGGGGCCGGTGACCGTGGTGGTCTTCACGTCGATGCCCGCACGCTTGGCCGCCGCCTCGGTGAGGCCGGTCGAGACCATCTTGAGGTCAAAGATGCAAATGCCGCTGGAGCCCTGCACGCCGGGGGTCTCGAGTGCGGTGCCACAGATGTTGTGGCCGGCCACAATGCCCGAGCGCACTGCGTTGGAAGCCAGCGCGATGTAGCCCGGCGCGCCGTCGAGGCCGTTGTTGAAGATGGTCGCGCAATCGCCGACGGCGTACACGTCGGGGATGCTCGTCTGCTGGTGGCGGTCGACTAGGATGGCGCCGTTGGTATGGAGCTTCATACCGCTCTCTGCCACGAGCCCGTTGTTGGGACGGAAGCCGATGCACACGCATACCATGTCCACGTCGTAGGCGCCCTTGTCGGTGACGAGCTTCGTGACCTTGCCGTCAACGCCCTCGAAGTGGTCGACGCCCTCGCCATAGTGCGCCTCGATGCCGTTGTCCTCGAGGTTCTTTGCCATGAGCTCAGAGAACTCGGGGTCAAAGTTGTTTGCCATGCAGGTGGGGGCCATGTCCACGAGCAGCGTGTGGCGCCCGTTGCGCTGGAAGGCCTCGGCGAGCTCGACGCCGATGTAGCCCGCGCCCACCACGGCGACGGTCTTGATGTCGGGGTTCTTGAGCTTCTCGACGACTTCGGCTGCGTTCTGGAAGAGCTTTACCTGCTGGATGTTGTCGAGGTCGCCGCCCTCGAAGCGCGGAATGATGGGTAGCGAGCCGGTGGCCAGGACGAGCTTGTCGTACGGCTCGGCATAGGTGGTGCCGTCGGCGCCCGTGGCGTAGACCACCTTGGCGTCGAAGTCGATGCGGTCGACCGGGGTCTCCATGTGGATGGTGGCACCCTTGGCTTCGAACTGCTCCTTGGTCTGATAGAAGAGCCCGTCGGGGCCACTGATCTGCCCGCCAATCCACAGGGCCATGCCACAGCCGAGGAAGCTGATGTTGGAGTTGGCGTCAAAGGCGACGACTTCGTTGCCCTGGTAGTTGTCGAGGATGGTGTTGATGGTTGCCGTTCCGGCGTGATTGGCTCCCACGACGACGATCTTGCTCATAGGCTTGCCTCCTAATGGGTGATGCCGACAGATGCGAATATGTCAATAGTACGGGAAAGTTCTTGTCGCGCATGCGCCATATCGGGCGAAGGGCCTGCTTGTGCCATGGGGGGTTTCGCGTGGGGGTTACTCCCACAAAACAGGCTTCTCCTTTGCGCGGAGGTAACCCCCACGTATGAAATCGTATGATGGTGGTGAGGCAGCGCAAAAGCACGAGGAGAGGAGTGCCGCATGTACGAGAAGCTCTTTGAACCGGTGAGGATCAACGGCATGGAGGTGCCGAATCGGCTCGTCTTTGAGCCAATGGGCAACTACTACGCCGAGCTCAACGGCGACGCAAGCCAGCGCGACTGCGACTTCTACGCCGCACGCGGTGCCGGTGGTTGCGGGTTGGTGATCACCGAGGTCTGTTCGGTCAACCGGATGACGGGTCGTGGCGATGCGCGCAACTTGGTCATCGACAACGACGAGGCCATTCCGAGCTTCCGCAAGATGGCCGAGGCCACGCAGGCCACCGGGGCGAAGTTCGCCGTGGAGATCTATCATCCCGGCTGTCAGGGTGTGCCGCCGCTCTGCGTGGATGGCATGACCGTGAGCCCGTCGGGCCAGGCGTCCAAGCTGACCAACGCGCCGACCCGCGCGCTTACGCATGACGAGGTTCTTGCCGTAATCGACGACTTCATCCAGGCGGGCATCCGCGTGTGGAAGAGCGGTGCCGACGCCGTCGAGCTGCACGCCGCTCACGGCTACCTGCTGTGCCAGTTCCTCAGCCCCTACACGAACCATCGCGAGGACGAGTTCGGCGGGAGCGTTGAGGGACGCGCCGAGATCGTGCGCCGCATCATCAAGGGCATCCGCGAGGGCACGTCTCCCGAGTGGCCGATTCTTGTGCGTCTCTCTGCCGACGAGTACATGCGCATGGTCGGCATCGACGACGGCATCACGTTGCCGCTCGCCGTGGAGTATTGCAGGCTCTTTGAGGCATGGGGGGCCGACGCCATCGACGTGAGCGCGGGCAACTACGAGACCATGAACTGGGCGTGGGAGCCTGTGGGGTTCGACGAGGGTTGGAAGAGCGAGAATGGCAAGACCATTGCCGCTGCCGTGAGCATTCCCGTGATCGCATGCTCCGTGGTGCGCCATCCCCAGACCGCGCTCGACCTCGTGGATGGGGGCGTGGCCATGGTGGGGTCCGCGCGCCAGTTCTTTGCCGATCCGGTGTGGGGCAACAAGGTGCGTGACGGGCGTGCGAACGAGATTCGTCCCTGCATCAGCTGCATGCGCTGCATCGAGAGCCTGATGGCGGCCCACGAGGATCCCTTCAGTCCGATGGTATGCTCGGTGAATCCCGAAGCCGGGCGCGAGTGCGACCTTGCCGCGCTCGAGGAGGACGGCGCGGGGCGCCCCGTGGTCGTAGTCGGCTCCGGTCCTGCCGGCCTCGAGGCCGCCAAGGTCCTCGGGCTGCGCGGGTTTGAGGTCACCGTGCTCGAGCGTGCCGAGCGCGTGGGTGGCCAGCTCGTCTTTGCCGCCAAGCCGCCCAAGAAGTGGCGCTTGGACTGGCTGATCGAGTACTACCAGACGGTTCTCGCGCAGCTTCCGGTGACGATTCGCGCGGGCGTCGAGGCGACGGCCGAGGAGGTCGCGGCGCTGAATCCCGTCGCCGTGGTGTGGGCGGCAGGGTCCGAGCCGGTGAAGCCCGCGTCGATTCCTGGACTCGAGAGCGAGTTCGTGCTCACCCCACCCGAGGCCATCATGGCGGAGCCCGCGCTCGAGGGCGAGAACGTCGTGGTCGTGGGCTCGGGCATGACGGGCATCGAGGTCGCAGAGATGCTCAGCTCGAAGCAGGGCTGTCATGTGGAGCTTTACGAGATGGTGGACCAGATCGGACCGGGCATCTTCTTCCAGAACATGATCGACATCATGGGCCGCCTCGACCAGACGGATACCGGCATGCATCCGGGCCACAAGCTGCTTGAGGTTGTCGACAAGGTCGCGGTCTTTAAGGCGAAGGACGGCCAGCGGATCGAGGTCCCGTTCGATCACCTGGTCCTGAGCTTGGGCATGCGCCCGATGGCCGCGCCCTCTTGGACGGAGGGGCTGGGCGTTCCCGTGATCGTGGCTGGTGATGCGGGTGGGGTCGGCCGCATCCAAGAGGCCGTGGCGGGAGGGCACGACGCCGCCCGTGCCGTCTAGGCACCGGGCAAAGCGGGGTGGCCCAAGGGCCTAAAGGGGACGGTTCCCGGAGGGCCACTCCCTCGGGCCACTCCTCAGCGGTGGCTGGCAAAGACGAGGTCACCTCTTCTGTGCGGCACATTGGGAGTCTGGCGGGGACCGCCCACTTGTCATACCTTCGCAAAACGCTACACTTGCTTCTGCATGAGATTCTCATCACGAGGAGGACGAACCATGAAGGACGAAACCAAGTGCCTGCACGCGGGCTACACCCCTAAGAACACCGAGCCGCGCGTGGTGCCCATCGTGCAGAGCACGACGTACGTGTATGACAGCACCGAAGAGGTTGCGGCCGTCTTTGACGATCCCACCAAGTCGCTCATCTACTCGCGCTTCGCCAACCCCACCGTCATGGCGGTCGAGGACAAGATTGCCGCGCTTGAGGGCGGCATCGGCGCCATGTGCACGACGTCTGGCCAGGCGGCCTCGCTTCTCTCGGTGCTGAACATCGCGCAGGCTGGCGATAGCATCATCAGCACGGGCGAGATCTATGGTGGCACGGTGAACCTCTTTGCCTTTACCTTCAAGAAGCTCGGCATCGAGACCATCTGGGTGGACAAGGACGCCACCGACGAGGAGATCGACGCCGCCTTCAAGCCCAACACCAAGGCGGTCTTTGGCGAGACCATCGCCAATCCGGCACTTACGGTCTTTGACATCGAGCGCTTCGCAACCATCGCGCATCGCCATAACGTGCCGCTGATCGTGGACAATACCTTTGCCACGCCGGTCCTGTGCAAGCCCATCGAGTTCGGCGCCGACATCGTGATTCACTCCACCACCAAGTACATGGACGGCCATGCGGTGCAAGTCGGCGGCGTCATCGTCGACAGCGGCAACTTCGACTGGGCGGCGAGCGGCAACTTCCCTGAGCTCGTCGAGCCGGACGAGTCGTACCACGGCATCTCGTACACCGAGACCTATGGCAAGGCGGCCTACATCATCAAGGCGCGCATGCAGCTCATGCGCGACTTCGGCGTGTATCCGGCGGCGCACTCTGCGTTTCTGCTCAACCTCGGTCTCGAGACGCTTGCCGTGCGCATGAAGCAGTACTGCGAGAACGCACAGACGGTGGCGGAGTATCTGCAGAAGTCGCCGAAGGTCGAGCGAGTCATCTACCCGGGTCTCGAAGGCGACGCCAGCCACGAGCTCGCGAAGAAGTACCTCAAGGGGTGCAGTGGCGTAATCTCGTTCGTCATCAAGGGTGGTCGCGACGCCGCCATGAAGTGGATGAACTCGCTGCAGCTTGCCTCCAACGAGGTACACGTCGCCGACATCCGTACCTGCGTGCTGCATCCCGCGAGCGAGACACACCGTCAGCTCACGGACGAGCAGCTCGTGGCGGCCGGCATCGAGGCCGGTATGGTGCGTCTCTCCGTGGGTTTGGAGAACGTCGAAGACATCCTCGCTGACGTGGAGCAGGCCTTCGCGCAGATCTAACGCACGCTCAATCGAGAAGGGCATCCACAGGGGCCCACCGGGGAGTAGCTCCCCGATGGGCCCCTGTCTTGACTCAAAGGGCATTGCGTTTGAGGCCATTCCGCGGTGCTCAGCTCTTCCTTGGCGTTCGGTCCTTCCGCGACCTCGCGTCTTGCCCTCGCGGACGCGGCAGTTCTCGCAAGCAGTCCCTCTGGTAGCATACAGACAGACTGCGGACGTAGGTTTGCGCGAAAGCGCGATTGCGAGAGAGGGGCACGACATGGCATTTCCGAAGGACTTCATGTGGGGTGGCGCCATCGCGGCCAACCAGTACGAGGGTGCATGGCTGGAGGACGGCAAGCAGCCCAACGTGACGGACGTGCTCGTGGGCATCATGAACCGCGACCCCGGCATCGCGTGGAACGAGGAGACCGGTAAGTACGAGCTCGCCCTCAACCCTGATAAGGCCTATCTGAGCCACGAGGCCGTGGATGGCTATCACCGTTATCGCGAAGACCTGGCCCTAATGGCGGGCATGGGGTTCAACGCCTTCCGCACCTCCATTGCCTGGGGTCGCATCTTCCCCAACGGCGACGAGGAGGAGCCTAATGAGGCGGGCCTCGCCTTCTATGACGACATGTTCTCCTGCATGCGCGAGCTTGGCATGGAGCCGGTCATCACGCTCAGCCACTACGAGACGCCGCTGCATCTGCTTACCGAGTACGGCGGTTGGTCGAACCCCAAGCTCATCGAATTCTGGCGTCGCTATGTGACGACCTGCTTCGAGCGCTTCGGCGACAAGGTCAAGTACTGGCTCACGTTCAACGAGGTCAACGCGTTGTTCCGCATGCCGTTCGTGGCGGGCGGGGTGCTCACCATCACGAATCCGGCCGATGTGACCAAGCCCGTTGACTCCACCACGTTGCAGGACCAGTGGGACGCCTACCATAACTTCTTGGTGGCAAACGCGCAGACGGTCAAGATTGCGCACGAGATGGATCCTTCGCTCAAGGTCGGCTGCATGCTCACGTGTTCCGGTGTGGCGACGTATCCGCGCGACTGCAATCCTGTGAATATCCGTTGCGCCCTTGAGGCACAGCGCAACAACGTCTTCTACTTCGGTGACCCGTTCTGCCTGGGCATCGTGCCGGCCTACCTCAAGCGTCGCTGGCGCGCGGATGGCGTGACCGTTGAGTTCACCGAGGAGGAGCTGGAGCTCATCCGCGAGAACACCGTGGACTTCTTCTCGTTCAGCTACTATCGGTCCACCGTCGTGGATGCCGAAATCAACCTCGGCGGCGATACGAGCGGGCTCTCTGGCATCGACAATCCGTTCCTCGTCGACAAGGCGCCGCAACCTTGGGGCTGGCCGGTGGATCCCGATGGCCTGCGCTACACCCTCAACGTCCTCTACGACCGCTATCACCTGCCGCTTCTCATCGTGGAGAACGGCGTGGGCCTGGACGAGAGCCTGGGCGAGGATGGCACCATCCATGATGACTTCCGCGTCCATTACATCGAGGAGCACATCAAGAACGTGGCGGCGGCCATCGACGACGGCGTGGACTGCCGCGGCTACCTGTATTGGGGCCCGATCGACGTCGTGTCCGCCGGCACCGGCGAGATGAAGAAGCGCTACGGCTTCGTGTACGTCGACCGCTTCAACGACGGCCACGGCACCCTCGAGCGCGCCATCAAGCAAAGCTACTATCGCTACAAGGAGATTATCGAGAGCAACGGGGCCTGTTTGGAGTAGAACGGCAAAGCCCCCTACAAGTCCCATCTCGTCAGTAGCGATGGTGCAATAAAAAACGGGGTGCCTTACCAGGGCACCCCGCACTCGCGTGTTGACTTGGGCTTACACCGCCGGCAGCAACATGGCTTTCGGCCGCTTGGTGAGATGATACCCGCCACAATATGGGCAGGAGTAGGATCTCAGTAGCTTTCCTGACTTCGTCTCGCGTCTTTGAATCGTGATCTGTGCTGACTCTTGGCTGGCATAACGGTCCTTGGTAAGGCACATGCTGATCTGGAACTTGTCGCGGACGAGTACCGCGGCGACGAATTTGTCCTTGTAGCCTTTTCCCCTACCTGTGGGCCACCAGTTGCAGTTGCGTTTGGATCTTTGACCTTTTACGTTACGACGATTTATCGTAGCTACCCCTCCTTATTCGGCTGTCAATACGCTACGTGCATTATACGCAAATGAGACGACTCCTAACTTGGTCGGTGACTTGCTGGGTGACTTGCTGGGTGACTTGGTCGGCCGATTGCGCCTCTGTTTTCCCCTGCGGTTTGACACTTTTGTGACACTCTTCTCGCAGTTGCACGGAGGAATTCTCCGCGGTCTGCCCGTAAGCTGGTATTCGTCGGGGCGCGAACCCCAAGACGCAGAGGCAGAGCAAAGGAGGATTACATGAGATACACGAACGAGAAGACCAACAAGCTTTTTACCATCGCAGAGAGGATTGTGGGCATCACCTTGGGCCTTGCATTGGGGGCGATCATGATTGCGACGCCCGCCCTCGCCGTCGAGCAGTCGCAAACGGAGGCGGCGGTGGTCGAGCAGAAGACCGATGACGCCGCGACCAAGACCGACGCCGCCGCAAAGACCGACGACGCCGCGACCAAGAGCGACGACACCACGAAGTCCGACGACACCGCAACCAAGTCCGACGACGCGACGTCGAAGGGCAACAAGCGTCAGGACGAGGATCTCGAGGGACTCACTGACGCCGAGCGCGAAGAATACAACGCCCTGCGCGAGAAGCGCAGACAGCTTGGCGAGGGCGAACACCTCTCCGACGCAGACAAGAACCGCCTGAAGGAGCTCAAAGAGAAGGCCTTCTTGGCAAAGATGGAAGCGACCCTCTCGGCGGACGAGTACACAGAGTTCAAGAAGCTCTACGACAAGGACGCTGCCGCGCAGGACAAGGTCGACGAGATTCTCGAGAGCGAAGGCCTGACGGACGAGGAGCAGACGCGCTACGACGAGCTCGAGTCGAAGGTCTATGGTGACAGGCATGGTCGTCATGGCGAGCGCGGTGGTCACGGCGGTCGTGGCGGATCGGGCAAGCCGTCGAAGGGCGACGCCTCGAGCAGCTCACAAGGCTCTTCGACAGATTCGTCTTCCAAGGACGACACGTCTGATTCGCAGGCAAAGGCGTAGACTAGACGACGCATGGCGCAACACGCGGGCGCAACACGCGGGCGGAAGCGCGGAGAGCGTGCTTCCGCCCCCCTTAGTCTCGACGTCGAGGAGTGACAATGGCCCAACTCATCTATCTTGCGGACGACGACCCGTCGCTGCTCGACGTGTTCGGCGCGTTCTTGGAGTCGGCCGGCTATGAGGTGGGCCTCTTCCCCACGGGAGACGAACTCATGGAAGCATTCGCCCAGCGCGAAGCTGACCTTGTGGTACTTGACGTTATGATGCCCGGAACAGACGGTCTGACGGTCTGTCGCAACCTGCGCGCCATTTCCGACGTCCCCATCGTCATTCTCACCGCCCGTGATTCCGAGATGGACTACCTGCAAGGGCTGGCCATCGGTGGCGACGACTACATCGCGAAGCCGTTCTCGCCCGCCATGCTGGTGATGCGGGTGAAGGCGCTGCTCAGGCGCGTGGGCATGGGCAAGGCGCGCAGCCAGAGCGAGGTGCTTGCATACGGTGACGTCACGTTGAGCGAAGAGGCACACGAAGTGCGCGTGGGCAAGCGCCTGCTCGAGTTAACGATGAACGAGTTCGCGCTGCTGCGGTGCCTGCTTGCCGCGGGCGGGCAGCCCGTCTCGCGTGATGTGCTCCTCTCTGACGTGTGGGGCATCACGGTTGAGGTCGAGACGCGCGTGGTGGACGAGTGCGTCCGGCGCGTGCGCGCAAAGCTGCGCGGCATGGCGAGCGGCGTGGGCATCAAGGCCGTGTGGGGGTACGGGTATCGCTTGGTGGGTGGCGAGCCCGAGGATGCGGGGACAGCCTGATGCGCGCGGAGATGCCGGCTCATCGCAGACTTGCCCTGCTCGGTGCCGTCGCCGTCGCGTTCTCCATGACTGCGGCGCTCCTCGCGTTCAACGCGTTCGAGGCGTGGCAGGTCCGCAGGGAGGCCGAGGCGTCATTGGAGGCCGCGCTTGGCTGGAAGGAGGGGGACAGCCCTCTGGCTTCGCGTGCGGTCGAGTACCTGACGCTTGACGAGGACTACCAGATCGTCCGTGGGGACCGGCCGTGGTCCTTCTCGATGGATTACGAGCTGGCGAACTGGTGCAAGGACAACCTCGTGCTGGGCGAAACGCAGCGGGCGGCGCTCCCTGATGCGATTTGTTATGTGCGGTCGGCCGTTGACGCGCGCAAAGCTGGGGGTGCGCGCTCGGAGAGTGGCGGACGCTCGGAAGGCGGACGGCCGGAGAGCAACGGACACTTGGAAGATGGCACGCACTCGGAGAGCGTCGCACATGCGGGACGTCGCGGGGGGTTGATCGTCGCCTATGTGGATGTGACGGCACAACAGGGATTGGTGTGGCTGGTAAACGCGGTCTTCGTGGGCATCGCGCTTCTCGGTTCGACGGCAGCAGGCTTTGCCGGACGGCGTGTCGGCCTGCGCATCGAGGGCGTGGAGGCGGCTCGTACGCGCTTCTATCAGAACGTGTCGCACGAGCTCAAGACGCCCTTGGCGGCGATTGGCGGATATGCGGAAGGCATGGTCGAGGGCGTTGTGGAGCCAGAACACGCGGCCCCAGCCATCATGAGAGAGACGCGCCGCATGAGCGACATGGTGGGCGAGCTGCTGGACCTCTCGCGCATCGAGGCGGGTGCCGTGAGCATCGAGCGCGTGCCCGTAGAGGTTGGCGACCTCGTGCAGGACTGTCTCATGCCGTTTGAGGGACTGGTGCGTAAGCGCGGGCTCGACGTGAGGCTCTGCTTGGAAACCGGTACGGTGAGCGCCGATCCCGACCTGCTTGGTCATGCGCTCGAGAACGTTCTCTCCAACGCCTTCCGCCATGCCGCATCCGTGGTGGCCGTGGACTATGACGGTCGCTCGATTGTGGTGAAGAACGACGGGGACCTGCCCGCGCCGCAAGACGTCGAGCACCTCTTCGATCGCTTCTTCACGACCTCGACCGCTGGAACCGGCATCGGCCTCGCCCTCGCGCGCGAGATCGTAGAGCTCCACGGTTGGCGCATCGACGCGCAGGTCGCCGACGACATGATGTGCGTCGCCATCCACCTGTAGCGCCTGCCGGGGGGGCTACCCCCGAGCGGACCTCCAAGATGCTAAGCTGAGAGGTGCTGAGGCTGGCATTGCGCCGTTCCCGAGTGCGGCCACAAAGGGGAGGAGAGACCATGATTATTGAGAGGACCGACGGCCTGTTTGTGGGGCGTCGCAACGGAGAGACGCTGCGCATCGAGGCATGGGGTGCCGACGCCCTGCGCGTGCGGACGACCCGATACGCGCAGTTCAGCGACGAGAATTGGGCGCTCGCCCTGAGCCCGGACGTCACCGAGGCGAGCGTCGAGCAGGTCGAGGCCCCCTGCGTGGGCGAGGACCACACGGCGTGGCGCATCACCAACGGACGCGTCGCGTGCGAGGTCAACGTCAGCGGCGTGCTCTCGTTCTTCCGCGATGGGAAGCTGATCCTGCGCGAGCACTTCCGCAGCTACGACGGCACCATCAGTCGCGAGAGCCACTGCATGAGGATGGAGGGTCGCACGTACAAGGCGCATGTCGGTGGCGACTGGCGCATCGTCCAGCGCTTCGAAGCCAACGACGGCGAGAAGCTCTTTGGCATGGGGCAGTACCAGCAGCCCCAGACCAACCTCAAGGGCTGCATCCTCGACCTCGAGCAGAGAAACTCGCAGGTGAGCGTGCCGTTCTGCGTCTCGAGCCTGGGCTACGGCTTCCTGTGGAACAACCCCGCCGTCGGCCGCGTGACCTTCGGCGAGAACCTCACGGAGTGGATCGCCGAGTGCGCCAAGGGGCTGGACTACTGGGTGTGCGTGGGAGACGAGCCGCGTGACCTCCTGCGCACCTACACCGCCGTCACCGGCCGCGCGCCGGCCTTCCCGACCGACCGCATCGGCCTGTGGCAGTGCAAGCTTCGCTACCGCACGCAGGAGGAGGTGCTCGCCGTCGCGCGCGAGTGCCGGCGCCGCAACGTGCCCATCGACGTCATCGTCATCGACTTCTTCCACTGGCCGCGCCAGGGCGACTGGTGCTTCGACCGCACGTATTGGCCCGACCCCAAGGCCATGTGCGACGAGTTACACCAGATGGGCGTGAAGGTGTGCGCCTCCGTGTGGCCGAGCGTGGACAAGAAGAGCACGCACTTCAAGGAGATGTTTGAGCGCGGGCTCCTCATCCAGACGGAGCGCGGGGCGATGCAGACCTACGACTATCAGGGCGACTGCCTGGAGATTGACTGCACCAACCCCGAGGCGCGGGCGTATCTGTGGGACATCCTGCGCGCGAACTACGCGGACTTCGGCATCGACATGTTCTGGCTCGACAACGCCGAGCCGGACTTCGCCATGTACGACTTCGACAACTACCGGTACTGGCAGGGGCCCGCGCTTGCGTGTTCGAACATCTACCCGCAGTGGTACAGCCGCGTGGTGTATGACGCGCAGGTCGCCGAGGGGTGGGAGAAGCCCGTTAACCTGTTGCGCAGCGCATGGGCGGGCAGTCAGCGCTTCGGTAACGTGGTGTGGTCGGGCGACGTTCCCGGCACCTTCGAGGCCTTGCGCGACCAGCTGCAGTGCGGCATCAACATGGGGCTCGCGGGCATCCCGTGGTGGTGCACCGACGTGGGTGGCTTCATGGCCGACGACTGGCACGACCCGGACTTCGTCGAGCTTCTCATCCGTTGGTTCCAATTCGGCACCTTCACCTCGGTGCTGCGCCTTCACGGAAACCGTGGGCCGTTCGACATCCCGCCGCTCGACGACCGCGAGTTCGGCGGTGGCTACCTCTTCACTGGTCAGCCCACCGAGCTCTGGCAGTACGGCGAGGAGGCGGAGCGCATCATGCGTGCGTACCTCTCGCTGCGCGAGGAGCTGCGGCCCTACATCGCCTCGCTCTACGAGCAGGCGAGCGCGGACGGCAGCCCGCTGCTGCGGGCGCTCTTCTACGAGTTCGCGGGTGACGACCGTGCGTGGGAGACCTACGACGAGTTCATGTTTGGGCCGCGCTACCTGGTGGCGCCGGTGCTCGAGCTGGGCGCGCGCGAGCGGACGGTGTACCTGCCCGCCGGCACGTGGCGCGACCTGCGCGACGGCTCGGTGACGGAGGGCCCGGCCGAGTTCGTGGCCGCCGCGCCGCTCGACGCCATCCCCGTCTACGAGCGCATGTGATCGGAAGGGGGCACCCCCGACCGATCGCGGGACGCCGCTCCCCGGGAGCGGCGTCCCGGCGGTGCGAGGTGCGCGAAAGTGATATAAATGAATTGGAATCCACAGCACAAGAACATCTTCCGGAAGGGGCTTGGCACACATGAGCGTTGCGCCCATGCTCACGTCACGGCGTAGGCTGTCATCCCTTCCGTGCCGGAACCAAATACCACCTTGACGACGGGTGACCGTTCGGACCATGGGGCATGGCGCCCCCGGGGGCCAAGCGGTCACTTCTTTTGTATGTGGCTTGAGGTCTCGAAGAGCACGGAAGTGAGGCAAGGAGAGGCCTATGAGAACAAAGACGAAGACAGGAAGCCTTCTGAGCACTGCGCTTGCAATGGTGCTGTCGCTCACGATGACGGTGGGGCTGTGCCCGACGAGCGCGTTGGCGGCCGCCCTGGAAGAAGACGTTGTGCTCGTGGAGCTTGATTTTTGACGGAAAGGAGCTCGACAGCCATGCGGAATAGAACGACGCTCCTTAGAGCAGAGCAGAGCAGAGCAGAGCAGAGCATGGGCTAACTGCGCCCTTTTTGCGTCTTGCGGGGCGCTTGAAACTGCATACAGCATTCGTGATGGATAACCGTCGGATTTGACGGGGTATTGCACCCTTTGCCAGCCTCGGCGGTTTTTGCGTTCAAACCATAAACCACGCTGCTCTGTGCGGCGCAAAATCAAAGGAGGTAGATCAACCATGAAACGAACCAACACCGGACAACGGCTCATCGCTCTGCTGTTGACCCTTTCCATGACGCTGGGTATGCTCAGCGCCACCGGCTGGGCCGCAGAGATCGAGCCGGAGGACACCCCGGACGTGGAGAGCGTCCAGCAGACGGAAGAAGCGGAAATTCAGGAGCCGGAGGAGGCCGCTCCGGCGGAGGAACCCGTCACGGAGGAGCCTGAGAAGGCCGCTCCGGCGGAGGAACCCGTCACGGAGGAGCCTGAGGAGCCCACCGAGGGGCAGTCGGTGACAGAGGAAGTCCTGGAGGAGGAATCCGAAGGGGAGACCGTCACGGAAGCGCCGAAGATGAGTGAGATGAGTGGCCCGTTTGTTCCGTCCACAACATGGGTCTCGGATCAAACGATTTCCGCTACTCAAACGATTAACGGCCTTGCCGTCAACAGCAACATGACGCTGACCATCAGCGAAGGCGTGACGCTCACCATCAACGGCGGCATTCACCTTGACAGCTATACCCTGACCGTCGAGGGCGGCGGCAAGCTGGTCGTGAACGGCGCAGGGGGCGAAGAGGGCGACGGTTATGGCGTGCCCGGCACCAACGCCCCCCACGCCGCCGTGATGGGCGCAAATGGCACGCTGGTCGTCAACGGCGCCGAGGTGGAGATCCACGGCGGCAGGGGCGGCGACGGCGGCTGGGGCGAGGATGGCTATGACGGCGACGACGGCAGCGACGGCGGGGCCGGCGGCAAAGGCGCGGCGGGCGTCGAGGGCAGCGTCCTCGTCAACAGCGGCATCCTGCACTGCTGGGGCGGCGACGGCGGCGACGGCGGCTGGGGCGGCAACGGCGGCTACGGCGGCTATGGTTATGAGGCGCAGGATCCCGGCAACGGCGCCAACGGCGCCAACGGCGGCGGCGGCGAGGTGGCGATCTGCGGCAGCCTGACCGTGGGCGACGGTTACGCCTATGTATACGGCGGCAATGGAGGCAGCGGTGGCTTGGCGGGCGACGGCGGAGACCACGTTATATATGATGATGCAGAGGGTTATGCGTATGCTGATTGGATGGCCGAGTCTGGCAATTGGGGCGATGAAGGCGCACCCGCCATCGCCGTGGCCGGCACGGTGACGAACGACATCCCTGGCAAGAATCGTGACGACGGCAGCACGATTGCGGCAAGTTCGTCCGATACTTACACCGCCCAGTGTCTGCAATTCTCCTGGCTGGTCAATCTCACCGCCGGTGCGAACACGACGATGACGGCGGGCGAGGCGTTCCAGCTCATCCACACGGGCGACCCGATTGCCGCCGTGACCTTCACGGCCAACAACAATGATTCTGACGACGGCTACTTCTTTACGGCGTTCAACGACATCGGCGTGAACGGCCTCACCATGTCCCGCGTGGACGAGGCGACGGTGACCATCAGCGGCACCCCCACGGACGACGTGACCTACACCGCCCGCGCCGCCACGCACAAGCGCACCGTCACCCTGACGGGCGGCGATAATGCGGTGGTGACGCCGGAGGGCAAAACAACGCAGCGCGGCCTGACCGGCGCGATGGAGACCGTGACCTATACTGCGAACAGCGGCTACTACTTCGCGCCGTTCAACAACAAAACCAGCAACGGCGTCACTGCCACACGCACCAATGAGACGACGGTCACCGTCAGCGGCACGCCCAACAACGATGCGAGCATCGCCATTCCCAATGCGGAGCTGATTTCCGTCAGCGCAGTGACCCTGAATCCGTCCGAGGCGCAGACCATCGACATTGACGGTGTCGTTGCCTTCACGGCTTCCATCCAGCCCGACGGCGTGCTGGATAAAATGGTGAAGTGGAGCGTTGACGGAACGAACGCGGATGCTGTGACGCTGTACACCGATGCGGATTGCACCGCGGGTAACGAGGTCACGTTGGATACAGCCACCGAGACCCTGACCGTCTACGCCAAGGGCATCGCGGCGGGCAGCGCAACCGTCACCGTCACCAGCAACGCGGACGCCAACAAGAGCGCAAGCTGCGACGTGACGGTGAATAAGGCAAATCCCACCGCACCGACGGGTCTGACTGCCACCTACGGGCAGAAACTGTCCGATGTGGCTCTGCCCACTGGCTGGACATGGGCTGACAGCATGCAGAGCGTTGGCAACGTTGGCAGCAACACATTCAAGGCAGACTTTGCCGGAAATGACAACTACAATTCCGCATCCAACGTGGACGTGAGCGTGACGGTCTCCGCTGCAGACCCGACTACGCCGACCGGCTTGACTGCTACCTATGGGCAGACCCTGGCGGACGTGACGCTGCCCACCGGTTGGACATGGGCAGACAGCACGCAAAGCGTCGGCAATGTCGTTGACCCGGCAGCGACCTTCAAGGCAAACTTTGCCGGAAATGATAACTATAAAGCCGCGTCCAACGTGGACGTGACTGTGACGGTTGGCAAGGCCGATCCCACCGCGCCGACCGGCCTGACCGCCACCTACGGGCAAACGCTGGCAAACGTGACGCTGCCCGATGGCTGGACATGGGCAGACAGCACGCAGAGCGTCGGCAATGTCGTTGACCCGGCGGCGACCTTCAAGGCGAACTTCGCCGGAGATGATAACCACAATGCCGCTTCCGACGTGGACGTGACTGTGACGGTTGGCAAGGCGAATGCTGTCGCTGCTACGGTTACCGCGAACAGTCGCACTTACGACGGGACGGAGAAGCCTCTGGTGACCGTTACCGGCGAAGCAACCGGCGGCGAGATGCAGTACGCTCTCGGCACCGCAACCGAAGCAACACAACCTTATACCACATCCATCCCTACAGGGACCAAAGCTGGAACCTACCACGTCTGGTACCGGGTCAGGGGCGACGCCAACCACGGCGACCTCGCGGCCAAGTCGGTGAAGACGACCGTCGCCCCGCGCGAGGCCAAGCTCTCCTGGAAGGGGACGAGCTTCACCTACGACGGCAAGAGCCACGCGCCCACGGCGACCGTCTCCAACCTCGCCGCCGGCGACAAGTGCTCCGTGACGGTGGCCGGCGCGGCCAAGGCGGCCGGCTCCCACACCGCCACCGCGACGAAGCTCGGGAACGCCAACTACAAGCTCCCCGCGAAGGCCACGCAGGCGTTCGCGATCGCCCAGCGCGAGGCCAAGCTCGCCTGGAAGAACACCTCCTTCACCTACGACGGCAAGAGCCACGTGCCGACGGCCGCCGTGGGCAACCTCGCCGCCGGCGACAAGTGCTCCGTGACGGTGACCGGCGCGGCCAAGGCGGCCGGCTCCCACACGGCCACGGCCACCAAGCTCTCCAACGCGAACTACAAGCTCCCCGCGAAGGCCACGCAGGCGTTCACCATCGCGAAGGCCACGCCCGCCAAGGTGAAGCTCACGAGCATCGCCGAGGTCGCGGCGAAGACCTACACCGGCAAGGCCATCAAGCCCACGCCCGCCGTGAAGGCCGGGAAGGCCACGCTCAAGGCCGGCACGGACTACACGCTCTCCTACAAGGCCAACGTGAACGCCGGCACGGCGACCGTGACGGCGAAGGGCAAGGGCGGCTACACGGGCAGCGTCTCCACGACCTTCCAGATCTCGCCCGCCGAGATCACGAGCATCGCCGAGGTCGCGGCGCAGGGCTACACCGGCAAGGCCATCAAGCCCAAGCCCGCGGTGAAGGCCGGCAAGAGGGCGCTCGAGGCCGGGACGGACTTCTCCTACTCCTACAAGAACAACGTCAAGGCCGGCACCGCCACGGTCACCGCCAAGGGCAAGGGCAACTACGCGGGCACCGTGAAGACCACCTTCAAGGTCGTGGCGCCGAGCTGCTCCGACCGCGCGCACGTCCAGGGCACCGGCTGGCAGGCCTGGGCCAAGGGCGGCTCGGCCGTCATCGGAACCTCCGGCAAGGGCCTGCGCCTGGAAGCCATCCAGCTCAAGCTGGGGAAGTCCTTCCCCGTGGCGGGCGGCATCGAGTACCGCGCCCACGTCCAGACCTACGGCTGGGAGAAGGCCTGGGCCAAGGACGGGGCCACGTGCGGCACCACCGGCCAGTCCAGGCGCCTCGAGGCCATCCAGGTCCGCCTCACGGGCCAGATGGCCAAGAAGTACGACGTCTACTACCGCGTGCACGCCCAGACCTACGGCTGGATGGCGTGGGCCAAGAACGGCGCCAAGGCCGGCACCGAGGGCCAGGCCAAGCGCGGGGAGGCCGTCCAGATCGTCCTTCTCCCCAAGGGCGCCAAGGCCCCCGGCACCACCTACGAGGGCGTGAAGCAGCAATACGCCAAGGCATTCGTCTGATCGCGGGACGCCGCTCCCCGGGAGCGGCGTCCCGTTCGGGACAATCTCCCCGGGAGCGGCGTCCCGTTCGGGACAATCTCCCCGGGAGCGGCGTCCCGTTTAATCAGAAGGGGAGTACCCCCAACCGATTAGAAGGGGAGTACTCCAACTGATCGCCCCGCAAAAAGTGGCACACTCTCCCCGGGAGAGTGTGCCACTTTTCTCTGCGATGACGTAGGATGGAGTCAGGGTTTTTTGGCTGCGCCTGGTCGGGCGCGAGTGAGGCGGGTGGGCTCATGAAGACGTTATCCATCGCAAGGCTTGCCGCGGCGTCGATTCTGTCCGTCGGGCTGGCGCTGGGCGGTTGCGCCGCGCCGGGCGACGAAGGCGGCGAGGCCGTTGAGGTCGTCGCGGACGTGACGTACTTCAACGGCGGCGTCGCGGGCTACGTGGACTACCCGCAGGTCAACTCGGTCGCGAGCTGCGAGGAGGTCGCGCCCGACGAGCTCGATCTGCCGACGCTCGAAGAGACGCGCTATGGGCTCGTGCGCATCGGGGACTACGCCGAGGGAGAGCTGCTCTTCCACGAGCTCGGCATTGCCGCTGTTTGGGCCGCGCTACCTGGTGGCGCCGGTGCTCGAGCTGGGCGCGCGCGAGCGGACGGTGTACCTGCCCGTCGGCACGTGGCGCGACCTGCGCGACGGCTCGGTGACGGAGGGCCCGGCCGAGTTCGTGGCCGCCGCGCCGCTCGAGTCCATACCGGTGTACGAGCGCATGTGATGCATCGGTCGCAGTCCGCGATTTCAGTCCACGATTTGTGAGAGGAACAAGCCATGACTCGGATGATCGTATCGGCCAAATGCATGAGGCATCTGTCGCTTGGTGCCGCCGTTCTCCTGATGGCGGTGCTGGCTTTGGGAGGCTGCACTTCTCCCGGACAATCCACGGGAGGGGACGACGGGGTCGAGGTCGTCGAGATCGACGACACGTCCACCGACCAGATGTGGAACGACCGTGTCTCTGGCGCCGTGCTCTACGTCTTTCCCTATGAGGATAAGGTCATCACGGTCGAGCATCCGCAAACCGTGCAATTCCCGTGGTACGAATCCTTGGAGGAGGGCAAGTTCTACAAGGCCGTCGCGGACGTGACGTATCTCAACGGGGGCATCGCTGGCTACGTGGACTACCCCGAGATCGAGGACGTGAGCAGCTGCGAGGAGATTGCGCCCGACAATCTCAATCTTCCCACGACGGAGGAAAACTGCTACGGCCTGACGCGCATCGGAGACTATGCGGATGGGGACCTTCTCTTCTATGAGGCGGGCGTCAAGGCCGTGTGGAAGGACGGGGCGTGGGTGTATCGGTACGACCGCGACCTGAAGTTCGAGGATGGCACCCGCGCGCTCTGTCGCGAGGGGGTGACGGAGGACGACGTCCGCGCGGGCATGGAAGCCGGCGTGCGCTCCTGCGCTGACTACTTCGTCCTGCCGTGACGCCTTGATCGGGTGCCCACCGGGGTTCGTCGCAACGCCGTTATGCCAAGCCAGCGCGAGGTCCTGGAACAGGGGATGGAACAGGGGACGGGTTTTTCGTTCCACCATCGGTGGAACGAAAAACCCGTCCCCTGTTCCACCATCGACTCACTCGCACGCAGGTGGCACAGCGTTTCACGCCAATCCGTCCGCCACTGCCCGCGAGCGGCACGGGACGCGCCGGCGGGCGCACCCCTGCGTACGGTGGCCAGCCCCCGGTGGAGTCCCTTGCCACGAGGTATAATGTGCGCGGGCTGAGCGGGCGAGGAGGGAACGCGACATGGGGCGCTACGTAAACCCGGGCAACGAGGGATTCACGAGAATAGTCGGCGAGGAGTACGTGGACAAGACGGGGCTCGTCTCGCTCTTCGACTCCACGCTCAACGGTCCGAGGAACCTCGTGATGGTGAGCCGCCCCAGGCGATTCGGCAAGAGCTACGCGGCACAGTCGCTCGCAGCGTTCTACAGCTGCGGTTGCGACTCGCGGGTGCTCTTTGAGGGCCGCGACGTTGCGCGGCAAGAGGGGTGGGACGCCAACCTCAACGCGTTCAACGTGCTGCGCCTCGACATGGCGGGCATCATGCAGGCCGCGGAGGGCGCAGACGCGGTTGCTGCTATTGCGCACGCGGTGCTGCCCGAGCTGCGGGAACTGGCGCCGGGTGCCGGGTCGGGTGCGTCGAACAAGAAATCCGAGGTGGCCTCTGCCCTCTGGGACACTGTGCAGACAACCGACCGAAAGTTCGTCTTCGTCATCGACGAGTGGGACGCGCCCTACCGCCTGGCGCAGGGGAACACCGCCGCGCAGGATGCCTACGCCGACTGGCTGCGGAGCATCTTCAAGAACGCGAATCTCACCGCCGAGGTCGTTGCCGGCGCCTACATGACCGGAATCCAACCCATCAAGAAGTACGCCCACCAGAGCGCCGTCTCGGACTTCGACGAGTACACGATGGTCGACCCCGGCCAGTACGTGCCGTACGTGGGCTTCAACGAGCACGAGGTGGAACGGCTCTGCGCCAAGCGTGGCTTGGATTTGACCGACGTGCGTCGGTGGTACGACGGATACGACCTGCCGGCGTTCGATCCTGCGCCTGGTGAGCCCGACCACGTTGCGACATACGCCCCCTACTCGGTAATGCGCGCCTGCGCCAGGCGCAGGACCGGCTCCTACTGGCCCTCCACCGAGACCTTCGAGGAGCTGCGGCGCTACATCGATATGGACTTCGACGGCCTGCAGGCCGACGTGCTGCGCGCTATCGGCGGAGAGGAGCTGCGCGTCGACCCGTACAAGTTCCAGAACGACATGGCTGCCGTGGCCAGCCGCGACGACGCGCTCACCCTGCTTGTGCACCTGGGCTATCTGTGCTTCGACATCGACGCCAAGCGTGCTCACGTGCCCAACGAGGAGGTGCGCGGGGAGCTGAGGCGCGCGGCGGAGGAGAGCCGCCACCCGAGGCTCGCCCGCGTCATGCGCGACTCCATGCGGCTCGTGGAGGACGTGATGGCCGGGGACGGGGAGGCGGTGGCCGCCGCCATCGGGCGTGCTCACGACGTGGCCTGCTCGCCGCTGCACTACAACGACGAGCAGGCGCTGCGTGCCGTCGTGAAGGCTGCGCTCGTGGCGGCTGTCGACGACTGGGCGTGCGTGGACGAGCTGCCCTCCGGCCGAGGCTTCGCCGACGTGGCCTACCTGTCGAGGGCGGGCACGGACCGGCCGGCACTGCTCGTGGAGCTCAAGTGGGATAAGCCTGTGCGCGCGGCCGTCGACCAGGTGTTCGAACGCGACTACCCCCAGGTCCTGCGCGACCTGGGCGTGCTGATCCTCGTGGCGGCCGTCACCTACGACGTCAGGACCAAGGAGCACACCTGCCGCATCGTGGAGGCGTGAGTGTCCTGGAACACTGGAACAGTGGACGGGTTTTTCGTTCCACCATCGGTGGAACGAAAAACCCGTCCACTGTTCCACGTGGGCGTATCGGTACGACCGCGACTTGGAGCTCGAGGATGGCACCCGCGCGCTGTGTCGTGAGGAGGCGACGGAGGACGACATCCGCGCGGGCATTGAGAATGGCGTGCGCTCCTGCGCTGACTACTTCGTCCTGCCGTGACGCCTTGATCGGGTGCCCACCGGGGCTCGTCGCAACGCCGTTATGCCAAGCCAGCGCGAGGTCCAACCAACCCGAGAAACGGTCGGGTTCCTGAAGGATGCGTGCCGCACCGCAGTGGCGGCGGGGCACGTCGGGAGGTGGCCAAGGTTTGAGCGGCCGAGAAGGGCGCGGGCCCCGCCTTTGAGGGCGGGGCCCGCGCCACGAACGTCATGGGAATGCGTCGCGAAGCCGCGGCGGGGCGCTGGCGTGACCGTCCGCCCAAGAGACCCTTTCCGGCGGCGCCGCGAGGCGTCGCGGGGACCGTCAGCCAGGAAAACAATGACTATCAACATGTGAGCAAAGAGAGCTTCCTACAATACATTTCGTGCCCGTGTGCGGCACCTGAGTCGATCAACACCGCTCCGCCCGCCACGCCCGCGAGATCGTCGAGGTCGATCTCCTCGGCGCCCGCGCTCGAGCGCTCGAGGTCGGCGACGGTCACGCGGTAGCCGAGCCCGGCAGCCGCCGCGGCGACGGCCTCCGCCTCGCTTTTCGCGCCCGCCTCGGCCGCCCCCCTCACCGCCTCGTCGAACCTCGC
>CADBYM010000010.1 GCA_902798915.1 uncultured Coriobacteriaceae bacterium | reverse complement strand
CAAACGTCCCTCCGGGCGAGGTGGTTCTCAGCCGGCTCGCTCGGAGGGACGTTTCGCGCTCCCTCGAGCTCGGAAACGTCTTGCCATACGAGGCGGATGACTTTGGCGGTGCGCCGAGGCAGACCGCCCGCCGCCTCGTCGGTCGATTGCGGGGATGTGCCAATAGGCATACAACGACAAAGGACCTCTGCCAGAGAGACAGACGCGGTGGCACGTCTGAGTGTGGGCAGCGCCTCTGGAGAGGAGGTCAGCCCATGGAACTGTTGACGCGTATTCTCGAACTGGTCACGGCAGTCATCTGCTGGATCACCGCGCGGGAGGAACGTGATGCCCGCGCACGGGCCGAAAGGCGACGTAGAAGAAGGAGACGGAACCGAGCACGAAGACAGCAACGCTTCAAAAGTAATGGCCGATAGGGTCTCACCCACCCTTCGGCCGTAGAAAAAAGTGGCGCTGCCCAGGAGGCTCTGGGCGTGTCACCGCATCTATTGTAGCCATGCGCATAGCTTGGTGTCAAGCTATTGCAGAGGGAAATGGCAATACGCATACAGCGAATTCCTCCATAGGTGGCCGATCCCAGCAGATGACGCTATGGCACGAGGGTGTATCATCTACCTGAGGACCGTTCGGCGGGAGGTGGCGGTGGAGAAGTACGACGTGTTCATAAGCTATCGCCGCGAGGGCGGCGAGTACCTCGCCGGCAGAATCCGCGACAGCCTCGTGGAGCGCGGCTACCGCGTCTTTCTCGACGTCGAGTCGCTGCGCAGTGGTAGGTTCGACGACAGGCTCCTCCAAATAATCGGGGCCACTCCCGTGTTCGTGCTTGTCTGCACCCCTCACAGCCTTGACCGGTGCGTAAACGAGGGCGACTGGGTAAGTGCGGAGCTGCGCCATGCGCTCGAGTGCGGGCGGCTCATCGTGCCCGTTATCACGAACGGCTTCGAGTTTCCCGAGCTCCTGCCCGACGACATAGACGACGTGAGGAATATGAACGGCCCCGGGCTGTATTCGGGCTACTACGACGAGTTCATCAGCAGGCTCTGCGGGTTCTTTGGGGGCGTCAGGCCGCGCCGCAGGAGGGTCGCCCTCCGCCTGCTCGCCGCGGCCTTCCTCGTCGTCGCGATTGCTGGTGCGGCGTTCGCGCTGGGTCCCAGATTGTCGCAGCCGCCCGAAGAGCCGTCGGAGGAAGAATCTGTTGTGAAGGAGTCCGCCGAGGAAGGGTCCGCTGCCGACGAGCCTGCAACGGAGGAGGCCGAGCCGGAGCCCGAGCCCACCCCGGCGGAGTCGTTCCCTCGCAGGTGGATGGGTACGTATACGGGCACCTCGTCGCTTGTCGACGGCGACCACCACATCAGCCGGGCCTTGGCGCTCGACTTCCAGACCGTCACGGAGGGCGGGCGGATAGAGGGCGTGTGCTACGTGGGTACGGCCGAGACGGGGCCAGGGGAGACGTACGGAACCTGTCATGTGAGCGGTACGGTGAACTGGGAGACCGGTGCCGTGAGGTTCTCGGGTACGGACTGGATTGACCAAGGTGGCCTGGGCGAGCTGCGAGAGTACGATGGAATCCTGGGGCTGGCGGGCGACACCATGCAAGGGGCCGCCCGCGATGTCGGCACCGGGGACCACGAGATGCCTTGGAGCGTGAAGTCGGTGAGCGAGATAGTCATTTGGCAGGACGGGAAGCTGACGACGGTGCAGTAGCGCTCGACGAAGCGAACAATTCAGCAAACTGCCGGATTGGGCAACCCTGTCCAGCGAGATGTGCCGTGGTGGACGACCCATTGCGCAATGGGGACGCGCACGCCGTGCGAAGCTGACGGTATGTGTTGGCTTCGGGCGAAGGGATTGCATGGCAAGCAAAGAGAGCCATTGGTATGACGATGCGGAGATTGGCGTTTGTTCGGTGGGCCGTAGGCAGGGTGCAAATGCTGACTACGTCTGCAGTGAGTCGCAGGTTGGCATATGCGTGGCCGACGGCATGGGCGGAGCGCCTTACGGAGACTTCTTGGCAAGGTTTGCCTGCCACGTAGCCATGACTTGCCTCCGGGAGGGGGGTTCAGCACGTGACGCCTTGCAGGTTGCCTTGCGGGACGTTCAAGACCTGACCGACACGATAGATTCGCCGAAGAGCGGCACCACCCTGATGGTTGTGCGATTCGCGTCACGATGCTTGCAGGTGGCATGGATGGGCGACACGGCATGCTTTGTTCTTACGAGGGGAACGAGCGGTGCGGTTCTCACATCGACCCTTGAGGTGTGCCCCCCGCACGAGGGGGCGGGCAGTGTCATGATAGACGCAGATGCCATCGTGTGCTTTGCGATGTGCACCGACGGCGCATGGCGCATGACCCGAGGTGACGCCATGGCCGCGCTCTTGTCTGAGTGCGCTGCCGCAGACGGCCCCTCGGCAAAGAGGGCCGCCGCGCGTCTGGCCTTTGGCGGCGAGGGTCGCGACGATGCCACGGCCGTGGTAGTAAGGTTGTGATGAGCCGGGAGGCACGACCTGGAAGCCGGTGAAAGGGGCAGGATGGAAGGCACCGTCAAATATCAGCGCTCGAGGTCGGGAAGCGGCCAAGGCGGGATTGTCCAGGACTTTGAATCTGGCTGGAGGTTCAGCTACGATCCCGCGCAGACTCCTGCGGCTTCCTCGCGGCGCAAACGGGTCTTTTGTGGCACGTTCGTCGATGCGCTCCATCCCGATGGCATGGCGGCGAGGGCGGTGGCGTTCGACCCGACCTTCTCCGCAAGCTTCGGCGTTGAGTGCGCGAACCTAGGTCTCCTCTCGACGCTCGGCGTCGGTCCGAAGCTCTTTGCCATAACCCAGCACGACTTCGAGGGAACCGGCGTGCGGTGGCCCACGATCGTGGAGGAGGACGCGGGAGAAAGTCTTGCGAACGTGCTGAGGGGCGCATGCGCGGGTACTTGGCTCGGCTCCCTTCCCATACTGCATCCCACGGGCACGCCGGAACGCGAAGCCGAGAACAAAAAGGTGCTGTACGACGTATATGTGCAGGTCATGCATGCGCATGACGCGGGCATTTATCACCGGGACCTTCGCTGCGAGAACGTGTGCGTACGACGCTTTGGTCGGGAGCCGGCCGATATTCGAGCGACGGTCATAGACTTCGAGCTGGGGGGCACCCTGCGCCAACGCGAGGCGAAGGCACGCGCACCGCTGTATCACACCCTCTTTTGCGAGGTCCCCTCTCACCTTGCCCATCAGCGCGTCGCGTTCGCGCCGAATCCCTTGGAGCTCGACATGGGCTATTTGGCCGCACTCTCCTTTCACCTGGATGGTGGCGCGACTGCGCTGAACGGAGGTGCCCACTACGCACAGGTTCTTGAGGCCTTCCTTCGGTATGTGGCCAAAGACGTGGCCTACTTTGGTTACCCTGCCGATGGCACGCCCCCGTTTGCGCGGCACCTCGAGCTTTCGCTCGACGTTGACGCGATGGCGCATGACTTGAACTTGACCAAAGTCGATGGGCAGACGTTTGCCTCGGCGCAGCTCCTCGCGCTTGCCCGGAGCTTTTGCAGGCCGTATTTGGACAGGGAGGGTCTTATGAATTGCATGAACACTCCCGAGGCGAAGCTCGATGCGCTCATTGACCGGCTGGCTGTGGCCACCTTCGAGACCTACAAGATGCTGAGGCGCGCGCAGGGCAAGACGGTTCCGTTCGAGCGATTCGAGGATCAGCCGGAAGACCTGCGGCGTTCTGACCATGCTCAGGCAGAGCATATCCCCCAGAAGGTCAGAGCGCTCGGCTATGAGCTTGTGGTGAGCGACGGACGAGTGTGCGCGGGCGAAGTCAAATCCTTCAGTGAGCAACAGGTCGAGTTGCTGGCTCGCCTCGAGCATGACCGCTGGATTGAGGAGCGCCTCCAAGCTGGCTGGACGCTTGACGTTACGTCTGAGGCGAGTGATCCCGTGGCCCGCACCTCCCCATTCCTCGTGCCCTACGAGGAGCTAGACGAAGACATGAAGGAGTACGACCGCGACGTTGCACGGCAGCTCATACCGCTCATCAGGCGCGCGGGTCTTTCTGTGGTGCGGCCCGGCGATTAGGGTCAGAGAAACTCTTCGACGCGGTTGACGTGCAGTGTTGCCCGTATGGTCGCGGCGTCCCAGAACGCGTTTGCGTCATGTGCGCTTGCGGGGGCGCCCAGACGCAGACAATCACCAGCGCGCACCTCTACGAGGTGCGCGACGTCGCTCGTGCCGTTCTCGGACGTGATGCTCGTGCCGTTCGTCGACTCGAGGTCGTAGAACCGCCACACGTCCTCTTCGCAGAGGAGCAGCCCGTGGATGTTGCTCACGGCGTCATGGAGCGCGATGGGGAAGATGACCGCCTCCTTCGAGCGGATTGTCGCAAGCAGGGCGGGCTCGTCCCTGAAGAGTTCGGCGCACCGGCACTCGTAATCCCTGGCGTTTGGGCTCCGCCCAAAGAGTACCAGCTGTGAGGAGCGGTACACGTCCGAGTATCCGGTGAAGCGTCCGCGCTCGTCGAACAATTGCGTGAGCCGCAATGTCGTCCCCCGTGGGTTTTCCGGCTGGTCATACGGCAGATAGTCCTGCGTCGCGTCCCACGCCCTGCCGATGGCCACCGGATGCACGGGGCCGTATATGAGTCCGGTGACCAACGACTTGAGAAACGCACAAAACGGCTCAAGATTCGCCCCCTCCTCCACAATGCAGCGATGTGCCGCAGGGGAAAGGGCGTTGAGCGTTAACGTAAACTGCTGTATGTCGGCGGCTCGGTAGCGTTCCGAGAGCAGCCCGCGCTCGATTGCGGGGATGACGGACGTGAAGAAGTCGATGGCAAAGTCGTCTCGCATCACGAGGGACGTTATGTACGCAGCGTCGGCTGCCATATCATCGCTCGCGAGGCTGGCGATGTGCGAGACGCACGAATCGATGGCATCCTGCTCGCAGCGACTGATGGCGAGCTGTCGCCTCTCGGCATCGTTGACGCAGGCTGTTAGCTGCCTTTCGTAGGAGGAGTGCCGGGGTATGGTCGCGAAGCCTTCCTGGGGGATTGTGCCCCTTGCGAAGGATTCCGCCTCGTCCAGGTAGTCTTTGCCGTGACGACCCGCGAGCCAGCATTTCTCAAAGAGCGCTTGTCGGCAGCTGCGCCCTTGCCGCACGTTCGAAAGCGTCCATGAGCGTGTGAGCGTTCTTTGGGTCCGATCGGGAAGCAGGTCCTTGCAGAAGGCGAGCCACAATGAGGCTTGTTCCGTCTCGCCGAGGAGTGCCGCCGAAGCCTTGCAATAGCCCTCGAGTCCCGAATGGCACCATTCAAACATGACTCATCCCCCGTCTCCGCCTCGCGCGGATTGACGCGCTTACAGGTTTTTCATGTTCAGTATAGGTGGGGGAAGTCACTAGGTGGGCGGCATTGCGCAACGCGTGGAAGATGCGCATGAGAGAGTGTCCTCAGGGAAGTGAGACAAACGATCGTGGAGGCGCACTTCCCGCAGCAGCGGCATGCGGTGGTGTATATTGATAGCTGAAAAGTCTTGCAATGGGCCCAGAAAGAGGGTCTGCGGAGGGGAGACGTCATGACCACATCGAAGAAGAGATTCACTACGTGTTGCAGGCTCATCTCGGCACTGCTGACCGCGTCGCTCGCGCTCCTGGTGACGAGCGTGGCAGGGATCGGCCGTCCGGCGCTTGCCGCCCCGAGCAAAAAGACCACTGCCGACGCGGTGCCCCGCAAGCTCGTGACGAAGTATCACATGAAGTGCGTGGAGAAGAAGCACGAGGACCGCTATTACGACGAGTGGGTGACGGCAACGTACGACAAACAGGGACGCATCACGCACAAGGAGATCAAGCGCGAGACCTCGAAGGAGTTCGGAGGCTGGAACGGGGAGCTCACCTATGCCCTCGACTTCGAGTACGATGCTGACGGTCGACTCGCCGAGGTTTCCGGCAACGAGGACGGTTGGAGTGCCGCCATGGAGGGACATCCGGTGGAGTGGAAGATCGAGTACGCCAAGGACGGCACGACGTCGCGCGCGGACGGAACGGAACTCGCCGAGTCTCGCCACGTCTACGACGAGCATGATCACGATGGGAACCTCGTCACCCGCGACTACCTCATCAGGGCCGGGCAGGCGGTCGACGCTGGGATTCTCTCGTTCTCCTACGACGAGGAGGGGCGGGTTGTCGGGCAGGCGGTCGAGTCGGTGAAGGCTGGCGGTGGTACCGGTGTCGAGAAGCTGCCAAAGACCCACTATGACGCGAGCGTGGCTTACGGTGAGGGCAACCGCATCGCCTCAATCGAGATGCGCGACACAGATGACAAGCTGCTCAGCAGGTACGCCTACGAGTATGACGGCGAGGGGCGCGTGACACGCAGGGTTCAACACCACAACGGGGGCTCCGAGCAAAGCCAGACGTATTCCTACGACAAGAAGGGCCGCCTGGCGTCGGTGGACGACGGCGCGCGGCGTGCGACCTTCACCACGGACGAGGACGGCTCAATCGTCTCGGCGCGCATCGAGAGCGACTATGACGTTCAGACGTATGAGGTCGAGTACGCCACGAGGAAGACCCTGCAGGGTCAGGAGCCGTTCAATGCCGTCGACCTCACCGACCCGACGATGCCCGAACTCTACGGTGAGCTGTGGGTCTCGCACGCAAGCATCGAGCCCACTCCGTTCGGCGAGTCCGAGTTCTTGCGCGAGAACCGCAGGTGGTTGGAGCTGCACGGAGACACTCCGAATGGGGGCTCGTCGCATGACGTGGCATCAAGCCCGAAGTCGGACCAGTACGAGTCCGTCCTGAAGGCCTATCGCGAAGGGCTCGCGAGCGACGACCAGCCGCCGTACGAGGCCGTCAACCCCGAGGCGTGGATTGCGCGCGCTCACACCAAAGAAGAGCTCGCATACGCCCTGTGCGACCTGAACGGTGACGGAAGCGTCGAGCTTCTCATCGGCGTCGAGGAAGAAGAGCCCACCTTGAACGAGGGCCTGAGCGTGTGGTATAGGCTCTACGACCTGTTCACGATCGTCGACGGCGAGCCGACGCGAGTCCTGGGTGACGAGGGCATGACGTCGCTCGGGCACCGGGCGTACTGCGTTCCGTGCGAGGACGGCGCCCTGGCGACCGGCGGGTCAGGCGGCGCGACCTACTACGTCTGCGAGTACTGGCAGATGGGGAAGAAAGCCAACGACCTCAAGCTCATCTCTCGCGTGGTCGCGGACGGGGGCTTCTACACGTTTGAGGACGGCGACGGAAAGACCGAGACCCTCAGAGGCGAGGTGGCGACCAATCGGTTTGCCGAAGTCGTTGCGAGCCATACGCCGATCGCCCGCTTCGATTGGCACCCACTCTACGCTAGCGAGGACGCGTGACGATGTACGAATCCACCTGAAAGGCTGCTAAACTACTCAGCAGGTATCAATGAATGAAGCAATACGCGCACGTTCCTGCGCGTTTGCGCCCGATGATTCAATAATAGATACCTGCTGAGTAGTTCACCGCGGGGTCGGCTGCTCACCGCCGGGTTTGGCCGCTCTCCGCCGAGGTCGGTCATTCGTCGCCGTGCTGGTCGCCGTGCTGAGTGACGGTCTGGCCTGTGGGCGGACCGACTGGGGGCGACCCTCTGCGTGTTACACTTATGGCCCGGTTCGGCGACGGCGGGAGTGGCCCAACGACGGCAGGAGTAGGCATGTTTTGTCCCGTGTGCGATGTTGAGAACGACGACGATGCGAAGTTCTGCAGGTCATGCGGTAGTTCCTTGGACGGTGTCACGACGCCCCTGACGCTCGACGCGACCGTGCGCTCTTCGTCTGTGATCGCACCGAAGCAGAATGAGTCCGATGGCCTGGAGGACTGCCTGTATCACATGCTCACGGACGAAGGCCTCAAGCTGTTGGACCAGCCGAGCCGTTTGCGGGCGCTCGTGGCAGATCTGTGCGATTCAGAGTCGCGCGAACGTGTCGTGTTTGCGCAGAACTGCAATCACGAGTTCCTGGATCCGTTTGCCCTCGTGGCCAAGGGCCTTCCAGATGAAGACGAGCTCAATGACGCGACCAATCGCGCATATCTCGTGCTTCGGTATCGGTCCATAGAAGAGAAGAGTGCGTGCGACGTGTGTTCGTGCGTGCGCAACGCGGTAGCGCGCTGCATGGGCCTGCGCGAAGTTGCCGCTCACGAGTTCGGGCAGCTTCTGACGGAGTATGTCGAGGATGAGGACCCGACGCCTTTGCCGGGCGAGTCATCGTTCGGCGAGGACACGCACCTCTCTGAGCTGCCTGTTACGCAGCCGTATGAGCCGCTTCCGCCCGAAGTCCCGCCTCTGGAGCCGTTCGACGAGGACGTGCCGCCTGCGAAGCCGTTGCATCCTGCACTCATTGCGCTGCTGGTCGCGTTGATTGTGGCCATCGCCGTGATGGCCTACTTCTTGGTTGCAGGTGGCGCACAGGACGAAGGCTCAGGTGGGGGAGAGTCTGCCGAGCAAGCTGCGAGCACCGAGCAGGTCACGGGTGGCGAGAAGGCCGAGACGCCCGAGACGCCCGAGTCGCTCGAGATACCCGCGACGGTGCAGATCACCCTGGTGGGTGGCAAAGACGCCGCAGGCACCATGGAAGGTGCCGAAGTCGAGAAGGGCGGCACTTACACGCTTCCCAAGTGCGCATTCACCCGCGAGGGGTATGTCTTTGAGTGCTGGGTGGGAAACAACGGCGTCGAATACACGCCTGGCGACATCGTTGCCGCAAACAACGATCTTACCTTCCGGGCGCAGTGGGCTGCGGAGGCTGAATCGAAGCCCGAGCCCGAGGCAAAGACCGACGCCAGTCCCGAGAAAGAGACGTCGCGTGCGAATCCCGCTGCAGCGGCGTCGTTCCCGCGCTTGTGGAGCGGTGTCTATGAGGGGTGGGTCTCGAGGACCGAGAGCATCGACCGCCAGGTCTCGTTCGACTTCACGAGCGTCTCGGATCAGGGCGACCTTGTGGGCGTGTGCTATGTGGGCGTCGCACAGGTGAGCGCCGGTGCGACGTATGCCAGCTACAACGTGCGAGGAACCATCGACTGGACTACGGGCGACCTCTACGTCTACGGTACGAGCTGGATCGAGCAAGGAGGGCTTGCGGACCTGCGTCAGTATCGTGGGTCGGTGGACTTCGCGAACAGCTACGTCGCGGGACGCGCAAGCGACGTCGATACCGGCGACTACGACGGCTATTGGCGCATGTCGGCTGTGAGCCAGCTTACGGTCAACCGTCCCGCGCCCGTCTCTAGCTCCACCTCCGATTCCAAGCCAGCGCCGACGCCCGAACCGACGCCCGAACCGCGTACGCAGAGCAGGGCGGACTCGTTCCCGCGCACGTGGAGGGGCTCGTACGAGGGCTGGACTTCTCACATATCTGGCGACGACACGATCAGTAGGGCCATCACGTTCGACTTCACGAGCGTCTCGGATGATGGCACGCTCGAGGGTGTGTGCTACGTGGGCGTCGACGAAGACGTTGCCGGCGCCACGAACGCGAGCTACTACATCCGTGGCAACGTGGACTGGGATACCGGCGACATCTACCTCGCGGGCACGTCGTGGATCAATCAGGGTGGCCTCGATGACCTGCGCCAATACGAGGGAACGGTCAACTTCGGGGCCGACACCATGCGGGGCACCGCGAGTGACGTTGGCACCCACGACTACGAGGGCGACTTCTTCATGGAGGTATAGGGTGCCTTCTTTGTGATGGTCCGGCCTCTGCTCACTGTTGCTCGGCAATGCCTTCGGCTCTGAATGTCTTTAGCGCGTAAACGACCTTTCCGGCATATTCGTTAAGAGCAGCGGTTGCTGGCGTAAGGAGCGAGAAAGCCTACGAAAGAGACGAAGCCGACCCCGGGGGGTCGGCTTCGGTTGAGGGGCTGTAGGTGCCTGCGGGAGAGCTCCTGCGGGCGAGCCTACGCGAAGTAGGCGACGCCTCCCTCGAAGAGCGGCTGGAACGCATTGCCGGGCACGTTCTGGTAGAGACCATCGGCGGCCCGCTCGGTGTGGCCCATCTTGCCGAGCACGCGCCCGTCGGGGCTGGTGATGCCCTCGATGGCAAGCGCCGATCCGTTGGGGTTGACGCGCAGGTCCATGCTCGGCACGCCGTTCTCGTCCACGTACTGCGTGGCAATCTGTCCGTGGTCGATGAGCGAGTTGAGCAGCTCGGTGCTGGCCACGAAGCGTCCCTCGCCATGGCTGATGGCGATGTTGTGCACGTCGCCGACCCCACACTTGGAGAGCCACGGAGAGAGGTCGCTTGCGACGCGCGTGCGGACGAGGCGGCTCTGATGGCGCCCGAGCGTGTTGAACGTGAGCGTGGGACACGCGTCCGTCATGGGCACGATGTCGCCGAAGGGCACGAGGCCGAGCTTGATGAGTGCCTGGAAGCCGTTGCAGATGCCCAGCATGAGGCCATCGCGCTCGTTGAGCAACCTGCGCACGGCCTCGGTCACGCGCGGCGCGCGGAAGAACGCCGTGATGAACTTCGCCGAACCGTCGGGCTCGTCTCCGCCAGAGAATCCGCCGGGTAGCATGATGATTTGGGCGTTGTCGATTTCTGCCACCAGACGGTCGCAGCTCTCCGCCACGGCCCGTGAGGAGAGGTTGTTGATGACGAGGGTGCTGACCTCTGCGCCGGCACGCCGGAACGCCCGGGCGGTGTCGTACTCGCAGTTGGTGCCGGGGAACACCGGAATCACGACGCGCGGCTTGGCGAGGCCGATCTTCGGTGCCGTGTGCGCGGGGCGATTGGTGGCATACCAAGAAACCTGCCCCACCGTCTCGCCCTCGCCGCGGTACGCAAAGACGGACTCGAGGCGCGCCTCCCAAGCCTCTTGCTCTGCCGTAAGGTCGATGGTCTCGCCGGCGATGCGCAGCTCGTAGGCATCAATGACAGTGCCGACGTGCTCGATCGCGAACCCGTTGCCGTTGCGCGGCACGTACGTGCAGTCACTGACCTCGACCACGAAGCTCCCGTAAGCTGGCGCAAAGAGTCGCTCGGCATCAAGGCCCCAAAGGTCGGCGCCGAGTTGGTTGCCCACGCACATCTTAAAGAGCGTCTCGGCGAGGCAGCCATAGCCGGGCGTGCTCACGGCGAGGGCGTCGCCGTCATCGATGAGCTGCTGTATGAAGTCGATGGCCGCCAGTAGGGATGCGGGTTCGGGCGTGATGCCGTCCTCGAGGTAGCGCGGCGAGACAAGAACCACCTTGCCGTCAGCGCGCTTGAATTCGGGCGACATGACGCGATTCAGCGAACCGATCGCCGTGGCGAAGCTCACGAGCGTGGGGGGTACGTCGAGGTCCTCGAAGCTCCCGCTCATCGAGTCCTTGCCGCCGATGGAGCCGATGCCGAGGTCGAGCTGTGCCATCAGCGCACCGAGCACGGCTGCGGTGGGCTTGCCCCAACGTGCGGGGTCGCCTCCGAGGCGCTCGAAGTATTCCTGGAAGGTGAGGTAGGCGTCCTGACGGCACAGGCCGCAGGCGACGAGGCGGGCGACGGACTCCACGACGGCCAGATACGAGCCGCGGAACTGGTCGGCGCTCGTAAGGAATGGGTTGTAACCCCACGCCATGCCGCTCACGGTGGTCGTCTCGCCGTCAACGGGCATCTTGCACACCATGCCCATCGCGGGCGTCAGCTGAGTGCGTCCGCCGAACGGCATGAGGGCGCTTGCCGCCCCGATGGTGGAGTCGAAGCGCTCGGAGAGTCCCTTGTTGGAGGCTACGTTGAGGTCGGTCAGCACTGTGCGCAGGCGCTCCGCGACGGTCGTGCCCTTCCACGTGGGAGTCCAGGCCTTCGCGCGGGGCACGTGCACCTTCTGGTGCTTGGGTGCACCGTTGCTGTTCAGGAAGGTGCGGCTCACGTCCACGATGGTGTCGCCGTTCCACTTCATGCGCAGGCGCGGCTCCTCGGTGACGGAGGCAACGACGGTGGCCTCGAGGTTCTCCTCATGCGCGAGGGCGAGAAACGCGTCCACGTCCTCGGGCGCGAGTGCCACTGCCATGCGTTCCTGGCTCTCGGAGATGGCGAGTTCGGTGCCGTCGAGACCCTCGTACTTCTTGGGCACGAGATCGAGGTTGATGTCGAGTCCGTCGGCCAGCTCGCCGATGGCAACGCTCACGCCGCCCGCGCCGAAGTCGTTGCAGCGCTTGATGAGGCGGCAGGCGTCCTCGCGTCGGAAGAGTCGCTGGAGCTTGCGCTCGATGGGGGCGTTGCCCTTCTGGACCTCGGCACCGCAGGTCGTGAGGCTTGAGGCCTTGTGCGCCTTCGAGCTGCCGGTGGCGCCGCCGATACCGTCGCGACCGGTGCGCCCGCCGAGCAGCACGATGGCATCGCCCGGTGCGGGACACTCGCGACGGACGTGGCTTGCGGGCGTGGCGCCTACCACAGCGCCGATTTCCATGCGCTTGGCGACGTAGCCGGGGTGGTAGAGCTCGCTGACTTGGCCGGTGGCCAAGCCAATCTGGTTGCCGTAGCTGGAGTAGCCCGCAGCGGCCGTGCGCACGATCTTTCGCTGGGGAAGCTTGCCGGGAAGCGTCTGGTCCACTGCGACGGTGGGGTCGGCCGCGCCGGTCACGCGCATGGCCTGGTACACGTAGCTGCGCCCGCTCAGTGGGTCGCGGATGGCGCCGCCGATGCAGGTGGCCGCGCCGCCGAAGGGCTCGATTTCGGTGGGGTGGTTGTGCGTCTCGTTCTTAAAGAGGAAGAGCCAGTCCTGGTCTTCGCCATCAACGTCCACGGTGCAGCGGACGGTGCAGGCGTTGATTTCCTCGGACTCGTCGAGTCCCGTGAGCTTGCCGGTGTGCACGAGGTACTTGGCGCCGATGGTGCCCATGTCCATAAGGCAGACGGGCTTCTTCTCGCGTCCCAGTTCGTGTCGGAGTTCGAGGTAGCGCTCGAAGGCAGCCTGCACCACGGGCTCGTCGATGGTCACCTCGTCAAGGACGGTGCCGAACGTGGTGTGTCGGCAGTGGTCGCTCCAGTAGGTGTCGATCATCTTGATCTCGGTGATGGTGGGGTCGCGTCGCTCGCTCGAGAAGTATTCCTGGCAGAACGTGATGTCGGCAAGGTCCATGGCCAGCCCGCGCTTCTCGATGAAGGTGGCAAGCTGCTTGGAGCTCATGGTGCAAAAGCCCTTGAGCACCTCGACCTTGCCGGGCTCCTCGAGCTCGAGCTCGAGCGTGTCGCGCTCCTCAAGCGATGCCTCGCGTGCCTCGACGGGGTTTATCACATAGGCCTTGGCGGCCTTGGCGCCCTTTGCGCTCACGCGTCCCTCGAGCACGTAGACCTTCGCACTCGTCACCACGGGCCGCTCGCCCTGGCTGATGAGCTGTATGCATTCGCTTGCGCTTGCCGCGCGCTGGTCGAACTGGCCGGGCAGGAACTCCACCGCAAACACCTTGGCGGACTTGGGGAATGCCGGCAGCTCAAAGAATGCGTCGTCGGACTGCGGCTCGCTAAAGACGGTGGGCACGCACTGCTCAAAGAGCTCGCGAGAGATGCCCTCCACGTCATAACGGTTGATGATGCGTACGTTTTTGAGGCCCTTCACGCCGAGCGTGTGCCGCAGCTCATGGCTGAGCTCGCGCGCCTCCACGTCGAATCCGGGCTTCTTCTCAACATATACGCGAGAAACCATGTGGTGCCTTTCATTTGGGGTTTTGGAACGTCGGTACATGATAACCGATTGGCTCACGGTGGGTAACCCCTTATGAAGACAAGCAGAAGACCCGTTGGGAACTCGTTCACTCGCGATCGATGAGCTGTGCGAGGGTGTCGTACAGGTTGTCCGGCTCGACCGGCTTGGAGAGGTGGGCGTTCATGCCCGCCTGCAGCGAGCGCTCCACATCCTCGTCAAACACGTTTGCCGTCATGGCGATGATGGGGATGCGCTTCGCATCGGGGTGGCTGAGTTCGCGAATGGTACGCGCGGCGGTGAGGCCGTCCATGACGGGCATGCGCACATCCATCAGGATTGCGTCGTAGTAGCCCGCCGGTTGCTCGGAGAACATCTCCACTGCGCGCTGCCCGTTCTCCGCACGCTCAGATTCCATCTCCTCCAGGTCCAGAAGGTCGGCGAGAATCTCGGCGTTCTGGTCCACGTCCTCCGCCATGAGTATGCGCCTGCCGGCGAGGCCCCCCTCTTCGAACGTGACCTCCTCCATCACGGGCATGCTCAAGTCGACGTTGCCCTTCTTTGCCAGTGCGGAGAAGACGGCCTTGCTCAGCGTGTCTGTGAAGAGCGGCTTTGCCATGATGGCATCCACCATGCCTCCGGCCAGGGCCTCGTCCTCGTAAGAGTCGAAGCTGTAGCCCGTCAGCATGATGACCGCAGTCTTGCCATCGTCAAAGGTGCGGACGGACTGCGCGAGCTCGAGTCCGTTCATGTCCGGCATCTTGTAGTCGAAGAGCACGATGCCGTATGGCTCGCTCCGGTCGTGTGCGGCGCGCAGGCGCTCGAGGGCCTCGTGCGGGTCGGTGGCGGCGTCGGATTCGACGCCGACTGCGCGCATCACGATCTGTGCGTGCTCGCACGCGATGGGGTCGTCGTCCACCACGAGGCACCGGATGCCCTCTGGAAGCGTGATGGCATCGTCGTCGCGGGCGCTGCGCTCCGTCGTGCCGAGGGTGACGCTCACCGTGAACGTCGAGCCGACGCCCTTGGTGCTCTGAACGTCGATGCTGCCGTTCATCATCTCCACGTAGCTCTTGGTTATGGCCATGCCCAGGCCGCTTCCGCCATAGCGATTGGTGGAGGTGGCATCCTCCTGCGAGAACGCCTCGAACAGGCGAGGGATGTACTCCGCGTCCATGCCGATGCCCGTGTCGCGCATGATGAAGCGCAACGTGCAGCTTTCCTCGAGGCGTGTCGTCTCCTCGACCTCGAACGTGACCTCCCCGGGAGCGTCGGTGAACTTGACGGAGTTGCCGAGTATGTTGATGAGCACCTGCTTGAGCTTCATGTCGTCGCCCACGTAGTAGTCGCTCATGTCGCCGATGACGTTGCAGGCGTAGGTGAGGCCCTTGTCGACGCACTGGCCGTTGATGATGGTGTTGATCTGGTCAAGGAACTCCCGCAGCGAGAACTCTTCCTCCTTGAGGACCATCCTGCCCGACTCGATGCGGCTCATGTCCAAGATGTCGTTGATGAGGCCGAGCAGGTGCTTCGCGCTGATGCCGATCTTCTCCAGGTGCTCACGCGTGCGGTCGGAGATGCCGGGCTCGCGTAGGGCGATGCTGTCCAGGCCGATGATCGCGTTCATGGGGGTACGGATCTCGTGACTCATGTTGGAGAGGAAGCTCGTCTTTGCGCGGCTGCTCTCCTCGGCCAGAAGCTTCTCGACCTCGGTCTGCTGTTCGCGGCGCTGCATGAAGCGATAGATGGAGAAGAGGAAGAGCAGGGCGCAGACGATGACGAGGACTTGGATGACGATGCTGCCGAGAAGCGCATCATCTACGAGCTCGAGCTGGCTGACCACATGTGCGGTCGAGCCCTCAGTCACGATTGCTTCGGACGCCTCTTCGAGGGCGTTGTTGGCCGTCTGTCGCACCCACACGCTCGAGGTGAAGATGACGAGGCCGAGCATGATCACCCACGCCACGATGGAGCGGCCGAACCGGCGCTTGTCGTCGGCCGCGAGGACATAGCGGAAGTATATGAAGCCCAGAATGCCCCAGAGCGCAAGGATGAGATAGGACTCGGTGGACAGCGTCTTCACGGCGATGAGGTTGGGAACGAGGAAGTCCATGGCAAAGAGAAGCGAGATGGCGAGGCCAATCATGCCAGTTATCTGAACGAGCCGGTTATGATCGCGGCGTGCGTTCTTGAACGCACCGGCGGAGGAGAAGGCATAGGTGATGGTTGCGCCGACGGTGGTCACGTCCACGATCCAGCTGATGGCCGTGCGTCCAAAGAAGGGGAGGAGCACCGAGCCGAGCAGGATGCAGATAATGGCGCGGCGCGGCACGTGGTTCTCGTCCGTCTCGCCAATCGACGGCGGGAGCATTCCGTCGTCTGCAAGCGAGATGAGCAGTCTGCTCAGGGCCACATAATGGCCGACGAGTCCGGTGATGATGCCGCCGAGGGAGGCGAGCCCGAGCGCGACGGAGCCCGCGACGCCCATGGACTGGAACGCCGCGAAGAAGGTCGGCTGCGACTGCACGCCCGAATACTCGTCGAGGCGCGAGACGTAATCCACCCAGGAGGAGCAGCCTTCGGGCAGTGCCGTGGTCGCAAGCAGCGACAGCGCGATGTAGGCCGCGCCGGCAGCGACGATGGCCGCCGCGAGGATGGCGAAGGTCTTCTTGAGGGGGAAGCGCGCCTCGGGGGCGGAGTGCGAGATGGACTCGAATCCGACGAACGCCCAGGGGGTGAGGGCAAAGATGGTGAACACGTCGGCGAAGGCGTTCTCACTTGGCGCGAAGGCAGGCGTCATGAGGGCGGCACCACCGGCTGGATTGCTCATGCCCGCGATGAAGCAGATGCTGACGCCGCCCAGCAGAAGCGCGGCCATGCTGATCTGCAGAAGCTCGGCGGCCTTGCGGTGCAGGCATGCGAGTGCGGCGACGAGAAGCGATGCGATGGCGAGGAACACCTCGCCCATGTACACGTGGAACCCCGCGATCTCGTAGTCGAAGCCAAATTGGAACGTCGAGCCCATGAGCGTACGCGCTATGAGGGGAAGCGCGGAGGCGTTCGCCCATATGATGGCGCCATAGGTGAGGATGAGAAACCATGCGCTCACGAATCCCTGGTCGTATCCGAAGCTCTCGCGGGTGAACGCATAGCTGCCGCCGGCCTCCGGATATCGGTTCATGAGGTAGTGGTAGTTCATGGCCAGGATGAGCATGGCGACAGCACCCAAGGCAACGCCAATCGCCGTCCCCATGGGGCCGGCGATCGGCAGGAAGGTGTTGCCTGGCATGACGAACGCTCCCCAGCCCACACTGCACCCAAGCGCCAACGCCCATGCGCCCGGGGCAGAGAGATAGGGAGCGAACGATCTGCTCGCGTTATCGGTCTTTTCGCGTTCCAAGACCCATCACCATCTTTCCACTTGCAAAGCTCGTCCTGGTGCGGGGCGAGAGGGGACGGCCCCTACGTGCCCCGCGCATCGGGGTGCTCGGGGACCATCCTCGCGCTCGTGGCGCGTGGGTGGTCCCTCTGCACGCAACCGCTAGGCGCTCACGTATGCCTGGATGCCGTCTTTGGTCTTGGTATAGAGCGCATCGATTTGGGACAGCGTCTCTTGCACCTCCGCGTCGCTCATGGTGCGCGGATTGCCCTCGCGGAACTCCTCGGCGATGCGCGAGGAGAGGTCTGCGAGCTTGACGAGCCCCAGGTTGCCGCATACGCCCTTCGTGGCGTGGGCGGCATCGAAGAGCTGGCGGGGATCCATGGTCTTGCCGGCCTGGAGCAACGAATCAACGACGCCGTTTGCCACGAACTTGCGGATGTGCTTGTCGAGCAGGCGGTCGATGCGCAGCACGCGCATTGCCTGGCTGTAGTCCCCGTCGATGCTGCCGTAGAGTTCTTGGAGAGTCATAGTCCCTAGTTCCTTTCTGTCGCGAGCTCACTCTTGATGAGCTCTTCGAATTCCTCCGGCGGAAGCGGGCGCGAGAAGTAGAAGCCCTGTACCAGGTCACAGCCGCCTTCGCGCAGCAGGTCGAGCTGTCCCTCCGTTTCCACGCCCTCGGCGATTACCTTGACTTCGAGGTATCTGGCGATGTCGAGGATGAGGGCCACCAGGCGACGGTCGGTTGCGTTGTGCTCAATGTTGCGTACGAACTTCATGTCCATCTTGAGCACGTCGATGGGCATGTCCGAGAGCATGTTCAGCGAAGAGTAGCCAGAGCCGAAGTCATCCATCTCGATTTGGAATCCAGCGTCGCGCAGACGAGCGATTACGTCAAGCACTTGCTTTGCGTTATCGGTGTACGCTGACTCCGTGACCTCGAGCTTGATGCTCTTGTAGTCGATTTGGTTGTCTTCGATGAGGTTCACGAGCCGCTCGACGAGCGTCGGGTCAAAGACGTCGGTGCGCGAGAGATTAACGGAGACGGGCAGGTCGATGCCGTAGGTCTCGCGCCATTCGACCACCTGTCGCGCCGCCTCCTGCCACACGAAGGCGTCCACCATACCGATGAGCCCATTGCCCTCGAGCAGGGGAACGAAGTCGCCGGGGGAGATTATGCCCAGCTCCGGATGCCACCAGCGGATGAGTGCCTCGGCGCTGGCCAGGCGTGGCGGAGTGCACTGGATGTCGTACTTGGGTTGATAGAATACCCTGAACTGCCGCTCGGTGCGTGCGGCCTGCAGGTCGTTGAGAAGACGCTGGTTGAGCAGCTCGCGCTTGAGCATGTTGTCGTTGAAGATCATGAGCGGGGACTGGAAGTTGCCCCTTGCCATGTTGCAGGCGGCGCTCGCCCGATCGAACATCACGATGGGCTCGAGTCCCTCGTGCCAGGGCATGACGCCCATCCGCAGGTGAATGCTCACGCTGGGGGAGAGCTCGTTCACCTTGGACTGCAGGCAGGCGAGCATCCGTGCGTAGTCCTCTTGGGCGGCGCAGTAGATGTCGAAGCGATCCGCCTCGTTGCGCGCGGCGATGCCTTCGACGTGCTGGAGGCACGACATGATCGAGTCGCCGATGCGCCGCAGGACCCGGTCACCGAAGTCGCGGCCGTTGAGGGCGTTGATGGTGTGGAACTGCTCGACGTTGATGACGACTGCATCCCGATGGGTCTCGGGATGGTACGTGAAGAGGCGGTTTGCGTACTCAAAGAAGAAGTTGCGGGTGTAGAGGCCGGTGAGGAAATCCGTCTCGGCGCTCGAAATCAGTTGACGCCCCTCGCTCAGCTCGATGACGCGACTCACGCGGGCGAGAATGATCTCGTGCACATCGAACGGCTTGGTGATGAAGTCGGAGGCTCCAAGCTGCAGCGCCTTGAGCTCGGCGCTCTTCTCTGCGGTAAGAACGATGATGGGGATGGTCTTAAGCTGCTCGTTCTTGCGAACCGCCTCGAGCACCTCGAATCCATTCATCACGGGCATGATGAGGTCGAGCAGGACGATGGACAGATCATACGCATGCTCGAACATGAAGTCGAGGGCTTCCTTTCCGTTGGTGGCATACGCGACCTTGTAGTCGTCCTCGAGCATCATGCCGAGGATGTCCCGGTTGATCTCGAAGTCATCCACGACGAGGACGAGTTGGGACTTTTGTATCTGCTCCTGCTTAATCACATGCCACCTCATTGTTCATTGTGCGCGTGCGTTTGTCGTGCGTGTGCGGTTTTTCGGCGATGATTCGTTCGAGCGTGGAGAACAGCAGGTCTGCATCCACGGGCTTTGCCAGGTGAGCGTCCATGCCCGCGTCAAGGGATTGCTGCACATCCTCCTGAAAGGCGTTGGCCGTTAGCGCGACGATAGGCACACTCTGCGCGTCCTGCCGCTCAAGGTGTCGGATGCGGCGCGTCGCCTCAAGGCCGTCCATGATGGGCATACGCAGGTCCATGAGCAGTGCGTCGTAGTACCATTCGTCGGATTGCGAGACCATCTGGACGGCCATCTGCCCGTTCTCGGCGCGCTCGCTGAGGGCGCCCTCCAAGTCGAGGAGGTCGGCCACGATTTCGGCATTCTCCGCGACGTCCTCAACGATGAGCACGCGTTTGCCGTCGAGGCCTTCGACTTGGTCCTGCGCATCGGATGCGGGGCCGTCGGGCTCGGATGTCGCCTTGGGGTTCTCGGGCGCACTCAAATCCGGGTCCTTCGGGGTCTCGACGACCGCCAACGGTATGGTGACGGTAAAGGTAGAGCCTTCTCCCTTGACGCTTTGGACTGCGATGCTGCCATCCATCAGCTCCACGGCGCGCTTGGCAACGGCCAGGCTCAGGCCGCCTCCGCCAAAGCGGTTGGTGGTGCTGTCGTCCTCCCAGGTAAATGCGTCGAACACGTGGGACAGGAAGCCCTCCTCCATGCCAACGCCGGTGTCCGCGACCACAAAGCTGAACATCTGCGTTGCGTCATCGAGCGATGTGACGCTGGCAGAGAAGCGCACTTCGCCGGGGACGTCGGTGAACTTCACGGCGTTGTTGAGGATGCTGAGCAGCACCTGCTTCAAGAGCACTTGGTCTCCGCTGCAGTACTCGGCCACGTCCTCGTCCACGACGTAGTGATACGCGAGGCCCTTTTGCTCGCAGAGGGTTTCTGTGATGGCGCTGACTTGATTGAGCGCCTCATGCAGGCAGAAGTCCTCATGCTCCGCCTCCAAGACGCCTGATTCGAAGCGGTTCATGTCGAGGACGTTGTTGATGAGGTCGAGCAGGTGATGAGCGCTCAGGTTGATCTTCTCGAGCTGTGAGCGCGTGCGTTGCGGGAGGTCATCGTCCCTGAGCGCGATGCTGTCGAGGCCGATGATCACGTTGAGGGGGGTGCGCATCTCGTGGCTCATGCTGGCAAGGAACGCGGTCTTTGCCTGGTTGCTCTGCTCGACGGCAAGGAGCTCTGCCTTGAGGCGCTCGTTCTCGATGACGCGCTGCGTGATGCGGCTCAGTAGCAGGTACATGGTAAGGACAAAGATGCTGCCGCCAAAGAGAATGCCGCCGATGACAAGGTCCGGCGCACCAAAGATGCCGACTGCCAGATACCCCATGAGGAAGAGGCCGAGCAGAACGATGGGCAGGTAGAGCACGCGCTTGTCTGCGCCCCAGCTGCTGTTGCTCTGAATGCTCTGAACGAAGCGTACAAATCCGTAGATGTTATAAACCATGAGCGCACTACCCAGATACACCAAGATGTAGCTGGTTTGTTCCAACACGTTGCCCCACCTCCCTCCTAATCTTCGTCATTATAGACTAAAGGTTAGTCCTATCTTTCAAGGTAGTAGGTCGGTAGGGATGGGAGATGCGCAAAAGCGCGGGTTGTGCCGGGAACGCCTCGTCGGATGTCGCGAGGGTCAGCCCTGTTGTTCGCTTGCTAAAACACCTCGCTCGCTATATTCTCTAGCATGGGATATTTCCGTGAGGAGGTAATACATGGGGCAGATTACCGAGGAGGGTGTGGAGCAGGCACCGCGACGACGTGGCCGTCCGCGTACGCGGGGCATCACCACACAGATGAACGTTCGCGTTGACAAGGACCTCAAGGTCCGGGGAGACGAGGTGCTGCGCGCGATGGGTTCGAATCCCACGGACGTCATCTCGCGCCTGTGGAGTTATGTGGTGCGTACGGGTCGGGTGCCCGACTTCCTTACTGACGAGGAACGCGAGAAGCGATTGTGCGAGCAGGAGCGCGTCAACCGCGAGATCGAGCGTGCGCGTGGTCGCGCATGGCGCGTGCTTGCAGACGAGGCGGGAATTGCCGAAGGAGCGGGTCGTGGCCTCACTGTGGACGACGTGTGCGCACTGTGCGTCGCCGGGTCCGCACGTCGTGCCGAGGAGGTTGCGCAGTCATGAGCACAGTCATCAAGAAGAGCGCCTTGGTCGACGAGAGCGTGTGGCTTGCCCTGTCCCTGGACCTCGACCAGCGGGGGGAGGAGGCGTATCGGTTCCTGACGGCTGCCACGGGCAAGGTCGACCTGTACGTTACTGCCGCCTGCCTGCAGGACGTGTGGAACGACCTCTGCCACGTGCTGCGTCATGTCGTGGTCAAGGAGGGGGGCGTAATCGACGACCGAATCGAGGCGCTCATCGCCTCGATTGCCTGGGATAGCGTGGCGTTTGTGCGCGATGTCGCCATGGTGGTTGCGGCGGGTCCGGTAGAGGCCGAACGCGCAGAGGCGCTGAGGGACTTGCAGGCGGACTATCGCGAGGCGCTTCTCGTCGCGACGGCCGAGGCCTGCAAGGCGAACTGCATCGTCACGTTCGAGGACTCCCTGCAGGACTGCCTTCCCATCAGGTGTCTTACGCCATTGGATGCAGTTCGCGCCTTCGGGCTGTAGGTGACCGATTGCCCTCGGCTGAATCGTAATCATGGTTGCGATTCAGCCGAGGGCAGTCGTTCGGGTGGTCATCGGAGCGCGATGAGCGCTGCGATGTAGGCTACGGTGAGGGCGAGCGCCGCCCAGTCCGAACGGCGCATGCGGAGCGGATGCCAGTGGCTGCGCTCGGCACCACCCTCGTAGCAGCGTGCGTCGAGTGCACGCGAGAGGTCGTTGGCGTGATGCAGCGAACTCGCGAGCAGCGCCACCACGAGTGGGACGACGGCGCGCACGCGCTTGATGGGCGAACCCTCGCCGAGTGCGCCTCCTCGTGCGGTCTGGGCATCTGCGAGCGTCGATGCCTCGTTGGCGAGCGTGGGGATGAAGCGCAGCATGAGCGAGAAGACCATCGCTAGCTCGTGTGCGTGCAGACCGAGGCGCGCGAGCGGTGCGAGAAGCGCATCGAACGCGTCGGTGAGCTGGGCAGGCGTGGTGGTGAGCAGCAGGAGCATGCCCGCCAGAACGCCGATGACGAGGCGCAGGCTGTAGAGCACCGCCGCGCGCACACCGTCATCGGTTATGCTCAGCGGTCCGAGGGTTGCGAGCACGTCTCCGGTATTCGTAAGAAGCAGGTTGAATAGGCTTAGGAGCGCGATGACTGCGACGAGGGGCACGATTGACTCAAGGAGTCGGTGGGCGGGGACGCGGGCAAGCGCGACGGCGGCCAACACGAAGGCGAAGCCCAAGACCAGCTGCGCCGGTGTGTGAATGAAGAATACCGAGACCATCGCAACAAGAGCCGCGCAGACTTTGGTGCGCGGATCAAGCCGATGAATGGGGGAGTCGGTGGCAATGAATTGCCCGAGCGTGATTCTCATGGACATGGGGCGCCTCCTCTTTTGAGCGCTCGCACGAGTTCGCCAAGCGTGAGGGGCGCACCCAGCAAGGGGTGCCCGGCTCGTTCCAAGCGCAGCGCCCAGGCAAGGGGCAGGGGAAGGCCGAGCCCCGCTCCTGTGAGCAGCTCCTCGTGTGCGACGCTGAACACCTCGGCGGGCGTGCCCTCAAGAAGCACGCGTGCCTGATCGAGCACGATGACGTGGTCGGCGTGCGCGGCATCCTCCATCGAGTGCGTCACCTGGACGATGGTGATGCCGTGACGTCGCACGTCTTCGAGGATGGCGCGCAGGCCCCTGCGGCCACGCGGATCGAGCCCGGCCGTGGGTTCGTCGAGCACGAGCACCCGAGGCTCCATGGCGAGGATGCCGGCCAGTGCGCAGAGGCGTTGCTGTCCGCCCGAAAGCTCGAAGGGAGAGGCGTCGTCCAGCCCCGTGAGGCCTACGAGGTCTAGCGCCTTGTGGCAGCGGTGGCGTACCTCATCGGGCGTGAGTCCGAGGTTCTGGGGCCCAAACGACACGTCCTCGAGGACGGTCTCGGCGAAGAGCTGTCGCTCGGGATGTTGCATCACGTAGCCGATGCTGCCATGCAGACGGCGTCGGTCGCGCTTGCGCGTGGTACAGACGTTGCCCACATAGATGCGTCCGCGATCGGGAGCCTCTAGCGCGCACAGCAGGCGCAGGAGGGTTGACTTGCCGGAGCCAGTCTGCCCAACAATCGCCACGGAGGCACCTTGTGCGACCTCGAATGAGACGTCGTCGAGGGCGTTCTTGCGCCGGTCATAGGCGAACGAGACGTGCTCCACGCGCAGCGCGGGTGGGGTGTCGTGCCTCGAAGAGGCTGGATTGCGTGTGCCCGCCGCTTTGGCGACCGGCGCAGGTGAGGTGCCAGACGGCGTCTGGGGCGGCTGCGCCGCATCGAGGATGGCGCGCTCCAGCGTGGAGTCGTCGCAGGTCCAGGGCAGCGAGAGGCGCAGGGCGAGTCGTGCAGAGAAGGGCTCCTCGAGTCCCAGGGAGGCGATGGCGTCATGGTGAGAGAACACCTCGGCGGGTGGGCCCTCCAGAATGACGCGGCCGCGCTCGAGCACGACGACGCGGTCGGCTTCGAGCGCCTCGTCCATGAAGTGCGTGATGTGCACGATGGTGGTGCCCGCCCTTTGCAGGCGTCCCATCACGCGTAGAATCGCCTGCCGGCCACGCACGTCGAGAAGCGCCCCCGGCTCGTCGAGCACCAGTAGACGGGGTTCCATGGCGAGCGCGCCGGCGATGGCGACGCGCTGCTTCTGTCCGCCGCTGAGCCGTGTGGGATCGGCCTTGGCGTAGTCGCTGAGGGCGACGCGGCGAAGCTCACGCTCCACGCGCCGGCCGATTTCCTCAGCAGGAACGCCGAGGTTCTCGGGACCGAACGCGACGTCCTCCTCCACGATGGTGGTCACGATCTGGTCGTCGGGATTCTGGAAGACGAGGCCGAGGCTTCGGCGTGCTGTACGATACGCATCGAAGTCGATGGGCTGCGGACGCGTCGCGTCAAACACGTGATGGCCGACGAGCTGGACGCTGCCCTCGTCGGGAGCGAGCAGACCGCAGAGCACCGAGGCGAGGGTGGACTTCCCTGAGCCGTTTGCACCAAGGACGCACAGCCGCTCGCCTTGGGCGACCTCCAGCGACACGTCCTCAAGTGCCTGCGTGCCGCTCTCGTAGCGCAGCGTCACGTGCTCGAGGCGCGCCGCTGCGCCGGGGGCTCGCCCGTCCGCGCGGCACCCGTCCGTGAGGAGTTGCCCGCCTCCGCCCACTAGTTGCCCAGCGCCTTCGTGACGGGCTTGTACACGAGGGCGGTCGCCACGCAGTTGATGATGATCTTGAGCACGTTGAAGGGCAGGAGCGCGGGCACGATCATGTCGATGACGGTCTGCTGGGGGGCGCCCATGTAGAGGGGCGTGATCACGAGGTTGGCGCCGATGCAGCAGGCCAGGCACACGACGGCGCCGATGCCCATGCCCAGCAGCGCGCCCTTGAACGTCGTGTTGCGTTGATACACGAGCGAGGCCGGGAGCACCAGGCTGAGGGTGGCGATGACCGCCATCACCATGCCGTAGAGACCACCGGATGTGGCAACGTGCGGCAGATACGAGACGGTGCTCACGACGATGCCGGTCGCGGGGCCGAAGGCGAAGCCCGCAATGAGCGCGACGATAGCTGAGGGGTCGTACTTGAGGAACGTGACGCCCGGCAGGATGGGGAACTCGAGGAACAGCGTGCAGATGGCGGCAACGGCGCAGAAGAGCGCGGTTATCGCGATGCGCTTGGTGCTCCATCCGGAGCCTTGGTCCGTGGTCGAGTGGGCATCGTGACGATTGCTTGCTGAGCTCAGATTGGTAGCCATGGTGGCCTCCGTTTCTTCCATCCGGACTGTGACCGTTGGCCTTGGGTTCTCACCAAGTCAGCCGCTCTTGTTTGTGCGGCACGCGGGCTCGGGAGTCAAAGAATGAAGGGCTCCCATCACCGCCAGTGGGGAATCTCACCCCGCCCCGAAACTGACGCCGCCCACTATAGCACTTGTCCCTCTCTTACGTGAGGGCGACGAGCGCGATGGTTGCGACCATGAGTGCGAGGCCTACCCAGTCTGCCCAGACGAAGGGTGTCGCGAGCCACAAGGCGCTTATTACTGTGGCGCTCACCGGTTCGGCGGCCCCCAGCATGTTGCCGGCGACGGGGCCCACGATGGAGATGCCGTGCAGGAAGAGGCCGTAGGCGGCGAAGGTTCCCACGAGGACGGCGACGGCAAGCACGATGATGCTTGTGCCGTCGAGTGCGGGCATGCCTCGCGCCATGATGCCGGTTGCCCCGCATGCCGCAATGCCCGTCAGTCCGCCCACAAGCATGCCAACGCCCGTCACGGCAAAGCTCCCCCAGCGCGCGAAGAGAGACTTGGGGTACATGGTGTAGAAGCTCGACGCAGCTGCCGTCGCCAGACCAAAGAAGAGGCCCTCGGGCGGAAGGTGCAGCTGTGTGAGGTCCCCATGAGTGGCGATGAGCACGGTGGCGGCAAACGCGCAGACGAGTGCGATCGTCTCGAGCTGCTTGGGCAGCCGGTGCGTGGTGACGCAGGTCACCGCGAGCACCATCACGATGTTGAGGCTCTGCAGCACCGTCGCCGTTCCGGCGTTGGTGTAGCTGATGGTCAGCGCATACACCGTGGAGTTGAGGAAGAGACCACACGAGCCAAAGACTGCCAGGCGTCGGAGCGTGTCCTTGTCGGCGAGCATTGCGCGGAGGGTTTCGCGGTCGCGAAGGAGCAGTACGAACAGGAACGTGATGCCTGCGCCAAGCTGGCGAATGGTGGTGAGGAGCAGCGCATCGATGTGCGCGGACGCGAACAAATACTGCACGCACGTTCCCGAAAAGCCCCATGCGATGGCACCGAGCAGCGTGGACACGACGCCCATGAGGAGTCGAGACATGCCTGGCGCTGCGGAGCGGTTGTCGCTCACGGGCGGATGCCTCGCGTCGTGTGGTCCTCGGGCGCGAGCGCCTCATGAAGTGCGTCGAGGGCGGCACGTGCTTGTGCAAGTCCCACCTGGCCAGGTGCCGAGGCAGCCTCGAGCGCGCAGAAGGTGAGGGCGGAGCCGAACGATTCGCCCGTGAGGCGCGTGATGGTGCCTGCTCGTCCCATGGCCATCGTGAGGAGGGGGGCGTCGAGTTGCTCGGCAGCGCATGCGGTGGCCTCCATCAGACGTGCGGCCTCGGCCGGGTGCTGGGCCATGACGGCGATTTTGGGGAGGTCGGCGCCGAGAGCTGTCATCTCGACAAGTATGCGGCACATCCGATCCGTGGCTGGCGTTCCTTCAAAGTCATGGTGAGAAACGATCGCGTGACCGCCGTGCCTGTGGACCTCCTCGACGAGCGCGCGCACAACGTCGTCGCCTGCCCCGCGTTCGATGTCAACGAGGTCGGCCGAGCCTTGCTGCGCGAGTGCGCGGACGAGATGTGCGTACTCCTCAGCCTCCGCCTCGAGTCGTCCTCCCTGCCCCTTGGTGCGTAGCGTCGCGATGAGGGGCGTGGTGGGGAGTGCGGCGGCGAGCGCATGCGCGGTATGAGTCAGGGCATCGGCATCATGGGGGTCGACCAAAAAGTCCGCGCGCCACTCGACGCAGTTCGCGCCAGCATCTACGGCGTGGCGCGCGCTCGCGAGGAGTTCCGTAGTCGTCGCGTCCATGATTGGAACGATGGTCTTGGGTCGTCCCTCTCCGATGCGGATGCCTTTGATTGGTAGCACTCTCATTCCAGTCCTTTTCGTCTGTGCGATTGGGTGCGCGTGCCATGCGTCTCGAGCGAAAGCCCTATACTATCACTATCAAAATGGACGAACGAGGAGGCTGCCATGGACAAGACCGACGTCAACGTCGAGCAGAAGCCGCGCATACCGTCGCTGGGCATGTCGGGCCTCGTGCTCCTCTCCATTGCGAATGAGGGATTGGGCCGTGTTCACGAGTTCGCGTACAAGCGAATGGTAGAGAGAATGTATCGGCAGGGGGAGACCAGGGAGTCTCTGATGCAGAAGGTCGAGCGTCTCCCCATCCCAGCGGGTGCCAAGGACGTTGTGGCCAAACATGTCGAGAGCTTCGGCGAAGAACCGCCCGCCATCGAGGTGGAGTCTACCGTCGAGGACGTGTGACGAGGAACGGGGCCCACAGGGGACAGTCCTCAAAAGACCAAGTGTCGTGCAATTGTGCGACAGGGAAGCGCGCCACTTTGGCTGCTACCCCCACGCTGGAGCGGCTCCCAAATAGGTCGTCCTCCCATCGATTGTGCTGCCGATGGGAGGATTATCGGTTTTCAAACCTGAAGTAGCCAGATGTGGCTGTTTTTCGCTTCATACAATGATTGACGGGTTTGCTCTGCTGGGCTTGAGGTGTCCAGGCGGGGTTGATTTCTTTTTTGTTGTGGTCGTGGAGTGAGTATGTGCATATGCTGGTCAGGACCGAAACCATTGAGGTTGACGTTGCCGACGCCTTGGAATGGCTGGTTTTCGAGACCCTAGATGACTACACTGAGGATGGGGAAGACCTCCAGAAACTATATGAGGGGAAGGAGGATAAAGGTAGGGCACAGTGGCTTACCGAGATGGCCGTAATTCTCGGATTCGAGAAGTTCCTCCGCTATGACGCCACGCGACTGTCTTTTGCTGAGGAAGAGCTGACAGCTAAGGACTGTGTCTTGCTTCCCGCCTATTGTAGATATTCATTTATACGGATTGCCGAATGCGTTACGCATCGACAATCCGTTACAAGCAAACGGGCGTGCAATTCCTTACAGCAACCATTGCGTGGAACAGGGTGGAGATGGCTTTTAGAAAAAACAACAAAGAGGACTCCGAAAACGACGAGTTGAATGAGGGCAACATACAGAAGTTTCTCAACAGCGTCTATAACGCTGCGTTACAAGGAAATGCCCTTGAGAAGCCCCTCGTGGAAACGGTGGAGGACTACTCGTCTCGTCACCAATCAAAAGAAGCGACGGCGAAGGCATTCATCGACTCTCAAGTTCGCAAATGTGGGTCCGTGGGCTTTTTAACTGGATTCGGCGGTATAGCCACCCTGCCACTAGCAGTAAGTGCCGATTTCGCCGGCGTCTTGTATCTTCAAATGCGAATGGTTGCAGGTGTTGCAGCAATCGGGGGATATGATCCAAACTCCGATCAGGTAAGGACGCTCGTGTACTTCTGCCTGATGGGTAACGCCATGAGCGACGCCGCGAAGAGCGTTGGCATTAAGCTCGGTGCCGAAGCAACAAAGAGTCTTGTCGGTCGCATCCCAGGTTCGTTGATTTACGCAATCAACAAGAAAATTGGTTTCTACTTCCTCACAAGATTCGGCTCTAAGGGTGCCGTCAAAATTAGTAACGTCGTGCCTGTCGTAGGCGGTGTAGTAAGTGGCGGCATTGATGTTCTCATGACTAGAGCTATTGCCAGAAACGCCTACAAGGAGTTCATTTCAGAAGCGGACTAGTCCATGCTCCACGGCCCTTTCTTGATTCGCCTCTCCGTTGACGGGGAGGCTTTCTTTTTTGTTTCCTCTGCTAGAAATATCTGTACGATGGGTTACGTCACTCATCGGCCGGGCACTACTCCGGCAACATGGAGTTGTCAGAAAGAGTCATATGGGACCTGGTGACAAAGGGGGACGGCAATGAGCGGGCAGCGAAGAGCGGTGGAAACGTCAAGAGCTTCGAGATGTTTGACGCCATCAGTAACGACATCGCTGAGCATTAACATCAAATAATACCAACGATTTACAGTGTTGGTACCATCGAGCAGGTCTAGTATACCGTTCCGAAATAACCGGTCTGTAGAGCGCTGCCATGGGATAATGTGCCCGTCAGCAAAAGGGGCGTCATCCCATGGACAGAAGAGCGAGCGTCATGACGCTGACCGACGAGGATGGGGAGTTCCTTGAGGCCTAGGCCCGCGCCCGCGCGATCCAGGCGCAGACCGTGGCGCGCGCGAGGATCCTGCTGCTCAAGGCCGACGGCCACACGGTGGATGACATGGCCGACGAGGTGGGGCTCAACCGCAAGAGCGTGATGCCGTGCGTCTCCGAGTACCGCGAGGGAGGCGTGGAGAACTCCCTGTTCGACGCGCCGGGTTGCGGGCGCAAAGCCGAGTTCACCGACGACGAGCGCGCCTGGATGGTCGATCTGGCCGCTGGAGGCCCGTCGGCCTCGGCCATGCCGCCACACCTGGAAGTACGCGCCGCTCACGTCGCACATTCACGAGGTCGCTGGTCAGTCGGGCACACGAGGTGGCCGAACCAGCACGAGAGCACCGTCCACAGGATCCTGGACGAGGCCGAGGTTAAGCCTTTCCGCATCCGCCACCGCTGCGAGAGGCGCGACCCCGACTTCGACGAGAAGACGCGCAATGTCCTGCTCGTGCACGAGCAGCTGTCCATGCAGTTCCACGAGGACGGCAACCTCGTTCTCCAGGACGGCGGTGATGCCGTCCACGTGCTGTCCTACGACGAGATGCCGGGCATACAGGCGGTCGTCACGACCTTGTACGACCTCATGGCGGACGCCGGGCACGGTACGCGCATACAGGACTACGAGTACCGGACCGTGGGACGCTGTCCCTGCTCGCGGGCATAGACCTGCAGACGGGCAAGACGCACAACAGCGGAGACTACGTCGCGTTCCTCAAGATCTTGGACGCCAAGTACCCGAAGGGCGACAGGGTCAGGCTCGTGCTCGACAACCTCAGGGTCCACTCCTCGCAGGAGATCCGCCGCTACCTCGCGACCGTCCCGGGCAGGTTTGAGTTCGTCTTCGCGCCGAAGTACGGGAGCTGGCTCAACATGGTTGAGGGCTTCTTCGGCAAGATGACCAGGCAGATTCTGAGGGGTATCCGCGTCAGCTCGAAGGAGGAGCTCAAGGAGCGGATATGCAGGCATCTCGAGAAGGTCAACGGGGAGCCGGTGGTCTACCGCTGGAAGTACAGGCTTGAGGACGTGGACGTCTCGGACGTCTTGGAGGATGTCGTCGTGGACACCCTCCCGCTGAAACAGTCCAGTTAATTAGTAGATGCATACTAGGTTGGCATCTCTTGAGACAAGTGGCAGAACGTTACGCTCCATCCCCTGACCTTGCTCACCCCCGCCATTCCATGTCAACAGTGCCCGGTCCGTTATCCGTCGCCATACGTAAACCTATGGTGTCGAAGTCTACCATGTCGCGCACCGCAATGCCGAATCCTGCGGCGATGCGTTCCATCATCTCTAGCGTGGGGCTTGCCTTGGCGGATTCGAGCTTAATGAGGTAACGGCGGCTCACGCCTACCATGGCGGCGAACTGGCTCTTGGAAAGGCCCTGCGCCTCGCGCAAGCGCCTGAGCTCGTAGGCGTAGAGCTTGCGGTGGGAGGTGTAGTCGCGGGTGTCCATACGGACAGGTTACGGTTGCCATATGCCGAATGTGCGAACTAAAGTGCGCAGTTAATGGGTACTATAGTACACAGGTGCATTGCATAGCTGAAAAGGAGAAAGGATTGGGGTTGCAATCGGTGGACGTGCATGTATGCGTAAGAGAAGCGAGGCCTCGCTTGGTGGTCGATGCATTGAGTGCTGGGATTGCAGAACGGTAACCGGCGTGGTTGGAGTGGGCGGACAGAGAGCTACGGGCATTCACGTGGAATTCGGGGAGTAGAGGATGGGTTTCGGACGTGGACTTGAGGGCGCCGCATCGGTGCATTGGTGTTGGCAGGTTAAGAAGGTGGAGCTGGAGAGGTGATTGACGTGTTGACGTTGTTTCGCAGGCAACGAGGTGCAAGAGAAAGTGAGAAACCATGGAGTGTGCTTGTTCGCGTTGCATTAATATCGTCATTGATAGTACTGGCAACATCATTGGGACAACCCACCGTTGCTAGAGCCGCGACAAGAAATGATTTAGTGCAAATCGCTGAGTCTCAAGAAGGCTTACGTGGCCAAAAGTTCATTAATGCCTATGGCGGTAACTGGAGCAGCAGGAATTGTACACAGTGGTGCCATATATTTGTATCGTGGTGCGCACGGGAAATCGGCGTAGAGAACGATTTGATTCCCTGGACGGCAGCGTGTATTGCTGGCTCAGATTGGTTTGATGCGAGAGGTCTTTACCACAACATTGGAGATGGGTATGTTCCACAACCGGGAGATATAGTTTACTTTCACACAAGTTATACCGATCAGTTGGGAGATAACCAGCCTCATCATGTCGGAATTGTGCGCTATTGTGAAGGTGGACGAGTTTACGTAGTAGATGGAAACCATGGCAACAACGGTAGTTTCAATAATGTTGTCGCGTTAAGTAGTTATCCGCAGAATGGAACACCTAACACACCTAGTTCCCGCACTTGGATTGTGGGGTATGGCACGCCCCAATGGGGGGATCCGCCTCCTCCAGACCCTGTCAACCACGACCCTTACGGGGACCTTACAGTTCTTGAGGGCTCAACCGGGAAAATACATGTAATTGGTTGGGTGGCGGATCCAGATGACCCGAACGCACACCCATATGTACATATCTATGTTGGAGGACCTGCAGGTTCTGGGTCCGAAGGATACAGCATTCAGGCCAACCTCGATTCCGTTATTGATGGTGCCCACACGTATGACTCTTGGATTAACGTGGGACGCACGGGCAATCAGCCAGTCTATGCGTATGGGATAAATGTCGGTGAGGGCAGTAATGCTATGCTTTGGAATTGTCCCAAATACGCAGACATCCCAGCCGATACTGAGGCCCCAAAGATAGCGAATGTGAAGGTCTCCAATCTGACCCCGGGCGGCTACGATGTGACATGCGATGTGTCCGACAATGATGGGGTCACATGCGTGCGATTTCCCACGTGGACGTCGCACTCCACGAACGGCGAGCCGCAGGACGACATACGTTGGGACGAGCAGGCGCACGGCAACGGCCATTACACGTACCACGTGAGTGTGGGCGACCACAATGGCGAACGGGGTGTGCTCTACCATACGCACATCTACGCCTACGACGCCGCGGGTAACGTGCGAGGCGTCGCGCCGTCGGTGAACATCCCCGTGCCTCATGCGATGGTCAACTATAACGGCAACACGTACCTGCGCATGGACGCAGACGTGTCGAACCCTCGCTCATGGGTAAAGGCGGAAGAGAAATGCCAAGGATCGTACTTCTCCGGGCATCTTGCCACCATCACGAGCGCGGGAGAGCAGCAGGCCATAGACGGACTGATTGCCACGCCGTCCACCACGATGATGTACTGGTGGATAGGGGCTACCGATGCCAGCTCCGAGGGCGCGTGGGCATGGTCGACGGGCGAAGGGTTCGACTACAGCCACTGGCGTTCGACGGAGCCGAACGGCGACACGGGCGAGAACTACGCCGGTGTCCGCAGCGACGGAGGCTACTGGGACGATTTGAACGGGAACGCGAACGCCAGCACCGGCTACATCATGGAGATTGAGGGTTTCCACACCCTGCATGGCGAGGTTGTGACCGACGTAGAGGAGGGCGTCTACGCCATCAACTCGTTTGACCGCCCGGAGTTCGCTGTGGACGTTGCGTGTATGAGCGATGCGGCGGGTGCCAACGTGCAGCTCCACTCGGACAACGGAACCGATGCCCAGCGCTTCCGGTTCACAAAGAACTACATGGAGACGCCCGACGGGTCGGTGCACGACGGCACGTACACCATCACCAACGTACACTCGGGCATGGCGCTCGACGTTGCCAGCGGTGGGCTGATACGTGGCGCGAACGTTCAGCAGTATACCTCCAACGGATCCAACTACCAGAGGTGGTACATAGAGCGGGGCTCCGACGGATGTGTCTACCTGAGGTCTAAGGTCGGCGACCTATATCTCGATGTATCCTCTGCGCACTTCGAGACGGGAACGAACATCCAAGTGTGGAGTGCTAATGACAGTGCTGCTCAGAGATTCTCGCTCAAGCGCTCGGAGAACCCGAAGGCCATAAGCTCCAAGGTGTACGACATCACGCCGGATGGTTACAAGATCCAAGTGGAGCTTGACGCGCCTCGCGGCATCAAGTTTGTGGAGTTCCCAACATGGAGCCAAGGAAAGCAAGCAGACATTACATGGGGGCATGGTAAGGTTGACGGTAGCACGGTAACCTACGAGGTGAAGGCGTCTGACCATGGGAACCGCCACGGTCGTTACTGGACCCATGTCTATGTGACCGACGACTACGGTTGCCGTTGCGGGGTTAACGCCAAGAACGGCGTGCTCGTGCCCGAATCGGTAATCTCGACCGGAGGGACAACCTACTACCTCGTTCCGGGCGATCTGTCATGGGGAGACTCAGCTCGGGCATGTGAGAACTTCGGCGATCTGCTTGGATTTGACGCGCACCTTGCGACGATTGGAAGCTCTGAGGAGCAGACGGTGGTCTCGTCCCTTGTTGATGGTGGCGAGCGGACTGAGTACTGGATTGGTGCCAGTGATGCAGACGAGGAGGGAACGTGGACCTGGATTGACGGCGCTTCCTTAGACGGGTACAGCAACTGGGCCGATGGAGAGCCCAATGGAGGCACAAACGAAAACTATCTGACCGTCAACAGGAGTGACGGCTCTTGGAATGATGAGTACGCCGACGCCTACTCCACTAAAGGTGTGGGATTCGTGATGGAGGTTGAGGGCGACGATCATTGTGCGCCCACTGTCAGCGATGTCCATATCTTCGATCTGGATGAGACGGGATATACCGTTAGCTGTATGGTGAGTGACCCATCTGGCGTCGCAAAGGTGGAGTTCCCCACATGGGTGCCCCAGATTGGCGAGACGGGTGACGACGCCGTCTGGATGTTAGGCAACCTGTACGAGGATTCCGAGACGGGGGAGAACCGCGCTGAGTTCAGAGTGTCAACGAACGACCATGGCAACGCTACGGGAAAGTATGAGACCCACATCTATGCAACAGACAAGTTGGGTAACAAGACCTCTGTGTATGCACTGACAGATACACCCGGAAAGGTTGAGAACGTTCTCGTGCCCGATGCCGCGTACGCAACTCAAAGTGCCATGTATTATCGCTTTGATCGCGCTGGGCGCTGGACCGATGCCATGGCGTGTGTCGATTCCATACCGTTAGAGGGCATGCAGCTCGCAACCGTCACCAACCCGGTTGATGACGACGCTATAGCGTCGTTGCTTGCTGGCGCTGGCAAACCTGCGTATTGGCTTGGCCTATCTGATGTGGAAGGCACTGGTGCCTTCACGTGGTCCGACGGGACTGAGCCAACGTATACTCATTGGGCGAGCGGTCAGCCAGGTGCCTATACTGGCTCGCGCTACGGTGCCGTGCTCGCCTCAAATGGCAAGTGGTATGGCTACGCAAACAATGGCGTAAACCTGTTGCCTGACAATATGGGTTTCATTGCCATGGTTGGCTATTCTCCTGAGGAAGACCCGTGTCCCGGCGGCCATACGTGGGGTGAGTGGACGATTGCAATTGTTCCCACCTGCTCTAAGGTTGGCTATCGCGAGCGTGGTTGTGAGATCTGCGGTGAGTTCGATGTCGAGCAGCTCCCTGCCCTCGATCACGACCCACTGGACGCCATACGCGAGAGCGATGTTGCAGCAACCTGTGAGACCGATGGCGGCTACGACTCCGTCGTGTACTGTGGGCGCTGCGGCGAGGAGCTCAGCAGGAAGGCGGTGAAGGTTGACAAGCTCGGGCACAGTGAGGCCGACCCCGTCGAGGAGAACCGCGTTGAGCCGACCTGCAAGGAGGCCGGGAGCTACGACTCCGTAACCTACTGCTCGCGCTGCGGAAAGGAGATGGGGCGCGAGACCGTGGTCATTCCCAAGGCGGACCACGACCCGGCCGACCCCGTCGAGGAGAACCGCGTTGAGCCGACCTGCAAGGAGGCTGGAGGCTACGACATGGTCTCCTACTGCAAGGTGTGCGGTGGGGAGGTCTCCCGCGAGGCGTCGTCCATTCCCAAGGTCGACCATGCGTGGAACGACGGTGTCATTACCACCGAGCCCACTTGCTCCGAGCTGGGCGTTCGGACCTTCACCTGTACAGCCTGCGGCGAGGAGAGGACCGAGTTCGTCGAAGCTGCCGGGCACACTCCAGGCCAGCCCGTCTCCGAGAACGCGAGCGCCTCCAACAACTGCGAGGTCGGCGGCACTTACGACGAGGTCGTGTACTGTGACGTGTGCCACGAGGAACTGAGCCGCACAAGTCGTACGCAGCCCGCCGGGCAACACGTCGAGGTCACTGATCCTGCCGTCGCCCCCACCTGCATCACCGACGGCCTCACCGAGGGCAGTCATTGCTCCGTGTGCGGCGCGGTGCTAGTCGTGCAGGAACCTGTCGTCTGCACCGGCCACGCGGAGGAGCACGTGGACGCCGTCGCCCCAACCTGCACCGACCCCGGTGTGACGGAGGGCGCCCGCTGCAGGACGTGCGGCGAGGTGTTGGACGGCTGCGAAGCGATTGCGGCACTCGGCCACGACTACCGCGAGACGATGGTGGATCCGACTTGCTCGCAGTTCGGCTACACCGAGCACAAATGCTCGCGCTGCGACGACGCGTACGTCACTGACCGCATGCCCGCCAAAGCCCACACGGCGGATGACCCAGAAGTCGAATCCGAGACCGCAGCGAAGTGCGAGACGACGGGCAGCCGGGTACTGGTTACTCGATGTGTCGAATGCGACAAGGTGCTCTACCGTACAACCGAGGTTCTTCCTGCCGTGGGGCACACAGCAGACAATCCCGAGGTCGAGTCCGAGATCCAGGCCACCTGCGAGTCCGCCGGGTTTAGTGTCCTGGTCACGAAGTGCGAGACGTGCGGCATCGAGGTGTCCCGTGCGACCAAGGTCACCCCGGCTACAGGCCACGTTGCGGGAGATTCCGAGGTCGAATCGAGCACGGAGGCCACCTGCGAGGTGGTGGGTCGCAGAGTCTCCGTCACCAAGTGCTCGGAGTGCCAGAAGGAGTTGTCACGCACGGTTGAGGTGACGCCCGCCAAGGGACACAAGGCTGGAGAGCCCGTTGTGGAGTCCCAAGTGAAGACCACTTGCACTACGGACGGCAGCAAGACGCTCGTCACCAAATGCGAAACGTGCGGCACGGAAGTCTCGCGGGAGACGGTTAGCGTCTCCGCCACCGGCCACAGCTGGGACAAGGGCACAGTTACCAGGGAAGCCACCTGCACAGAGCGGGGGCAGAGGGAGTTCACTTGCGAATCCTGCGGCGCCAAGACAACCGAGCGCGTTCCCCAGTCCGACCACAGACTGGGGGCTGCCGAGCGCGAGGACGAGGTTACGTCCACCTGCAAGTTCGCTGGCCACTACGACGCGGTTACTCACTGCGAGGACTGCGGTACCGAGATCACGCGTACCACGGTGGCGCTGCCGCTGGCAGACCACACCTGGGGAAGTTGGGCGAGGGTCCTCGAGCCCACGTACGAGCGCGAGGGCATGGACATGCGCGGCTGCGAGGTGTGCGGTCTCTCCGAGACGAGGGCGGTCGATAAGGTTTCGGCGCCTGCCAAGGTTGACCTCGCTGGTGCCGCCATCGCGGCGATTGCAGACCAGACCTACACCGGAAAAGAGCTCAGACCCTCGCCGACGGTCAGGGTGGGCGGCAAGACCCTCGCCGAGGGGGTAGACTACACGCTGGCGTGGTCGAACAGCACCGATGCCGGCACGGCGACCGTCACCGTCACGGGGAAGGGTAGCTACAGGGGTTCGAAGTCCGCGACGTTCACCATCGCCAAGGCAAAGTCGACCGTCAAGCTCGCGAAACAGACAAAGACATACGCGGGCAAGGCGCTTGCATACTCCGGCGCCATCGCGAGGACGGGCTCCGTCGGAGCGGTCACCTACACCTACTACTCCGATGCCACCTGCACCAAGGTTGTTGGCGCCGCCAACGTGATGAACGCAGGGACCTACTACGTCAAAGCTGCCCTTGCGGCGGACACCAACCATAAGGCGGCGACGAGCGCAGCAACCGAGTTCACCATAGCCCGTGCGAGCGTCGCCGTTCCCAATGCAAGCAAACGCACCTACACGGGCAAGGCGCAGACGGGCGTCGCGACGGGCATCGGCTACAAGCTGTCCGGCACGACCTTGGCGACCGCCGCCGGCACCTACAAAGCAATGGCCATGCCCGACGACAACCACTGCTGGGCCGATGGCACAACCACCGCGAAGACAATCTCTTGGAGCATCGCCAAGGCCGCGTCGAAAGTATCGCTCGCCGCGCAGACGAAAACCTACACGGGCAAGGCGATATCGTATTCGGGCAAGGTTACTAAGTCCGGCTCGGGAGGCAAGGTCACCTACGCGTACTTCTCTGATGCCAAGTGCACCAAGGCCGTGAAGGCCTCCAACGTGAAAGCTGCAGGCACGTATTACGTCAAGGCCACCCTAGCCGCCGACGCGAACCACAAGGCCGCGACCAGCGCCGTTGCGAAGCTAACCGTCAGCAAAGCGACGAACCCCATTACTGCGAAGGCCGCGAACAAGACTGCCAAGCTCGCGACCGTCAAGAAGAGGGCCGTCACGGTCGCCACGCCTCTCTCCGTGTCCAAGGCGCAGGGGAAGGTCGCCTATACCAAGGCCTCAGGCGCCAAGTGCCTCACCTTGAGTAAGGCCACCGGCAAGGTTACGGTCAAGAAGGGCACGAAGAAGGGTACCTACTCCATCAAAGTCAAGGTCACCGCGGCGGGCAACGCAAACTACGAGTCCGGTGCCAAGACCGTCGTCTGCAAGGTCATGGTCAAGTAGTTCTCGTGACGCATAACGGCAGTTGCCTTTGTGTCAAGCGTTCCACTCTCCTCGGGAGGGTGGAACGCGCTGCACAACGTGCGACAGTTGAAGCCATGCCCTGCTCCGCAGGGCACAAGCGAGCATGAAATAGCATGGACCACATGTGCGATAATGGCTGCGAGGAGTTCAGAAGGGTGCATACGGGGTCGTCTACATGCTGTTTGCTTTAAGACAGCCCTGCGCGAGTTCAGGAACTGGATGTCCTCCGATGGCATCGTACACAGGGTGTTCGAGGACCTCGTCCGCTAGCTCGAGGTCGAAGGCCTGATGATGCGCGAGGGTTCGGTCGTGGGCGCCACCTTCGTGGAGTCGCCCAGCTTGATTAAGAATCCTGACCGCCCGCGACCCGCAGGCCCACCAGGCCAAGAAGGGCAGCAACTGGCACTTCGGCCACAAGGCTCACGTCGGTGTCGACCGCGACACGGGCCTCGTACACACCGTGGTCACTACGGCCACCAACGTCGCCGAAATAGTCGAGGCGAGGGAGTGCGTGAGGGAGTGCGACGAGGAGACCTGCCCCAACGCTGGCCACGTGGGCCTCGAGAAGAGGCCCGTGGCCACCGAGGAGGGTGGCGAGCTGCATGGGAAGAGGCTCTTCATAGCCGCCAAGAGGTCCAAGATCGAGACCGATGAGGATAGGTTCTGCGAGCGCACGGTCTAGCAGGAGTGGAGCGTGGTCGAGCACCCGTTCCACTACCTCGAGGACGTGATGAGGACGCGGAGGGCCCGTTACCGCGGCCGGGAGAAGAACGACCAGATGCTCTGCATGTGCTTTGCGATAGCGAACCTGCTGATGCTGGCGCGGAGGAAGGTGGTCCTCTCCGGGCCGGCGCCGGCATAGAGACGAGGGGGACGAGCCAGCCCCCACAATCTTGGCCCTGCGGACTGGCAGCCTGCGGCCAAGCCAAGCCGATCGGACGGGCGCTCGGAGGGCCGTCCGAAGGCCTTGCGATTAATCACCGATTTCCTAGAGCGCCAACTTCTCCTATGCATCCCACTAAAGCCACACATGTCTCACTAATGCCCTAAACTTTACACTTGTGTAACGATTTTGGGGAATTATGCGACAAAAGAGTCGTCGTAATCGCCTCAAAAGCAGAAACACAGGGGACAGTTCTGTGTCGTTGCAGGTAAGCACGCAGAACTGTCCCCTGTGTTTCTGTGTTGGAGGGGCTACGCTCTGTTCTAGGTGTTCGCGAAGATGACGCCCTCGTAGGGCTGCAGCTTGCCGGCCTCCGATGCGCCGTGCGTTCCAAAGGCGACGCTGAGGCCGTCGACGAGCGCCGCGTCGTACGTGACGTCGCCGCCGGTCCAGTTGGTGAGCACGACGGCGCGGTCGCTGCCGCAGGTACGCTCGAATGCATAGATTTCCTCGCTTTCGGGCATCAGCTCGCGATAGTCGCCCGCAACGAGTACCGGCAGAGCGTTGCGCTCCTGCGCCAACGCGCGATAGTACGAGAGCACGGAGTCGGGGTCTGCGCCGAGCACCTCGGCGTTGCACTCCTCGTAGTCGTCATGCACGAGCAGCCAAGGTTTGCCCGTGGTGAAGCCGGCATTCTCGCTGGTGTCCCACTGCATGGGGGTGCGTGCGTTGTCGCGGCTGTGCTTGTGGACCGCCTCGAGTGCCTCCTCCTCGGTTTTGCCCGCCTCGAGTGCCATCTTGTACTGGTTGTGTGACGAGACGTCGTCGTAATCGTCAATCGAGGGCCATGCGACGTTGGTGTAGCCCAGCTCCTCAGCCTCGTACATGAACGGCGTGCCCCGCAACGTCAGCAGCACGGTGCCGAGCATCTTGGCGCCGGCGACCGTGTCGGTGCAGCCGGGCAGGAATTGACTCACCGAGCGTGCTTGGTCGTGATTCTCGAAGTAGATGGGATACCAGCCGTTGGTTGCCGTCGCTTCTTGGCTCGCGGTGAGCGCAGACTTGAGCTGTGTGAGCGTCCAATCGTCGGGCGCATACCAGACCTCGTTGCCGCCCTGCGGCACGAGGATGTGGCTGAACTCAAAGATCATGTCGAAGACGCCGTTCTCACCGACCCACGAGCTGAGCTCGCTGGTGCTCACGCCGTTCGCCTCGCCCACGGCAAAGGCGTCGTTCCCCTCCATGACCTCGGCCTTGAACTCGTTGAGGAAGTCGAGGATGCCGGGGGTGTTTGCCGTCGCGGGGTGGATGCTGGCGAGACCGTCCTCGGCGTCGGGCGTGCCATCGGTGAACGCGGGCTTCTTGATGTAGCTGACGGCGTCGATGCGGAAGCCGCCGAGGCCCTTGTCGAGCCAGAACTTGGCCATGCGATAAAGCTCCGCGCGCATCTCTTCGCACTCCCAGTTGAGGTCGGGCTGGAAGTCCGCGAAGGTGTGCAGATAGTACTGCTGACGGGTCTCGTTCCAGGTCCACGCCGAGCCGCCGAAGATGCCACGCCAGTTGGTGGGGGCACTGCCGTCCTCCTTGGCGTCCTGCCAGATGTACCAGTCCGCCTTGGGGTTGTCGGTGGACGAGCTTGACTCGATGAACCATTCGTTCTCGTTGGAGGTGTGGTTCATCACGAGGTCCATCACGATGCGAATGTTGCGTGCGGCCGCCTGCTCGATGAGTTTCTCCATGTCGGCCATGGTGCCGAAGCGCGGGTCGATGTCGTAATAGTCGGAGATGTCGTAGCCGTTGTCCTTTTGCGGCGACTTGTACACCGGCGTGAGCCAGATGGCGCCGACGCCGAGCTCGGCCAGGTAGTCGAGCTTCGCCGTGATGCCCGCGAGGGTGCCGGTGCCTTGGCCCACGGTGTCGAGGAAGCTCTTCGGATAGGCCTCGTACACGATGGTCTTTTGCCACCAGGCCATCTCGGTGAGGGCGTCGGCGGCATTGGACTGTGTCGCGGCCGCGTCGGCGGCCTGTGCGTTGGTGGCTTCCGCACTGGTCGCGGTGTCGTTGGCTTGCTCCGCGTCGTTGGAGCAGCCGCCGAGCGCGGCAATGCCTATGAGGCCGCTGGTTCCGAGGAACGCGGCGAGTGCGGTGCGGCGCGTGATGGGCGTGTCAATGGGTGAGGTGCTGCGCATGAGAGTGTCCTTTCGTTGGCGGTGCCCTACATGATAGCCCCAAAGATGCGTATCGGCGAGGTCGCCACGCGCCTTAGGATAAGCTACGAGGCATCCCTGCAGGACTTTGCGTGCAAGTTTGACCTCTACAAGCTGTGCGATGGCGCGACGAAGCCGGATGGTGGTACGCTCGTATCCATGCTGACGTGGACGTTCAAATACCGGGGTTACCACCGCGAGTCGTGTGTGCAAGAACGACAAGGCGCACGCATGTATCGACCACCATATACCAGTGGAATACACCAGCGGGGGCTTGTCATGGAGGTGTGGTCATGAGGAAGGGCGTTTCCAAGGTGCTTGCAGTCGCGCTGAGCCTGGTCCTTGGCCTCTGCGCTTGCTCGCAGGGAACAGGTGATGCGACTGAGTCTGGCCTCGAGGAGATGGTCGTCACCGAGGAGTCGGCGGCTACATTGCGGACGTCGACGGTGGAGGCGACGGAAGAGACCGTGCGCCTCGGTGGCAGGACCTGTGCAATCGATGGTGTGAGGTGGCTCGCACAGAGCGGAAGCGCCATCGAGTTCGAGGTCGATGCCACGCGAGTGGCGATACATCTGGTTGGCGACGAGGCCGTGGAGAACGAGGAAGACCTCCGCCCGAGATTTGCCGTGCTGCTTGACGGGGAAGTCATCTTGGATGACACGCTCTCCGAGCGTGCCCGCACCATAGAGGTGTTTGCAGGCGGGACCAGCAGGAGGGCGGTCGTTGAGCTGATGCAGGTCTCCGAGTCAAACAGGGGCGTGGTGGGAGTCGAGGACATTTCCATCGAGTCATCCGCGTCGAGGCCCATAGCCCCGACCCCGGCGAAGGACCTGAGCATCGAGTTCATCGGCGATTCGATTACTTGTGGTTATGGTGTCGAGTCATTGGAAGCCACCGATACCTTCAAGACAACCACGGAGAACTTCATGAAGTCCTACGCATATCTTACGGCAAAGGCGTTGGACGCCGATTGCAGTGCGGTGTGCTATAGCGGGTATGGCATCGTCTCGGGCTGGACGGGAGACGGCGAGCGCAACGCCAACGATCTGCTGCCGCCGGTGTATGAGGCGGTGGCACAGAGCTTCGAGCAGCCATGGGACTTCTCGAAGCATCCGCGTGACGTGGTGGTCATCAACCTCGGAACCAACGACCTTTCTTACACCGGTATGGACGAGAGCCGCGTGGCGGAGTTCTCTGTGGGCTACGAGGACTTCTTGGCAAAGGTCCGAGAGCGCAATCCCGAATCATACATCGTCTGCACCCTTGGCACGATGAATAGCCAAGAGCTCTATCCGGCAGTCGAACAGGCGGTGGAGAGGTTCAAGGAGCGTACGGGAGACGTGCGCATCACGAGCTACTTGTCGGATGCGATGGATGTGGAGAGCGACGGCGTGGGGGCAAGGTGGCATCCCAGCGAGACCACCCAACAGAAGAGCGCGGACGCTCTGACGTCTGTCATCCGTGGGCTGCTCTGAAGCACCTGCCCCGATTCTGACTCTTCGTTGGCACTCATCAGGAATCGTCCCACGCCGCTTCGCTCAGGGCGCCGAGAAGGCGGCGATGCGGTCCTTGACGTTCTGCTGCAGGTTGCGATAAAAGAGCGCGAGGTCAAAGAGGTGATAGTCGCCCTTTTGGAAGACCCCGGCCTCGGCGTTGTAGAGTTCGTCGGACTTCATGTCGCACACTACGAGGCTTCCTGACGCCTCGTCCACATACGCCCCGCAAAAGCCTGGCTCGTCCTTTGTGACCCTTCCGTCGGTGTCGCAGGTGACGTAGCCCAAGTTGAGGTCAGCCTCCGCCTTGGTGGAATCGGTATGCCAATTGAGGGGATTAATCGCGAGTTGCTTTACGGTGGGCTTCGTGGCGCGCTCGTCTATGGCGTTGTAGCACACGACGACGCCCGTGTCGTTGGCGTCTTGGGCCATGTGGACGGCGGGATGTTCGGCAACGTACTTCTCGGTTACGGTGGTGCCGATGGTGTAGGCGGCAACGAATCCCTTGGCGAACGACTCGTCATCTCCTAGCTCCGCGACGAGTCGCAGGACCATGTCGGCACCCTGAGAGAAGCCGAAGAGCACGAACGGTCGTCCCTCGTTGCGTTCGGCCAAGAACTGGGTGAAGGCGTCGCGCACGTCTTGGTAGGCGAGGTCAGCGTAGGGAGAATCGCCGTCAATGCGGGGTGCGCTGGTGTCGAGCGTGCCGTCCTTCCCGAGGAAGCAACCGATAGTAGCTTGTCGATACAGCGGCGCAAACACATTGGTCGCCTCGGCCACGATGCCGCGCTCCATGGCGAGGGTCTTGGTGAAGCGAGCTACTCCGCGCAGATTGAACACGCCCTCGTTGTCGGGGACGGTTGCGTGCATATCGACGACGGGCAGTATGAAGAAGGTGTCCGCATTCTTGTCGGTCGTCTGTGGAAGCTCTGCCCACGATTCGTCGAGCGCGTAGTCGAGCGGGGCGGTCGTTCGAGCGAGGTCGTATGCAAAGACCTCGTGGACCTCGGCGTCGTAGCCCTCGTAGAAGCCCTTTGGCATGCCGAGGACGATTTGGGCGCCCCGGTTGTAGCTCACGAGCATTTGCTTGGCCGCCGGATCGAACGAGATGCCCTCCACCTCGCCTTGTTGCGTCACGTCATCGAGCGTGCGCTCAAGGCATACGGGCCAGGCGGTCTTCGAGACGTCCACGCGGCAACGCCACACGTGGTCGGGCTCGTCGAGGTCTGCCGTTCCGTCGTCGGCCGTAAGGTAAAGCCATCCCTCGTAGTACGCGATTCCCTGAATCCATTGCGGAGGTGCCTGTAGGTGTACCTTGCCGAGGTAGCCGCCGGACTCGAGGTCGTAGCGGTATAGGTAGCGACCGCTCTCGTCGCCCTCCCAGGAGCAAAGCCATATGGACTTGGAGTCAGGGTCGATGGCAATGCCCGAACACTCAGTCTGTCCGCTCGTCTCGTCGAACGGAAACGTGCGCACAAGCCCGAGCGTCTGTGCGTCATAGACGGCAATCTGGATGTTCGAGGCCTTGCCATCAAGAAAGCGCTCGGCCGAAGCGTAGATTCTGCCTTCGTACACATCGATGTCGCCCAGATGGTTGATTTCGTCGGAGAGGCCTGTGAAGGGGTCGTCATTGGCGGTCTGCAGCTTCCAGTCGGTGTCGTAGCGCGAGAGCGAGGTGCTGCCGCTCACATAATAGGCGCCCTTGGACCATGCGATGCCCTGCCTGCCGTCCACCTCGTGCGACCAGGCAAGTGTGTGAGAGAAGCCCGGCAGCATAAACGCCGCATTGCGCTCCGGCCCTCTTGAGATCGCCTGGGGCGCGGGTGCCTTCACCTCCGAATCGTGGGTGTCGGCCGTCGCCTCCTTCTCCGGCGTGCTTGATGCCTGCCCCGTTATCGGGACGGGCCTCATCATGCATCCGACGAGCCCGAGCGCGAGACAAAGCGTCACCGTGACTGCCGCCAAACGAACTCTCATGGTTATCCCCTCGCTTCGAGATGTGCCGCTTCAAGCAATGATACTTGCGTCGCGGTCTCATGGGCGCACGTACCCTGTCGTCCGGCACGGAAAAAGTGTGCCACTGCTCGTTTGCCGCTTGCCGCAACACCTCGCTGGCGTACCATCGTCTGGTAGCTCGATTCTTACGCAGAAAGGTGGCAAGTCATGCAGATTGCAGACGGCATCGTTTACGTCGGCGTCGACGATCACGAACTCGACCTCTTCGAGGGGCAGTACATCGTTCCCAATGGTATGGCCTACAACTCATACGTCATTCTCGACGAGAAGGTCGCGGTCATGGACGGTGTGGACCAGAACTTTGTCGATGAGTGGCTCGGCAAAGTCGAGGCAGCGCTCGACGGTCGTATGCCCGACTACTTCGTGGTGCAGCACATGGAGCCGGATCACAGTGCGGGCATTACCGCCTTCATGGACAAGTACCCTGAGGCCATCATCGTGGCGACCGTTGGTGCGTTCAATATGATGCAGAACTACTTTGGCACCAAGTTCCAAGGTCGCAACATGGTGGTGAAGGAGGGCCAGACGCTCTCGCTCGGCACCAAGGAGCTCACCTTCATCATGGCACCTAACGTGCACTGGCCGGAGGTCATGTTCACCTACGACGCTGCCGACAAGGTGCTCTTCAGTGCAGACGCGTTTGGCAAGTTCGGCGCGCTCGACGCGGATGAGGGCTGGGACTGTGAGGCGCGACGCTACTACTTTGGCATCGTGGGCAAGTTCGGCAAGAACGTTCAGGCGGTGCTCAAGAAGGTCGCGAAGCTCGATGTTGAGGTCATCTGCCCGCTGCACGGTCCCATCCTTAGCGAGGACCTCGACCACTACATCGGTCTGTACCAGACGTGGTCGGCCTATGAGGTCGAGACCCAAGGTGTCGTGATTGCCTACACCAGCGTGTATGGTCACACCAAGGCGGCTGTCGAGCTGCTTGCCGAGAAGCTCAAGGAGAAGGGCTGCCCGCGCGTCGTTGTTACCGACCTTGCGCGCGACGACCAAGCCGAAGCCGTAGAGGACGCGTTCCGGCACAACATCTTGGTGCTTGCCACCACTACCTACTGCGGCGGGTTCTTCCCGACGATGCACGAGTTCATCAGCCATCTGGCCGACCACGACTTCCAGAAGCGCACCATCGCCTTTGTCGAGAATGGCTCCTGGATGCCGACGGCCACCAAGGGCATGAAGGCCATTACCGACACATTCTCTGGCATCGAATACGCTGAGAACAACGTCACGATTCGAGGCGCCCTCAACGACGCGTCGCGCGCGCAAATCGACGCTCTTGCCGCGGAGCTTGCCGCCAAGTTCTGACGAACGACATGGCGGCCGCATGTGGCCGCGCGATAGGAGCCGATCACAAGCCGTTTGGCGGGCCGTCGGGAGGTTTTCTCGGCGGCCCGCGTCGCCGTGGGCCCCTCAATCGTCCCCCTTTGCCTCACACCTTGGCAAGAGGTGCCGATTGGGCTTGGGGACAACCCCAAAAGTGCACAATAAATAGCGAAATCAAATGCAAAAGCCCAGCTCAGCGCGTTTTACTTTGAAACATGATGTGATCGTTTGCCGGTCTATAAAATAGCTACTGGCAAACGATCGCATTAATTGTTTTCTATAATCATCGTTTATCTGGGCTTTTGTAACTGATTGGAATAATTATTGTGCACTTTTGGATGAACCTTTCGTGGCGATGGGCTAGAGTTTGCCGTATGAGGCGCCCCAAGGGCCTTCATTTGGAAGCAACGACCGCACAATTCCGTTCCGGCTGCGCGTTTTGGCGGTATCGTCGAGTATCGCCTCGTACGGAGTGACGTCAACTCCAAAGACTTCGTGCGCGCATCCTAGCAGGCAGCGTGTTACGGCATCCAGACTGCCGTCTCCGTAGAGGTCTTCCTTGGTAATGGGAAATACGATGTAACCCCTAGACGCAAGCTGCATGTTGCGCAGGTTGTCATCGAGCACCTTGTTCCTCACCTCTCGCTTCTTGTTGAGGAGCTCGGCCTCGGCTTCACTGCGCTCCTTTGCGTCGGCATGTTCCAACGTGCGCGCCACCTGCAGCAATCCATCGAGGTCCAGGTGTCCCTCGCCGTCATAGTTCAGGCCAATCTTGGCAAAGGAGAACAGCAGGTCAGGATAGCGTGCCTTTGCGACGCGCCTCTCCTCCTCCGAGGCGCACATGCCAATGCGGGCGTTGAGCGTGACGGGGCCCATGTCGTAGCCACCTTCGCTTGCGGGCAGGGCATACATCGTGGCCAGAACCGATTCCGGGGCGCTCAGGGCTCCGTCCGAAACATACTGAAGTGCCTCGCGCGCATGTGCAACTCCGTGCCTGTGCGAAAAGCGATCGAGGTAGGCGCCAATGGACTCCACCGTTGCTGCTGGTGAAACATGGTCGATGACGTCGCCTTTCAAGGGATCCTCGGCGCAACGCGAGAAGTAGCCGCAGAGCTCATGCCCCAGCAAGACGAGCTGGGGGAACTCCAAGACCTCGGCGAGCTGTAAAAACAGGAGCTCGGGGCAAACCACCGAAGCGTGCTCGTCGAGCCACAGAATCGAGCGGGCGGGAAGGTCAGAAAAACTGGAGTGTACCTCGATGTTTGTTGCGCGCACCCGGCCAGAGTGGCCGGGTATCAATATGTTCAGGTGCTTTTTTGCGGATGGTTTGGGCCACTTCCATGCGGAGGCGTCGAATGCCTTCTTGCTCAGCTGCTTGCCCAACCAGCTGGTTGGTCTTCGAAGGGGGACGGCATCAGCTGCCGATATATCGACTCCTTTGCATCTGAGCAGCCTTGTTACTTCGAGGGCGGAGTAGTGCGAAATCGTCAGGCTCATGGTCCACCTCCAGGTCGCGGACGAAAATCGTATCTCCCCATGCCTGGCAACACAGATACCTTATGTAATTAGAAGATAACTTAAGACCTGCAATCTGACGATGGCGCGAAGATGTGGCTCAGGCGACTCCGGCCACAAGAAACTCTGCCCCTTTGGCGTTTCCTGCCGAGGGGCGGAGTTCTGTGAACGTGCGTTTTGCATGGTTGGTCGAGGTCGGTTCTCGCCACGCGACGACTTCTCGGATGCGGCTTCCGCGCGTCGGCTACGAAAGCAGGATCGTCTGGTCGCCCCACGGCATGAGCTCTGTCACGCGACACACCGCACCGTCGCGGAAGAGCACGGCAAGTTGGTGGCCGTTCTCGAGCGTCCAAGTGCGGGTCTCGTCACGCCCGTCGTTCTCGACGTCTTCGGCTGGGCCGAGGCGGCGTTCCACCTGCCTCACGTTCATGTGTGGCTCGATAGAGCGCGCCCCATGATTGTGTTCCTGCTTCTCTGGGGACTCCGCAGGACCATAGCAGGCCGTTCCGATTGGCATCATCTCCTGTGCGTGATCGAGTCTGGTGGAAGTGATGCGCTGAGTCTGGTTGGGACGTCCCCAATCGCTGTAGACGGTGAGCGTGCAGGTGGCCGGTCCGAAGACCGTCTGCTGGTGAGAGGCGAAGTAGTGCGCGCGGATGCGATACGTGCCAGCGCGAGCAGCGCGTATCTCGTAGAGCTCGGGTCCGTACCCATCGGTGATGTCCTCCGAGATGCGCCCGCCCGAGCTCGTGTTGCGGTGCCCGTAGTAGGCTTCCTCGCCCGAGGGCTCCGTCACGTGGATGTCCACGTCCGTCTCGTCCGCATCCCAAGCGAGCGTGATGCGCAGGTCGCAGTCCGGTACACCATCAAGGTCCTCGCCTAGGGAGGGGAGCTCGGGTGCCGACTGCCACGATTGTGCATCCGACCATGCACGCAGTACGTTGTATTCCTCAACGGCGAAGAGCCCGATCGCCATGGGTCGACGGTGCCAGGGGGTGAGCGCCACCTTGCGGTATCGCACGCCGGCCTCCTCGGCATATGCCTTGGCGGCATCCTCGTCTCCTCGCTCGAAGGCGGCGCGTGCAAGCTCGGCGAGGAGAAGGGCGAGGTCGCGATGGCTCTGCGAATCCTCGCCGCGCAGGCGTAGGAGGCGACGCAGCGCAACGAGGGCCTCTTCGCGCTTGTCTGCCTCGCGCAGACGCCACGCCATCACGCGGAGCATGCCCGCATCCTCGATGCGCAGCTCCACGAGGTTCGTGAGCACGCTCGCCCCGAAGTCCTCGTCGTCATGAGACATGAACCAGCTCGCACAATCGAGGAAGAACGAGGGCGAGGTGCGGTACTCGTCGCGCTGGGCGAAGTAGGCATCGCGCGCGGCTTCTGGTCCTGCTTGGCTCGCGGCCTCGTTGAGCTTCTGGAGGTAAGGGGCGTCCGGCGCCCATGCCTCCACGCTTACGCGCATGGATGGGCCTGTGCTCGGCGAAGACGGTCCTTCGGGGCTCGCCACGTCATGCGCCATCCTGCGTGCGCGCGAGGCCATGCGCGGCATGGCCATCCCCAAATCCAATACGGCTGGGCTCGTGGGGCTGGGAGCCCCGTCCGCGCTAGAGGAGTCTACCATGGCAAACAGCTCGCGCGTGGGCGCAGCCGCTCCGATTGGGGCAAACGCCCCGGTATCGTCTGTCGAGAGGGGCATGGGCGCGGATGCCTGCGGTAGATTGAGCGGCGACCCACAGTTGTAGCAGTAGGGGCTGTCCGCATCGAGCCGAGTGCCGCAAAATGGGCAAGCGATTTTTCTGACAGATTGCCTGCCCCTGTGTACCCGTGCCCCTCTTTGATGCGTTGTGCTCCCCCGCGCTCCGACCGGTTGCTCGCTGAAGTCACGCTTCCACCAGTCCATGACCTGTTGCCACGAGAACGCAAGGTCGGCTCGGTGCCTGGCGGTGCGTTCTTCTGTGGACGTATGGAGCATTCTGCCCTTCATTGCGTGTTCCCAGGCATCATGCATCTGGGCGAAGGTGCGTGGTGGCTCGAGTTCGTAGCGTAGCCATTGGTCGAGCGTCTCGAGCACGAGCAGCGAGGTGGCGGGCGACGCCATGCCGAAGCGTCGGCCAAGCGTTAGCAACTCGTCGGCATTCTCGTTCGCGCGCGGTGAGAGCAGCGCGATGCGTCGTGCCGCCCAAGCGCGTCCGAGCACGCTCCCTTCCTGTGCCTCGCTGGCCTGCAGCGTGATGGGCGCGCCGTCTTCCCCGATTCTGATTTGTGCCTGCTCGCCGAGGAGCCTTCCGATGACCGCGCGCCGGCTGCCGTCGGGGGCGCTCACGTCGCAGACGTCGGCACCGCCGGTGACTTCCACGTTCGCGATACCGAATCTGCAGGCTCCGGTGAGCGCCCGTGCGAAGTCGGACGCGTTCTGTGGTGCTTGCGTTAGGTCGAGCACCGGTCCCCTGCAGCCCTGGCGCAGCGCCTCTGCGTCGCGCTCGGCTCCGCTCAAGATGGTGAGCACGCTGCATCCGGTCGGCAGAGAGAAGCCTCCGTCAGCCAGTGTGTCCACCCCATCTGTGAAGAGCACGCAGGCTGCGCCATGAGCGATGCCCTCTTGGGCGCGTCCAAGGAGGGCGTCCGAGCGGGAGAGGGCCAAGAAGTCCGTGCCCCCGTCGTAGCGTATGTCGTTGATGCAGGCCACAAGCTGCTCGGCGCTTTTGAACGTGCGCACCTCCCGTACCCGGTCGGCAAAGACGACGAGCGTAATCTGACGCACGGACGCTGCCGATGCATAGGCCTGCAGCAACCGGGCCTCGTCCCTGAGCTCCCGACCAGCGCGCGACCCGGATGCGTCCCAGAGTACGTAGAGCGCGTCGTAGGTCGGCTTGACGCCGTCTTCTGGGAAGGGGACCTCGGTAGAGGTGCAGAACCAGGTCGTTCCCTCCGCATCGCGCTCAAGAAGTGTGAACGATGCGGGTAAGGCAGGCATCTCCACGCGGATGGGCTCGGTGGGCGTGAGGTCGCGTCCTTCGGCCTCCATGCACCAGTTGCCCGCGAGCTGTCGCATCTGGACATTCCCGAGCCCGTGAACCACGGGCTCGGGCGCATCGAGTCGTTCCGCCACGACGCTGATGGCAAACCGGTCGAGATGCTCGCCCGTCATGGGAAGGTCGAGCGTGGCGGAGCTGCGTGCTCCGAGGAGCAGGGGGGCAACGTACGAGAGACGGATCCTGCGCGTGCCGTGGGCCGGTACGGGGTACACGCGAGTGCTGTATACGTTGCCACGTACCGCCTCGACAAGACCGGGGTCCGCCAGACGGCGCTGTTCGGTCTCGAATATGACGCGTGCCTGTTCCTTGGGCACGACTACGCCGTCTACCAGCTGGCCGTCGATCTCGAGCGCATAGCCGCACACGACGGCGCGGTCGGGGAGGGGGATGGCGAGCGCGGTGGAAAGCGGTCGGCCGTTCGGGTTTGCGATCGTGATGGTCAAAGAGACCTCTGCGTAGATGCCGCGGACACGCACGGCGACTTTGAGGTTCCGTACCGTGCAAGGCTTGTCCGTTGACGTGACGGGTGTGGTGTCGAGCCAGTGCGGAAACTGCGGGCTGACGCTCCGCTCGCGCCATCCGAACACCCTAGAGAAGATGCCGCTCATCGCTCCTCCTGTCATCGTGCGTTGTGGCGACCGTGTCTTTGTCCATGTTACCTGACGGGGTCGAATTGCCGACTCGGCGCTCTTGTCCACGCGCCCGAGGTGAAGGCGAACGCCATCTTGAACGAGCCGATGCGCGCGCTCACAGCGCGGCAAGAAGCAGGGCGATCATCCAGATGTAGCAGATGGTCTTGGGAATCATCAGCATCCCGAGGGCGGGCCTCTCCTTCGCGAAGAGCACCACGAGCAGGTAGCAGACGAAGCTCACAAGCACGAGTGCGGCCATGAGCCATGCGCCGTACCACGTCACCAGATACCAGACGGTGATCGCACCCATAAGCAAGAATGGCACGTTGCGATACATGCCCCACTTCGCGTCGCTTCGTATGTCGAACCAGCGGTTCTGGGGGAGCAGACACAGGATGATGCGCACCGCGGTAAGAACGATCAACACGACGTGCAGGATGTGGAAGCCTGAGGCGTCGGCGGGTGACGTGCCGGGCATCTGCTGCATGGCGTCGGGCAGCAGCAGGTAAAACATTGTCATGGTGATCGAGGAGATGAGGCTGCCCAGTCCGAGCCAGAAGGCACGCCGTTGCTTTTGCAGGGCGCTGTGCGGATCGCCGCGGAGGTTGATGAGGATGCGGGGGATGAGGTGGAATGCGTCGCCAAAGCAAAGAAGCAATGCCATGGCGGTGCAGGTAAGGGCGAATCCGCCCGCCTCACCAGACTCGTGAGCCGCAAACACCATGCCCGCTATGAGCGCGAACGCCAAGTATCCTGCGCAAAAGACGCTTTCTGCGATGCGCATGCCCATCGGTTTGCCGTTGTCCACCTCTGCTTCCCTCCCGATGTAGCTTGCAGGCGATGGTGCCACGTGGTATGTCTGAGACTGGGTAACTAGTCCCAAGCTTGGGGTTATTGTTCTACGGCATTATAGCTATGTTGAACGAAGGTGTCTGCAATTCGGGGAAATACACGTAGACGGAGGGGCTATGGAGCTGCTTTGGTATGTGTTGGCCGCTGTGGGGGCAGGGATGGGTACCGGTCTGGCGGGTCTTTCGGCGGCAACGGTTATGGTTCCCATCTTCATCGGCCTGTGCCCCTCGTTCGGTGGCGAGACGGGCGCCTACCAGGCCACGGCAATCGCGCTGGCGTCAGACATACTTGGCTCGGCCGTGACGGCGCGCACCTATGCACGCAACGGCAACATCGACCTGCGGCGTGGTTGGGTCATGCTCGCCTGCATCCTGAGCATGTGCGTCGTGGGTAGCTATGCGGCCTTCGCGGTGGGCAACGTGGTGCTGGGGAACTTCACCTTGTTCCTCACGTTCTGCATCGGCATCCGGTTTCTTGTGATGCCCGAGACCAAGCGCGGCGACCGTGCGTCGACGGCAGAGGGGCTCGACCTCCGCGGTACGCTCATCTCGCTGTTCTTCGGCCTTACCATAGGCTTTGGCACCGGGTTCGTCGGCACCGGCGGTGGCATGATGATGCTCGTCGTCTTCACGGCGTTCCTCGGGATGGAGCTCAAGACCGCCGTCGGCACGAGCACCTTCATCATGACCTTTACGGCGCTCATAGCGTCCGTGAGCCACATCCTCATCCACCCTGCCATCATCATGGAGAAGTGGGCGGTCATGCTGCTCTGCATCGTGGTCGCGACGGCGTCCTCGCTCGTCTCGGCGCGTTTCGCGAATCGTGTGAGCAGCCGTACGGTGGGATTGGCGACAGGTGCGGTTCTCACCGTGCTCGGTGCGTCAATGCTGCTGCTCACTTATTGGCCGCGCGTCATGGACTCGCGAATCATTCCGCAGGTGCTGCAGTGCGTGGTCAACCTCATCCTGTACATCGTGCCCAGCGTCTTGCTGCTGCTGCTCGTGCGCTTCCGCACGAAGCTCCCGTCGTTCGTGTTTCGCAAGCTGCTGCATGTCGTCGCGATTACCTGCCTCACCATCATGCTCCTGGTCGCGCAAAGCTGGCAGGCCGCCGCGCTCACGTCCGTGCTCATAGCCGTTGCGGTCTATCCGATTCTTGCGGCGCTCGAGGGCCGGGGGTGGTATGGGCACCTCTTCGTTCAGAAGTCTCCGGGGGAGATAAAGCGGAGCCTTGTCATGCTCTTTTGCATGTTTGCCCTTGTCGCGGCGGTCGCATGGGGTCGCCATGGCAGTCCGCACATTGCCGCAGCGGCGATTCTCATGTGGGGGACGGGGGATGCTGCCGCAGCCCTCGTGGGCATACCGTTTGGCAGGCACAAGGTCATGGCCTGGCCGGTTGAGGGAAGAAAGTCGTGGGAGGGCTCGGGCGCCATGCTTGCGGTTTCGTTCCTCGTGGGCCTGTGCGTGCTGGCGCCCTTGGGTGGGTATCCGCTTGGGTGGGCGCTGATGGCGTCTGCGGTGGGAGCTGTGGCGGGGACGGGGGTCGAGCTCGTCTCGCAGAGCGAGTGGGATACGGTGACGGTGCCCCTCGTCGTCGTCATCGTGCTGCTGTTGCTCGCATCATCCCTGTAGCGAGTCGCTGGGGGTGTCCCCTCACTGAGGAAGCGCCCTTTGGTGACTCGGTGACTCGGTTCTTTGTGGGATGGTCCTCCAGTGACCATTCAACCTTGAAAACCGCGCGCGCTGGGGCTATTGTTTTGCCTTGCGACTTCCGCCGGGGCAACCACTGGCTCTTTTGTTGTCCCGGCGCGCACGTATTTTGAAACTCAAGAGCAGGCGACGATGTAGGAGGAGCCTATGTCACCCATCGTGTATCCCACGTCCATCATCAAACGTGACGGATCGCTCATGAGCTTCAAGCAGTCAAAGATTACCGCGGCCATCGAGAAGGCCGGCGAGGCGACGGGCGAGTTCGGCCCTGACGAGGCGGCCATCCTCTCGGGCCAGGTATGCAAGGTCATCGCGCACCGCTTCGATGGGGCGTCTCCTACCGTCGAGGAGATTCAGGACATCGTCGAGCAGACGCTCATCACGGCTAACCACTTCGAGACGGCACGTGCCTACATCGTCTACCGAGAGAAGCGCCGCCAGTCTCGTCGTGACCGCGAGACCTACATTGACGTGACGAGCTCCGTCAACGAGTACCTGAGTCGCGCCGACTGGCGCGTCAACGCCAACGCCAACCAAGGCTACTCGCTCGGTGGCCTCATCCTCAACGTCTCGGGCAAGGTCATCGCCAACTACTGGCTGAGCCACATCTACCCGCCCGAGGTGGGCCAGGCGCATCGCTCCGGCTCCTTCCACATCCACGACCTCGACATGCTCAGCGGCTACTGCGCGGGTTGGAGCCTGCGCACCCTGCTCAACGAGGGCTTCAACGGCGTGGCAAACAAGGTCGAGTCGGCGCCGCCCTGCCACCTCTCGGCAGCCATGGGGCAGATGGTCAACTTCCTCGGCACCCTGCAGAACGAGTGGGCGGGCGCGCAGGCGTTCAGCTCCACCGATACCTACCTCGCTCCGTTCGTGCGCGTGGACAACCTCACCTACGACGAGGTCAAGCAGGAGATGCAGGGCTTCGTGTACAACATGAACGTACCTAGCCGCTGGGGCACCCAGACGCCCTTCTCGAACCTCACCTTCGACTGGACGTGTCCGGAGGACATCCGCGACCAAGTCCCGCTCATAGGAGGCAAGCCCGCAGACTTCACCTATGGTGACCTCCAGACCGAGATGGACATGATCAACCGCGCGTTCATCGAGGTCATGACGGAGGGCGACCAGCACGGGCGTGTCTTCACGTTCCCCATCCCCACCTACAACATCACCAAGGACTTCCCCTGGAACTCGCCGAACGCCGACCTCATGTTCGAGATGACGGCGAAGTATGGTCTGCCGTACTTCCAGAACTTCGTGAACTCGGACCTCGAGCCCCACATGGTGCGCTCTATGTGCTGTCGCCTGCAGCTCGACCTGCGCGAGCTGCTCAAGCGCGGCAACGGCCTCTTCGGCTCCGCCGAGCAGACCGGCTCGATCGGTGTCGTCACCATCAACATGGCACGCTTGGGATACAAGCATCCCGGCGACGAGCAGGGACTCTTCAAGGAACTCGGGAACCTGCTCGTACTCGCCAAGGTATCGCTGGAGCTCAAGCGCAAAGAGATTCAGCGCCTTATGGACGCGGGGCTCTTCCCCTACACCAAGCGCTACCTGGGGACGCTGCGCAACCACTTCTCGACCATTGGTGTCAACGGCATCAACGAGATGATTCGCAACTTCACGGGCGACGAGGACGACATCACGACGCCTGTCGGGCGTGCGCTGGCCATCCGCGTGCTCGACTATGTGCGCGAGAAGATGGTCGAGTTCCAGGAGGAGACCGGCCACATGTACAACCTCGAGGCGACCCCCGCAGAGGGCACGACGTATCGGTTTGCGCGCGAGGACCTCAAGCGCTACCCAGACATCATCCAGGCCGGAACGCCCGACGAGCCATACTACACCAACTCCTCTCAGCTGCCCGTGGGCTATACGGCCGATCCCTTCCTGGCGCTCAGCGAGCAGGAGGAGCTGCAGAAGAAGTACACCGGCGGTACGGTGCTGCACCTCTACATGGGAGAGCGGGTGTCGTCTGCCGAGGCATGCAAGCAGCTGGTCAAGCGCTCTTTGGAGAACTTCCGCCTGCCGTACATAACGGTCACGCCCACCTTCTCCATCTGCCCGAAGCATGGCTACATCGCAGGCGAGCATGAGTACTGCCCGATTTGCGACGAGGAGCTGGTGCGCGCGAAGCGTGCTGCCGGCTAGGCGGTGCGCGTGCGATCGGCGCGGCCTCGCCTGCCTGGCAGACGTGGGTTCACCCGCTTGATGACTGCCAGATGTGGAACAAAATTGGGTATAGACACTACATATGGTATACAGGTAAGATGTGGTACGCAAGAACTAGAAGTGCAATGCTTTACAGGAGGGGACATGGTTAACAAGAGCGACTTTGAGTCCACCGGCGTCGTCCTCGACGGCGTTGAGCTTTCCAACGAGGAGCGCCAGCCGTGCGAGGTCTGGACGCGCGTCATGGGGTACTACCGTCCCGTCTCGTTCTATAACACCGGCAAGAAGGGCGAGTTCCACGAGCGCGTGGAGTTCGTCGAGCCGACGTCCTGCTGCGCGTAGGCGCACAGCGTCACATGCTGCGCATAGCGGGCATCGAGCCCTTTACGACGGTCGACTGGCCCGGCAAGCTTGCATGCGTGGCGTTTCTGGCGGGCTGTCCGTGGGCGTGCCCGTATTGCCAGAACCATGTGCTGCGACGCGCTGATGCGGCGACCGTTGACGAAGACCACCTCTTCGAGTTCCTGCACAAGCGGCAGGGCCTGCTCGACGGGGTGGTCTTCTCTGGTGGGGAGCCGCTTGCCCAGCCGAGACTGCCGGAGGTGGCGCAGCACGTCCGCCAGATGGGCTTTGCGGTGGGGCTGCATACCTGTGGCGCGTATCCCGAGCGGCTTCGGCAAGTGCTTCCTCACGTGGACTGGGTTGGCCTCGACGTCAAGGCTCCTTGGGACGCCTACGAGCGCGTGACGAGGGCGCACGGCTCGGGCGAGCGCGCGCGGGAGAGCCTGGAGGCGGTGCTTGCCGCAGGCAAGGAGCTCGAGACGCGCACCACCTGGCATCCCGATCTGCTCGCTAAGGCAGACGTCAGCGCCATCGCGCACGACCTCGCGGCACGCGGCGTCCGGACGTGGGCGGTACAGGCGTACCGGCACGTGGGAACGGTCGGGACGCTCCCCAACAAGACGGTCTATCCCTCCGATGTGCCCTCCGACCTGCCGGCCCTCTTCGAGCACTACGAGTTTCGTCGCGCCTAATCCAGTGCGCCTAACGAGTGCCGTATGGACGGCAATCCTCATCAGTCATACTATGAACAGCAAGGTTCAGCGTGCGGCGCCGTGCGAGAGCTACTCGCAGTGGCAATCCGCGGGTCGTGAAGGGAAGGGGCGGACATGGAAGGCAAAAGAAGCACGCTCGCAAGGATCTGGTTTGTGATCGAGGCGTTGTTCTTGGTCTTTGCCCTCTATGCGTTTGTCGACACGGTGATCCTCGCCGTGCGCATGGGGCGTTTCGTGAACTTCCAGTTCGTGGTAACCGCCTTGGCAACCATCGTGCCGGGCGCGCTCCTTGCCAGAGGCTATCTCGGCTATGCCCAGGGCAGGGACGAAGGCAGAAGGGCGGTTCTCTCTTGTGCCGCTGCAACTGCCGTGATCTTTGGGCTGAGCCTTGTGCCGCGCCTCAACATGCTCCTGTTCGGCGTGAGCGACATCCCCGGGTTTCAGTCGCTGTATATCCGTCAGTTGGATTTGCTGTTTGGTTTGCAGGGCTCGGGACGCATCTTCCTGCTTGACCTCATCGTGCAGGCGGGGCTTCCTTTGCTATTACTTGCCCTTTGCGAAGGGAAGGGCTTCGTGGGTAACGGTGCGCCTCGCGACATGGGTTCTGCCCTACTGCGCGTTGCCGGAAGCGTCTTTGCGGTGTGGGCGGCCTACAGGGTAACCGATTGGCTCATTCGATCCGACACCTTTGGGCATTCGTGGATCATCGTTGGGTTCATCCCCATCCCCGGGCAGATCATGCTCGCCCTGCCAGCGATCGTTGCCATCGGCGCCATTATTGCCCTCTGGACGAAGCGCTAGACGACCCGGACGCCCAAGGGCGTATGCAGTCCTTGTGGCATCTGAGGCGTCTCCGTGTGTTGGGCGCCACCTGTTGGGTCGTGCCTAGTTGAGACGCTCCGCCTTCATCAGGCGCTTGTTCTCGTACATGCGCTCGTCTGCGAGCAGCTGCGCGGCACTCAGCGTATGCCCATCGACTTCGCTGACCGTTGCCCACCCGAGGGCGATGGATACGGGCATCTCTGTGGTTTCCTGCTCGCTGATGGAGGTCTCGAAGAGGGCGATGCATCGTTGCAGGCGCTCCTCGAGCTCAGACCCCACGATCATGGCGCTGAATTCGTCTCCGCCCGTGCGAAAGCACGTGCCCTCGGTGCCGAAGGAGCGATTGAGCACCTCGGCGGCGAGGCGCAGGTAGGTATCGCCTGCCGCATGACCCAGTGTGTCGTTGACGCGCTTGAGGAAGTTGAGGTCAAACTGGCATACCATGGCGTCCTCTATGACGCCGTCCGCAAGTGTCTGTGTCACCTCGCTGAGCACTCGCTGCCACGCGGTGTGGTTGCCGATGCCCGTGAGTGAGTCGGTGTAGGCCAGTCGCTCAATCATCTCGGCCTGGTTTGCCTTCTTTACTAAGGTTATGCTAGTTCGTACCGCGTCGCTGCCCATCACGCATGTGAAGACCAGAAGCCCGAGGCGCGAGTAGAAGGCCGGGTCGGTCGATCCGTGCGCGGTCGCGATGAAGGCGAGCAGGTCGGCTGCAGTGCCGGACGCAAGCAAGAAGAACGACGCCAGTACGGTGCGGCTCACGTTGCTGAAGCTCTCGCGCAGGCTCTCGCTTCTCGAGCGAAGGGCGTGCGCAATCATGATTGCTATGAGACAGATGCCGAACGCCAAAAACAGGTGGGTGGCAATGAGGGCGTCGTGCATGTCGCCGTGGGCGAAGGTGACTGTGGCGATGGTATAGGAAACCGCCCCAGTAAGCGCGGCGAGGGCGATGTGTTTGTATCGCTGCGGCTCCGGCGGGTCGGCGAGCGAGATGGCGAAGCAGATTCCCGGGTAGGGGGCAAAGAGCAGGGTGAGGTACTCGAGGGCGTGTGCGACCGCATAGAGGCCCGTGACCAGCTGGGGTATGAGCGTCTGCATTGCCGACCATGTGCCCACGAGGATTGCGAGGGTGCTGAGCGACACCAGGTCGAGCTCGGTCTCGCGCACGCTGCGCAGGACGGTGCTCAGCAACAGGATGGCCAAGCCACCGAAGATAATGGCGACGGACATAGAGAAGGTGATTGCATGCGTCCGTACGTAGCGCTGGATGTACGTGCTCGTTGCCGAGATGCGCATGTTGAGTATTTGCGACGCGTTGCTGGCATTGATTGCTCGTATGGACAGCTTCATGGTGTTGCCGGCATTCGCCGAGGACAGCGGCGTGAAGTTGAAGCGTGTGGCGTAGGCATTTTCGTGCCCATCAGGACTGCCGCAGGCATAGACCTCTTCGTTGCCGTAGTACTGATGCACCTCTACGTTCTTGGTGATGTAGTTGAGCTCTGCGCCCGGCTCGATGGAACTTGGCAGCGTACGCGAGATGGTGACGCCCACGGTGGAGAACTCTGGCAGGCCGCTGAGGGAGTCCAGCCGCACGGGCGTTCCGTCGGCCGTCGTCCAGCCGTCATCGAGGCTGACGTCCATAGAGACGCGCGCCTTCTCAACGCCGCCGGTGAGGCTCGGATTGAGGGTCAGGAAGACGGTAAGCGAGAGAAGCACGGCAAGAATCACTATGGAAACGGCAAGCGATAACTGCGCGGTGGTGCCGTCTGTGGCGGGTTCGTGCCTCACGTATGCCCCCTCGACTCAGATTGCGACGCAGCAAAGTATACGGCTACAATAACCCTATGGACAACGGAAACTCACACACAGCGACCAGGCTCTTCAAACAGTACGTCGTGCGACTTGTGTTGCGCACGGCGCTCTTCCTTGCTGCCACGATTGTGATGGTTGTGAACCCCGAAGCTCTCGACATCACGGGCAACTTCGGCATTGGTGGTGGCGTCAGCTTCGTCAACGTCGCATACGCGCTGCTCCTGTTCGACCTGCTCACCAAGCTCCGCCCACACGCAAAGATTGCCATGGGCAGTCGCAAGCAGTATCCGCAGTTCCACGTCCCCACAGCCCAGCTCTTTGAGGGAGGACCGCGCGAGCTGATGGACCAGGCGCGCTCCTTGGCCGCGCAGGGGCAGGAGATGATCGGGCAGGCGGTTACGAGCACGCGGCAGGCCATGGAAGAGACGACCAAGGGCGTCGCCGAGGCTGGCAAGCAGTTCGCTGTCGACATCGACTTCTTGCGCATGCTCCCGTGGAGCGAAGAGGACCTCACTGCCGGGGAGGCGTTGCGCCACAGCATACGTCAGCGGCGCCTCGGCGAAATCGCGCCCGTCCTCGTCTTTTGGGTGCTGCTCAACCTCTGCGTGGGGTTGCTGCTGGAGCGGTTCGGAGTGCTCAACGAGCGTACCGTCTTGCTCTGGACCTTGTTCTACTTCATGTTCGACATGGTGAGCGTGGTGCTCTGGTGCCCGCTGCAGCTCCTGCTGATGCGCAACCGCTGCTGCACGACGTGTCAGATATTCAACTGGGACGGCATCATGACTGCCACGCCGCTCTTTGTGGTAGGCGGATGGTTCGGGTGGACGCTCATCGTCCTCTCGCTCTTTGTGCTGCTGCGCTGGGAGTTGGCGTTCGCGCGCCATCCCGAGCGCTTTGACGAGCGCACGAACGCGTCGCTGTCCTGTGCGAACTGTCGCGACAAGCTGTGCTACCTGCGCAAGCCGCTTACGCCGCGCAAGCTCTAGCTTCAATGGGGGCTGGCCCAGGAGGAGGGCCTACGTGCCAAAGACGTAGCGATCTAGGCGGTCGAGGGCCAGCGTGACCTGCGCGTGCGGCACCGAGACGGCGATGCGCACGAACCCTGGGCACGCGAAGAGCCTCCCGTCGTGCCACGTGACGCCCACGTTCCATCCGAGACGCGGGAAGTCCGCATGGCTCACGCCGTGCTCGTCGCACCATGCGCGACAGTCAGCCAGCAGCACGTAGGTTCCCTCCGGTCGTGCGCACGTGACGCCCGGGTGTGCGTTCAGGCGCTCGCAGGCAAGTGCCGCGTTCGCCGAGAGCACCTGGCAGAGCTCGTCCGTCCATGCGGCACCCTCCTCGCTGTAGGCGCCGATGAGCGCGTGCATGGAGAGCACGTTCTGTGCGTTGTAGTGCGAGAGGGACGCCTCCTTGTTGAGTCGGTCGCGCAGCCACGGGTTATATGCGATGCCGTACGAGCCGATGAGGCCAGCGAGGTTGAAGGTCTTGGACGGGGCATAGAGTGCCACGGTGTGCTCATGCGCCCAGGGCGAGACGCTCTGCGTGGGGATGTGCACGTTGCCGTCGAGCAGGAGGTCGGACCAGATCTCGTCGCTTATCACCCACACGTGGTGGCGCTCGAAGATCTCCATCGCGCGCTCCAGCTCCCAGCGCTCCCACACGCGTCCGCAGGGGTTGTGGGGCGAACAGAAGATGGCCGCATGGATGTTGTTCTCTGTGATGCGCCGCTCCATGTCGTCGAAGTCCATGCGCCACGTGTCGCCGTCGTCGAGCGTGAGCGGGCTGTGGACGAGGTGGTAGCCGTTGTTCTCGCAGCTCATGGTGAAGCCGACGTAGGTGGGGCTGTGGACCAGCACGTTGTCGCCCTTTGAGCACAGTACGTTGAGGGCGCTCACCACACCGCCCAGCACGCCGTTCTCGTAGCCGATGTGCTCGCGCGCGAGGTCGCAGACGCCCTTGCGCGTGCGGTGCCAGTCGATGATGGCCCGCCAGTACGCCTCGCTCTCCTCGTAGTAGCCAAAGAAGGGGTGATCCACGCGCTCATGGATGGCGCGCGTTACGGACGGCGCCGTGGCGAAGCTCATGTCGGCGACCCACAGCGGTATGGAGTCGAATCCCTCCTTGGGCGCTGCGGGCGAAAAGCCCGTCCCGTCGCCGAGCCCGTCGATGGCGATGGCATCGTGTCCGCGTCGGTTGGGAATGGTGGTGAAGTCATAGCGCATGGTTGCTCCCTCATCCTTAATTGATTATGTAAATCCCTATCCGTCTCTGTATAATGAACTAATTGTAGTCTGATGCGCGCAAGGGGAGTCACGCATGACGACATACCAGTACAATGCGACGGAATTCGCCCTCTTGGAGCGCTCTCTGATTCCCTTTGGTGTGTTCCAAACCGTGGAGGGGCGACCCGTCGTGCTCGTGCTCTCTGCCGGCTTTTGCGAGCTCTTTGGATACGAACGCGACGAGGCGTATCGACTCATCAATCAGGACGCGTATCGCGACGTGCATCCCGACGATGCCAATCGCGTCCGCGAGCGCGTCCAGCGGTTCGTGGGTGGAGACGAGACCATCGACGTCGTGTATCGCACGAGGTCAAAGATTGGCTGGACGATTGTTCATGCGTGTGGCAGGCACATCGTAGAATCAGGCGGTGCGAGGCTCGGCATTGTTTGGTTCAACGACGAGGGTGCCTATGCGGTCGAGGTCGGGCGCTCCGCCGGAGCGATTCAGCAGGGCTACAGCACTGCGCTGCATAAGGAGTCGCTGTTCCAGAGGAGCTACTACGACTACCTCACCGGGTTGCCGAGCATGACGTACTTCTTTGACCTGGCAAAGCTCGGCGCAGAACGCCTTGCCGGGGAGGGGGAGGAGTCCGTTCTTCTCTACATCAACCTCAAGGGCATGAAGTTCTACAACCGTCGCCACGGATTTGCAGAAGGCGATAAGCTCATCCTCGAGGTAGCGAAGCTTCTGGCCAAGCACTTTGGCAACGAGTGCAGCAGCAGGCTCAGCCAGGACCACTTTGCCGTCTATACGGTCGAGAAGGGGCTGGAGGAGAGGCTGCGCGTCGTCTTTGCCGAGGCGGAGAGGCTCTGCGGTGGCAGCTCGCTTCCCCTGTGCGTCGGCATCTACCGACGGTCCATGGGCGGCATCGACGTCTCCCTGGCCTGCGACCGGGCGAAGCTCGCCTGCGACGCCATCGGCAATACACCCACCTCGGAGTTTCGCTACTTCGATGACGCGATGCTGAGTGCCATCGAGCTCGAGCAGTATCTCGTGCGCAACTTGGACAACGCTCTCCGCAACCATTGGATTCAGGTGTACTACCAGGCGATTGTTCGCTCGGCGAACGGGAGGGTGTGCGACGAAGAGGCGCTCTCGCGTTGGATCGATCCGCAGAAGGGCTTTATCTCCCCCGCCCAGTTCATTCCCGCGCTCGAAAACGCGGGGATCATCTACAAGCTCGACCTCTATGTGCTTGAGCAAATCCTCGCGAAGATGGAGGACCAGCGTCGTGCCGGCTTGTACGTAGTGCCCCATTCGCTCAACCTCTCGCGGTCGGACTTCAAGGCCACGGACATCGTCGAGGAGGTCCGCAAGCGCGTGGATGCCGCGGGCGTGGACCGCAGCATGATTACCATCGAGGTCACCGAGAGCATGGTTGGCCAGGACATGGAGTTCATGGGCGCTCAGGTGCGGCGCCTGCAAGAGCTGGGCTTCAAGGTCTGGATGGATGACTTCGGCAGCGGCTACTCGTCGCTCGAGCTCCTCCAAGACATCCACTTCGACCTCATCAAGCTCGACATGGGATTCATGCGTCGCTTTGACAGCGGCGACAAGAGCAAGGTCATGATCGCCGAGCTCGTAAAGATGGCGATTGCGCTCGGCGTAGACACGGTGGCCGAGGGCGTAGAGACGAGGGGGCAGGTCGACTTCCTGCGCGAGGTGGGCTGCAGTAAGCTGCAGGGGTTCTTCTTCTCGCAGCCGGTTTCCTTCGAGACCATCTTGGAGCGTCACCGCAAGGGCATTCAGATAGGCTTCGAGAACCCGGCAGAGTCCGACTACTACACCGCTATCGGCGGCATCAACCTGTATGACCTCGCAGTCATTGCGCACAGCAGCGAAGACTCGATGCAGCAGTACTTCAACACGATCCCCATGGCAATCTACGAGTACAAGGACGGCGAGTTCCGGATCGCGCGCTGCAACCCTTCGTATCGTGACTTCATGAGTCGCACATTCGCCATTGTGGAAGTGGGGGCAAATGTGGCGGCGCATACGATGTGGGAAACCAAGAGACCGTTTTTCCGTGCGTTGCGAGAGTGTGCGCACGAGAATGGCCAGATGGTGCTCGACGAGGAGATAGGGGACGGCAGAACCGCCCATGCGATCGTGAAGCATATCGCTACGAATCCCGTGACGGGGACGTCCGCGCTCCTCGTTGCCGTGCTCGCCATCATAGACAACAAGAGCCAACATTCGCCCATTTCGTACACACACATCGCGAAGGCGCTCTCGGCGGAGTACCGCTATCTGTTCTACGTGGACGTCAATACGGATGAGTTCGTCGAGTACACCTTCGACTTGGAGACGGACGGGTTCTCCCTGGAACGGACGGGTGAGGACTTCTTCCTCGCGAGCAAGCGGGACGCTCAACTGATTCTCTTTGAGGACGACCAGCAAGGCTTCATCTCGTCTTTCGAGAAGGAGAACGTCCTACAAACGATAAGGACCCAAGGTTCGTTCACAATCACCTATCGTCAGCTGATTGACGGTGAGCCGCACTACATGAGGATGAAGGCCGTGCGCACGGATTCCGATTCCGACCACATCGTCATCGGCGTGTGCGATGTGGACGAGTACATAAAGCAGCAGAGAAGGTTCGAGCAAACCGAGTCCGAGCGCATGGCGTATGCGAGGATTACGGCGCTCTCTGACGAGTTTGTCTGTGCGTACGTTGTGGATGTGGAAAGTGGAAGGTTCATCGAGTACGACGCCGATGCCGACTACTCTCGCTTGGGGCTGTTGAAGGAAGGAGAGGACTTCTTTGGAGCCACGCTCAGGCAGAGCCGCGTCGCGGTCTGCGAGGAGGACCAGAAGGGGTTTGCCGCAGCCTTCACAGAGTCAAAGGTGCTGGAAGGGGTCCGTCGCAACAAGCGCTACCTTCTGCGCTATCGGCTCGTGCTCGATGGCAAACTCGTGCCCGTTGTGCTGAGGGCGGGCCTGCTTGAAGAGGAAGATGGAGAGAAGCTCGTCGTCGGCGTGAGCAGGATTGGCTGATCACCCGGCGGCCGCTCCCAACGACCTAAAGATGGCTGCATACGCCTCGAGCAGCTGTTCCATCTTGCAAGCGGCATTAGCAGGACTCGTCGACGGGAGGCGCCGCGCCGGCAGTCCGCACTCCTGCTCGCAGCCGAGCTGCCGATACAGTTGGAATGCCCTGGCGCCCGTGCAAAAGACCGCCTCGATGGGGGCGCTGCGCGTGATGAGCGAGAGCTCGTTGGCGCGGGCGTTCCTGATGCTCGCGTCCGACGCGCCTGTGATGTCGCACTCTGCGACGACGTCCCAGAGCGCGATGCCATGCCTTAGGCAGAACGAGCGCTTATCGTCGTTCGTACGCGGAAGCTCCTCGCCTGCGAGCTGGGCCAGCACGCGCCAGAAGCGGTTCTGCGGGTGCCCATAGTTGAACTGTCCCTCGCGCGACTTGGGACTGGGAAAGGATCCCAGTACCAGCACGCGACTATGCTCGTCGTACGTGGGCGGGATGGTGTGTACGAGGTGTTCCATGCGGTCTCCTTGGTGCGTGCATCAATGCGTGCGCGTGCGTTGCGGTAGCCGCTACAGCATGCGGTGCGCGAACGCACCGTCCTCGTAGACGCCGTAGCTGTGCGTTCCGTCCTTGGGGATGCCCACGCTTCCCGGATTGAAGAGCCAGATGCCGTCGCGCTGCTCGCACACCTTTATGTGGGTGTGGCCGTAGACGAGGGCGTCTCCTGGCTGCAGCGGGGGCATGCGCGACACCGAGTTGTGAAGGCCGGGACCCCATGCGTGTCCGTGAGTGCAGAAGAGTCTGCTGCTGCCGTCTGCGACGAGTGCGTAGTCCGCCATGCAGGGGAAGTCGAGCACCATCTGGTCGACCTCGGCCTCGCAGTTGCCCCGAACGGCGATTATCAGTGGCGCGAGGTCGTTGAGCAGGGCGATCACGCGCTTCGGAGCGTAGTCGGCAGGTAGGTCGTTGCGCGGCCCGTGGTACAGGAGGTCGCCGAGGAGGACTACCCGGTCGGGCTGCTCGCGCTCGATGGCCGTGACGAACCGTGCGCAGTGGTCGGCGGCGCCGTGTATGTCGGATGCGATGACGAGCTTCATGTTATCTCCTATCGAGCCGTTCGTCGGTAACCTGCCGTGGGGAAGCGGTCAGCGTTCGAGTGCCTGGGCGAGAAGGGCGCCGACGTCGGCGCCTGGCGCGCTGAGCCCCCATGCGGCGACGCAGTCCACCTGTGGCACATGCCAGAACTGCCGAGCGAGTGTGCGGACGTACCCGAAGCAATGGTCATCGAGGGGGTCGACGGCAGCTCCGCCTGCCGTCGTGACGAACGTCAGCGCCTTGATGTGACAAAGGCTCACGTAGGCGCCCGTCTCGTCCACATCGAAGGTCACACCCTGACTGCAAACGAGCTCAAGGTAGGCGTGGAGCTTTGCCGGCACGCTGTAGTTCCACATTGGTGCGGCGATGAGGACCTCGTCTGCCTGCGCAAACTCCAAGGCGTAAGAAAAGAGGGGATGGCCGAAGTCGCCCGCCGCGACACCCGCAGAATACGCGGCAACAGGACTTGGCCCCACGGCATCGAGTGGGTCGACATCGAGCTTCGACAAGCTGAGTTCGCTGACCTCGCCGTCGTAAGCGCGTCGGTCGAGCCACATGCGTGCCAGGCGTTCGGTTTGCGAGCCTTCACGCAGGCATGCGTTGACGAACAAGAGTGACATCGGATTTCTCCCGTCTGCTAAATGGCGAGCCCTCTTAGAAATGGCGAGCCCTCTTAGTATACTTTGCTACCAACGAGAAGTCGCGATGCGGGAGGTCATGTGCCCATGCCCATGGAATTGTTGGCGCCTGCCGGTGGTCCCGAGCAACTCAAGGCGGCCGTGCGCTTCGGTGCGGATGCCGTCTACCTCGCAGGGCCGCGGTGGGGAATGCGCGCGCGTGCCCACAACTTCGATGATGAGGCGCTGGGCGAGGCGGTTGCGTTTGCCCATGCGCAGGGTGTTGCCGTGCACCTGACGCTCAACACGCTCATGTACGACAAGGACATCGACAAGTTGCCCGCGTACCTGCGCCTCGTGGACGCGTTGGGCGTGGATGCGGCGATCGTGGCCGACCTCGGGGCGTTGGCCCTCGTCCGTGCGCATGCGCCGCACGTGGCGGTGCACGTCTCGACCCAGGCGTCGGTGACCAATGCCGTGGCGGCCAAGGCATACGTGGACATGGGAGCGTCGCGTCTGGTGCTCGCCCGCGAGATGACCCTGACGCAGATTGCCGAGCTGCGCCGCAGGTTGGGCTCCGAGGTCGAGCTGGAGACATTCGCACACGGGGCCATGTGCATGGCGGTTTCGGGCCGTTGCCTGCTTTCGAGCGCGCTGGTCGGGCCCGAGAGGTCTGCCTCGTGCGGCAACTGCACGCAGCCGTGTCGCTGGACGTGGAGCCTCGTGGAGGAGACACGTCCCAACCTGCCGCTTCCGCTCGAGGCAGACGAGCGGGGCAGCTACCTGCTCTCTGCCAACGACCTGTGCATGCTGGAGCATCTGGACGTGCTCGGTGAGGCGGGCGTCGATGCCATCAAGATAGAGGGGCGCAACAAGGGCGCGTACTACGTGGCTGCCGTCACCAACGCCTATCGGCACGTGCTCGACGGTGACGACCCTCAGGAGTGGCTTGGCGAGCTGGAGGCTACGAGTCACCGGCCCTTCTCGACGGGGTTCTTCTATGGAAACCCAACGCAGAATCCCGGCCACGCGGAGTATGCGCGCGACCGCCTTCTGGTGGCGGTGGTCAATCGCTGCGAGCCCGTTGGGGGAGGATGGCTCGTTGAGGTGACTTGTCGCAACAAGGCCCGGACGGGCGATGAGCTGTGCGTGCTCTCGCCGAGACATCCCGTGCGCCGGTGTGTGCTGGGGCCGGTGGAGCGACTGCTGCCCGAGGAGGGGTGGGTGGCGGCGCCGAACCTCTCGGTAAACATGGAGCGCTATCGCTTCGTGGCGCCGTTTGCCCTCGGCACAGGCGACATGCTCTGCGTCTAGGTTCTTTGCGGGTGGGGTTGTGCCCGCGGGGGAATACAAGCGCTGTTGATGTCAGACGAAGTCTCGAACAATGGGATTGGCCTACGCACATTCGCTTTGAAGCCCAAAAGAACACCGCGTGCGCCAAGCCCTTTATATGGCGAGGCACAACCTAGGGTAAACTATGACACAGGGCGATTGAAGGCAGGTGTAGGCATGACAAATAAGGAGGTCGCAGAGCTCGCTGGGGTTTCCAGTGCGGCTGTGTCACGCTTCCTTAACGGAGGGTATCTCTCGGAAGAAAAGCGGCAACGCATCGCAGCGGCTATCGAGCAGACAGGCTACGTCCCTTCCGCCAACGCACGCATTCTGCGTACGAAGAAGTCCGACACCATCGGTGTCATCCTCACGAAGACCGATGAGAACGCCATGACGGGCGTCGTGTCCGGCTTGGAGAAGTACCTGTTTGCCGGCGATTACGGCACCTCCCTCACGTATGTGGGCGATGACACCAAAGAGCAGGCAAAGACCATGCGCTCGCTTTTGGAGCGTCAGATTGATGGCATCGTGCTCGTAAGCTCTGCGCCTGTTCCAGGAGATATCGCGCTCTATGAGCGTGCCCGCGTGCCGGTAGTCGTAGTGGGCCAGCATGTGCGAGAAATGAGCTGCGTGCGATTCGATAACTTTGGCGCTGCATACGACCTTGCCTCGTCGCTCAACTGTGCCCCCGAGAGCCGTGTGGCCTATATAGATATAAAGGGCAAATACCGCTCCTTCGGTTCAGATCGTCGCAAGGGATTCATGGCAGGTCTCGAGAGGCGAGGCGTAGATGCCGACTCTGTGGTAGTGAGGGCCACAGACTTTACGGTCGAAGGAGGATATCTCATTGCCAAGGAGCTTCTCACCAACCCACATGGTTTCGATTACATATCTTGCGCCACCGACACCATTGCTGCGGGCGTCATAAAGGCCATCCGAGAGTACTACGGTTCTACCTCTTCTCCCAGGGCTCCTCGTGTGAGTGGCTTTGGTAATGATCCCATCCTGCAGGCAGTGGCCGGTCCCATCCCTTCGGTTCGCTTTGATTACGAGGAATGCGGCATAAAGGCGGCAGAAATAATGGTTGACCAGCTCAAAGACCGCACGAAGCTCGCGATAAGCCTCGTTCTGGGATATCAGGTCGTCGGCGTCTAGGTGCGCAAGCGACTAACGCATACGTCGCGGTTGCGCCACTTGTCTCTTCATAGCACCAATCGGCAGAGTAATCATCTTTTCTGCTTGCTACAGAATATGAAATCGATTACAGTCTTTGCTGGGATTCACGTGTGAAACATGCATGTGCACGTGAAAGATTTCAGTTTTTGAGGTAGGAAGGAAGGATGGTATGGCACTCGATTCTGCTCAAGCAGCAAAAGAGATTCTTGCTGCGGTCGGTGGTCCCGACAACGTAGTCTCGGCGGCACACTGCGCCACGCGCCTGCGCCTCGTCATTGCTGACGATGCGAAGGTCGACAAGGACGCCGTGGAGGATGCCCTTGGCGCAAAGGGCAATTTCCAAGCGTCTGGCCAGTTGCAGATCATCTACGGTACGGGAACTGTCAACAAGGTCTACGAAGAGTTCTGCAAGCAGGGAAACATCTCGGCCGTCTCTAAGGACGAGCTCAAAAATGCTGCGACAGACAACCAGAACAAGTTCATGAAGGCCATCAAGGTCCTCTCCGACGTGTTCGTACCCATCATCCCCGCCATCGTGGCTTCCGGTATGCTCATGGGCATCATGGGCGCCATCGAGTTCATGGGCGGCAAGGGCATCATTGCCCTGGATACCAACTCCGTATGGTGGCGCATCGCCGGCCTCATCAATGCCTGCGCACTTGCCAACCTCCAGATCCTGCTGGGCTTCTCGGCAGCGACCGTCTTTGGCGGCAACCCCTACCTTGGTGCATCCTTTGGCGCTCTGCTCATCAGCAATAGCTTCATCAATGCCTACGCCGCTGCTGACGCCATTGCCAACGGCGAAATGATCACCCTTGAAGTTATTCCTGGTCTCTACAGCATCGACTGGATTGGCTATCAGGGCCATGTAATCCCCATTCTGGTTGGTACGTGGATCCTGTGCTTCTTCGAGAAGAAGCTTCACAAGGTCGTTCCCGATATGTTTGACCTCTTTGTGACACCGTTGCTCTCTGTCTCTGGCGCTGCCTACATCACCATTCTCTTCGTTGGTCCCATCTTCGTGTGGCTTGAGAACGCAATCCTTGGCCTGCTCACCGCACTGCTTAACGTGCCGTTTGGCTTGGGCTACATCCTCATCGGTCTCATATACTCGCCGTCCGTCGTTACCGGTCTGCACCAGATGTACACGACCATCGACGTTTCGATGCTTGGTCAGTATGGCGTGACCTATTGGCTGCCCATCGCAAGTGCGGCCAACATCGCCCAGGGCGGCGCCTGCTTGGCAGTTGCCCTCAAGACCAAGAGCGCAAAGACCAAAGCTCTGGCCATTCCCTCTGGTATCTCCTGCTTGCTCGGTATTACCGAGCCTGCCATCTTCGGTGTGAACTTGCCCAAGCTCAAGCCGTTCATTTGCGGCATGGCTGGCGCGGCTGTCGGCGCCTTCATCTGCTCGCTTACCCAGCTTGGCGCGACGGGTACGGGCGTTACCGGCCTGTTTGGCATCCTGCTTTGCATCAACCAGCCCTTGCAGTACTGCATCATGTTCGCGGCAGCGTTTGGCGTTGCGTTTGCCGGTACTTGGGTCCTCTACAGCGACGAGCCCGACAAGAAGCGTGCTCCCAAGGCTGCTGGCGCAGCACCCGCTCAGATTGCCCAGAGCGTTGCCGCTGTCGACGCGGCTGGCACCGTCGCTTCTCCCATGACGGGTGAAGCCGTCGATATGACCACTGTTCCCGATCCCGTGTTTGCTTCTCTTGCCATGGGCAAGGGCGTCGCAATCGAGCCCACCGAGGGTGGTGTGTACGCTCCCGTGAGCGGCAGCGTGACCATGGCGGCTGGCACCGGCCACGCCATTGGCCTTCTTGGTAACGATGGTACCGAGATTCTGATTCACATCGGCATCGACACCGTCGAGCTTGCCGGCGCACCGTTCACCGTGAACGTTGCCGCGGGCGATACGGTAAAGGCTGGCGACCTGCTGGTTTCCGCCGATCTCGATGCCATCAAGGCTGCGGGCAAGCCCGCCACGACGATGCTCATCGTTACGAACACGGATGACTACGCATCTGTGGATGCAACGCTGGGTGCTGTGAAGGCAGGTGCGGCCGTAGTAAAGGTCACCAAGTAGCAGGAGCTGCGTGGGGACATCTTCCCTTAGACGTTCTGGTGGGAGGCGTCCCTTTCCTTTCCTTGCTTCAAATGGCCAGCTTATGAGCAAGTGTCCCACCATGTGGCGCCGCCTCACATCGGGCGGCGCCTTTCCTGCGATAATAACAGCGGAGACTGGAGGGAGTACCCCCAGTCTCCGCTGCGAATCTATCGTCTGGCGTTAGCCGAGGTCAGCACCGTTGCTCTCGCAGACCTTCTTGTACCAGTAGAACGAGTCCTTGCGCTCACGATGCAGGTCGCCGTTGCCGTCGTTGTCCTTGTCGACGTAGATGAAGCCGTAGCGCTTCTTCATCTCGCCGGTGGAGGCGGAGACGAGGTCGATGCAGCCCCACATGGTGTAGCCCATGAGGTCAACGCCGTCATAGATGGCCTTGCCCATCTCCTCGATGTGCTTGCGCATGTAGTCGATGCGATAGTCGTCGTGGAACTTGCCGTCCTCGGCCTTCTCGTCTACGGCGCCCAGGCCGTTCTCCACGATCATCAGAGGAATCTCGTAGCGGTCGTAGACCTCCTCCAGGTACCAACGCAGGCCCTGCGGGTCGATCTGCCAGCCCCAGTCACTTGCCTCGAGATAGGGGTTCTTGACGCCCATGAAGACGTTGCCTGCGGCCTTGGCGACATCCTCATGGGTGGTGGTGGCCCCGCTCATGTAGTAGGAGAAGCTGTAGAAGTCGACGACGCCGGAGAGCAGGGTCTCTATGTCGCGGTCGTAGAGGTCTTCCATCATCTGGACGTCGACGCCGCGCTCGATCCAGAGGGCCTTCGCCCATGCGGGATATGCGCCGCGCACGTGCACGTCGCCGCAGTAGAAGTTGTTCTCGCGGGTTGCCTTCTGGGCCTTGATGACGTCTGCCGGGTCGCAGGTGAAGGGATAGGTGGCGTTGCCGGCGATCATGCAGCCCACCATGTTCTCGGGGTCGATCGCGTGGGCAATCATGACGGCCTTGGCGCTGGCCACGAACTGGTTGTGCAGGCCGTGGAAGGTGCGGTTGATGTCCACCCACTCGGGCAGGGGACCGCCAAAGGAGAGGGCGTAGTCGTCGGGCGGGAGAATGCCGAGACCGTAGATGTCGCCGAAGCCGGGAGTCATGGCGCAGTTGATCTCGTTGAAGGTGAGCCAGTACTTCACGAGGCCCTTGTACTCACGGAAGCAGAGGTCGGCGTAGCGTACCCACAGGTCGATGACCTTGTCGTTGTCCCAGCCGCCGTACTTGTGGCTGAGTGCCAGCGGGAACTCGTAGTGGGAGAGTGTGACCAGCGGCTCGATGCCGTTCTTCTTGCAGCGCTCGAACACCTTGCGATAGAAGTCGATGCCGGCTTGGCAGGGCACTGCGTCGTCGCCGTTGGGGAAGATGCGGCTCATCTGGATGGAGAGGCGGAAGCATTTGAAGCCCATCTCGCCAAAGAGGTCGATGTCCTCCTCGAAGTGATGGTAGAAGTCGATGCCCTCGTGGCTGGGGTAGTATTCGCCGGCCTTCACGCCTGCGGGAGTGACGAGACGCGGGGTGTTGACGTCGCCACCCTTGATGATGTCGGGAACCGAGAGGCCCTTGCCGTCTGCGTCGTAGCCGCCCTCGAACTGGTTGGCCGCCGTCGCGCCACCCCACAGGAAGCCCTCGGGGAACGTGTAGTCTGCCATGCCGTGCTCCTTTCCTTGCTACCCTTGATATCACTATAGCGCATGTTTTGGATGAGTGGCATGGGCATCCCGGGGGCTGTCCGAGGCGGGCAGGCGTCCCGCCTCGCGGAGCGCCTTGCGTAGGATGAACTCTACCTGGCCGTTGGCGCTGCGCATGTCGTCGGCGGCCCATCGTTGGATGGCGTCCCACACTTCCGGGTCGATGCGCAGCGGATACTGCTTTCGTTTTGCCATGTGCGTCTGTTGCCTACTGATACAGCGTGCCGGTGTTTACGACGGGCTGTGCCTCGGAGTCTCCGCACAGCACGACCATGAGGTTCGATGCCATCACAGCCTTCCGGTCGTCATCGAACTCGACGACGCCGCCGTCCGAGAGCTGCGTGAGTGCCATGTCCACCATGCTGACGGCACCTTCGACGATCTTCTTGCGTGCGGCGATAATGGCCTCTGCCTGCTGGCGTCGCAACATGGCCTGAGCAATCTCCTGTGCGTAGGCGAGGTGCGTCAGGCGGGCGTCATCCACCTCGACGCCGGCGATGGCGAGCTTGTGGGAGAGCTCGGTCTTCAGCGCTTGGGATACCTCCTCGATGTTGGTGCGCAGGGTGATGGACGTGGCGTTCTCGTCATCGTCCTCCATGTGGTCGTAGGCGTACAGGGAGGCCACGTGACGAAGGGCCGTCTCGGTGATCATCTCCACGTAGGACTCGTAGTCGTCCACGTCAAAGAGAGCCTTGGCGGTGTCGGCAACATGCCAGACGATGACGGTGGCAATCTCGATGGGGTTGCCCATCTTGTCGTTGACCTTGATGCGCTCGCCGGTGTAGGTACGGGCGCGGACGCTGATCTTTGAGCCGTGGCGATGGGTTACGGGCGTGCCGCCGGTGGAGCTGGTGATGCCGAGGGTCTTGGCGTAGAGCGGATTGGCCCAACGCAGGCCCTCGTCGCGCACCGTTCCCACGTACTTGCCGAAGAGCACACAGACGCGCGCCTGGCCTGGCTGCAGCGTAAAGAAGCCGTGACGGACGAATGACGTTGCGATGAACGCCAGCAGTGCGAAGACGAGTGAGAGCAGCGGGTTCGACTCGTATCGGGCAAACGGATCGCTCATGGATATGAAGAACGAGAGAGCAAAGAGCAGCGTTGCGGCATATCCTGCAACCACTACGATCAACATGACCCATCCGCTTGCCGCATGGGCCTTCCTCTCGACACTCATGGCGTATCCTTTCTCGGTGCGGGACCCCCATGGTCCTCATTTGAAACCAGTATGATATCACATTGGTTTCTTGTCAAGGTAAGAGGGACGAAGCAGGGCGCAGTGTCCCTCTTGTTGGATTATTACGAAAAAGCATTTGTGTGGAAAATCGTCACTGCCGATTCATACCAACAGGGATTTTTTCAAAATTGATAACGCTTTTCCGCACTGGCTAAAATAGCCAGTGTGGAAAATCGTTATCAAAAGCGGTAAAACACCAGTTGAGGACAAACGGCGGTGACGGTTTTCCGCACTAATTCCCAACAGTCAGACGCTCGCGCGTAATGCCTTCCGTTAATCGACGTTGTGCAGCTAAGATTGGGCGGCGCAACAGACCTCTCCATCCAGATTATGCTGTACCAATGATCGAATACCGACCGAAACAAGGTGGCCAAACAGGAGGGCTTACGGAATCGCACATTGCGAATAATCGCCATGTGTGCTATTACAGTCAATAGTGACTAGGCACTTCGTCAGTTGTCGACGAGAAGGGAAGGTGACGGTATGTCAATACAGACCGCAAGGGAATTCCTCGTACATACAAAGGGCGACGAGGCATTACGTAGCAAGATTCGCGAAATCGATTCGGGGCAGGCTGCAGACATGGCGCACGAACTGGGCTTCGAATGCACCGCCGAGGAGATTGTCCAGGCGCTTGGAGAGCTCAGGGCAGAGGGTTCGAGCAAGCACATCGACTTGGCCTCGGAGCAGCTCGACAACGTGGCGGGCGGCGGTCGACCCGAAAAAACGTATTACTCGTGCGACCCCGGTACCGGTGGTGGTAAGGGCGGCGGTGGTGGCGCGCCTCTTTGCTAAGGACACCGTCGGTTCTTTAGGTAAGTAATGCTCGGGAGCAGTGCCTGAGATTGCGCGATTGCGTGAATGACTGCATGCGGGAAAGGACGCCCCCTCCTTTCTCGCATGCAGTTTCTGAATACTGCCCTGCCGCAATGCGAGGGGCAAGGCCGGTGGGACGCACCGGCGAATGCCATCCCACATTAGACGCTTGAAGAAAGGCGCACAATTATGAGGTACGTGCTCGACGAGAGATATAGGCTACGTGGATGGAAGGGTGCGCCGTGTGGCATCTACGACATGCGGGAGCGTAGCGCCCGCTTCGTGAATTCGAGCCTCTACGAGCTGGTGCTGCTATGCGATGCCTGTCACGAGATTGAGGCGGACTCGCTGTCGGAGGAAGAGAACGAGTTCCTAAGCTCCCTTCTCTCGCGCGGTGTCGTGCGCATTGCCGGTCCGTGGGATTTTTTGGGGCGCGAACAGAGCTACGTAGCGTATCCTGCAAGGTATCGCCCCATGGGGCGCTTGTCCGTCACCGGTGCGTGCAACCTCAAATGCCGCCACTGCTTCATGTCGGCCCCCAAAGCAAAGCACGCGACTCCCTCGTTGGAGGAGCTAGTTGGCGTGGCCGACCAGCTGGCGGAGTGCGGTGTGCTCAACCTCAGAATCACAGGCGGCGAGCCGCTCATGCGCAATGACTTCCTGGAGTTCATCGATGCCCTCGTCGAGCGGGAAATAGCCGTGATGACGATATCAACCAACGGTTGGAACCTCAGCGAACGCTTGCTTGACGGTCTTGAGGCGCGCGGCGTGCGCCCGATGTTCATGGTCAGCTTTGACGGCGTCGGGCAGCACGACTTCCTGCGCGGGGTCGAGGGCTCAGAGGAGCGTGCGGTTTCTGCGCTCAGGATGCTGCAGAACCATGGCTTGCGCACTGCCGTCGCGATGTGTCTCCACCGCAGGAACGTGTCGGTCATGCGCGAGAGCGTGAACCTGCTCGCCTCGCTGGGGGTGGGACTCCTGAAGTTTGGATCGATGCTGAAGCTCGGAGAATGGGCAGACCCGGATCTCGACAGCATCAGGCTCACGCGCGAAGAGGAGCTGGAGGCGTTCGAAGCGTACATCCCCCAGTACTTCGAGGACGGGGCGCCACTCGCCATTGCCATGTCTCAGTTCTTCTCATATACACCCGGCGATTCCACATGGAGCATACCTCTACATCAAGAGTGTCCGGTGTCAGAGGAGGGCGAGGCCCTCGCATGTGACTTGCTCAGGCGCACGTTCTTCATTGCCTCCGACGGGCGGGTCGCACCATGCGCGGGCATGGACGACTGCGCCATCGCGGACTCCCTGCCCAGTCTACGCGAGATGCGTCTGGCCGACATTCTCGACGACCCTGGGTATCTTCGCTTGAGCTACGCGACCGTGGGTGACGTGCGCGACGGGAACGGGCAGTGTCGCTCGTGCGAGTTTGTCGATCGCTGTTGCGGGGGGTGCAGAAGGTCTGCGCTTGCGGCCACTGGCGACTTCTATGCTCCAGATCCCGATACGTGCTATTTCTTTAAGCACGGTTGGGAGGAACGTATCCGTGCCGCAGCGCAGCCGGCGTTCGAGGACTATCTGAGGCGCAATCCGCCCAAGCGGTAATCACAGCGTTGGGAGACACGTTGCGGGAGCGAAGCGCTACAGCCTATTTGCATGGCGTTTGGCACAGAGGGGCGTAAAGCTCCGGTCGGCGGTGGGCAAAGACGGGCATGGCGTCGCGCGCTGTCGCCACGGCGGCGATGTCTACGCTGCAGGTCAGCAGGTCGCTCCCGCTCGCAAGCTCTTCGCCCAGCGGTCCGAACGCGAAGCTCTGCCCCACGTATCGCTCGCCTGCGTGGCAGACGCCCGCGACGAAGCACTCGTTCTCGATGGCACGGGCGGCCAGGAGCGTGCGCCAGTGCTCGAGCTTGCGCGGCCCGTCGTGCCATGCGGCAGGGAAGAGTAGCACGTTGCAGCCCGCGATGGCCAGACGTCGCGCGACCTCGGGGAAGCGCAAATCGTAGCAGATGCCGATGCCCAGCGTGCAGAAGGGTGTCTTGATTGGACGGCACAGGGCATCGCCTGCGACGGTGCGGTCGGATTCGAACACGCCATGCGCGTCGTAGAGGTGGCACTTGCGATAGGTGCCCCGCACCTCGCCTTCGTTGTCCACGACTACGGCGGTGTTGAACGGCGGACCGCCGGCTGGGTTCGTCTCGAAGGTGGTGAAGACCATCCAGAGGCCATGTGCGCGTGCCGCCTCTTGGGCGTTACGCACGAATGGCCCGTCAAGCGGTTCGGCCTGCTCCGGCGAGGGCATGAAGTCCTCGGGGAAGACGAGCAGATCCACTCCGGCTGCCGAGGCAGGCCCGATTTGGTCAATCGACTGCGCGAGTCCCAGTTTGAATGCCATTGTCGCTCCGCTTGCCTACTTCTTGAGCAGCGTGTCGCCGAGAAGCCCACCGAGGCCAGAGATGATATCCTCCACGTTCAGCCCCGCCGCATCAAGCCCGGCGAGGTCCAGCCCCGCGACGTTGAGGCCGCCCGTAGATCCGGCGGCGGATGGCTCGCCCTTCAGGATGGCCATGGCCCGCTTCTTGGTTGCCGAGTCGGCGGCTCGATAGAGCTCCACGAGGCGCTTCTCGGTGGCGCTCACCTTCATCGACGTGCCCGATGAGGAGGGCGTGCTAGTGCTCGAGCTGCTTGTCGTAGTCTTGGGCATGGCGTCGAGCAGCGACTTCTGCGTGACGCCGCAGGCCTTTGCGATGTCCTTGACCACCTGTGTCGTGGGCTCTGCCTCGCCACGCTCGAAGCGTCCGATGTCCGACTGGCTCGCGCCAACGACCTGGGCGGCAAGCGAGGCCTGCGTGAGCCCTGCGTTCGTTCGCGCCTGTCGAATTAGGCTTCCCAACCTCTTGCCCATTGCAACCTCCTCGCTCGTATGGTCACGCCATCGGCATGACTATACACGAAGGTGCAGCGGGTGAGCCAAGCAAACGCGTTGAGCGAAGGGGCTGCTTCCGGGGCGCCCGGTTGGGTCTGTCGTCAGAGTATTGATGACAAACAAGGCGGTCACCGAGATGGTTATGCCGATGCAGGGCAAGGCGAAGCGGGGAGCGAACATGCAAGAGACTTTGCGACAACATGCATCTTGCGGAAGCATGGGTCAGCCTGGAATGTCCCCTTTCCCGGTCTGACGGTGGTGGAAAAAGCACGGTGTCAAAGAAGGCTGCCGAACTACTCAGCAGGTATCAAGACATGAACCATCCGATTCGTTTCCTGCGCCTTTGAGGTAGGTAGTTCGAATAATAATTACCTGCTGAGTAGTTTACCGCGAGGGAGATGGGCCCGCCGCTTCGTTGAACGCCAAGGGAATCGTTTGTCACCTTCTGGCGCAGCTGGTTCCCCGACTCGCTCTGTGCCATGAACTCGGGTAGCGATAGTGTTATTATTGTGTCGAACACGTGAAGTAATCGACTGGCAACAATCAGATGGAGAGGTTGTATGGTGCGCTTATTGGGAGGCGCGCTCGGACGTTTGCGCTCAGTGGAACTGCGGGGGGTTCGCATTCCACACAACAAGGCGACGGCCGAGCTTGCAACTACGCACATGCCGCTGCCGACTCAGGTGGTACTCCCCATGCATCAGCATGTGGGTGCGTCATGTGCGCCGCAGGTCAAGCGTCGTGCGCATGTGGACGTGGGCACGCTCATTGGTCATAGTGACGCGCGGATGTCGGCCGACATATTCTCGCCGGTTTCGGGCACCGTGCGTGAGATTCGCTCGATCCACTACTCTGACGGACGATCCGATGAGGCGGTTGTCATCGTCCCTGACGGCGAGCAGACCGTCGATTCTGCGATACGACCGCCCGAGGTCACCGACTACGCAAGCTTGGTTGAGGCCGTGCGTCACAGTGGCATCGTCGGCTTGGGTGGTGCGGGCTTCCCGACGTGGCTCAAGATGGATTCGGACCTCTCCAACATCGACTGTTGGCTGGTCAATGGCGCAGAATGCGAGCCGTACCTCTCCAGCGACTACCGTGAGATGGTAGAGAACCCACAGACGATCCTGCGCGGCATCAGCACCTGCTTGGACCTCTCTGGCGTGCCGCGCTCACTCATCTGCATCGAAGACAACAAGCCCAAGGCCATCGAGCTGCTGCGCCAGATGACAGCGGACGACCCGCGTATCGACGTCTTCACCTTGCCCGCGCGCTATCCGCAGGGGGCAAGCCGCGTGATCCTGCGCAACGTGACGGGTCGCTCCGTGCCGCGCGGCGGGCACCTCACTGACGTCGGTGCCCTGCTCTTCAACGTGACGACTATGAGCGAGATCGGCCGATTCCTGCAAGATGGCATGCCGCTCACCAAACGCCGCATCACGGTGATGGGCGACGCAATCGCGCGTCCGCAGAACCTCGAAGTCTTCATTGGCACACCCATCGGAGAAGTCCTGGAGTTCTGTGGCCTCAAGGAAGAGCCGCGCAAGGTGGTCATCGGTGGTCCGATGATGGGCATAACGCAGACGGAGCTTGACGCGCCGATAACGCGTCCGAACAGCGGCCTGCTCGCCTTCGCACATGACGTCGTGGATAGCCCACGTACTACTGCGTGCATTCGTTGTGGTGCTTGCATCGACAACTGCCCCATGCGACTCGCTCCCATCAGCATCCAAAAGGCGTATCAGCGCCGCGACGTGGAGGACCTCGACGAGCTCATGGCCGACCTGTGTGTGGAGTGTGGCACCTGTTCGTATGTATGCCCCGCCAAGCAGCCACTCGCTCAGTCCGTCCGATTTGCGCGCTCGTTCCTTCGTGCGGAGCAGCGCAAGGCAAGGGAGAGGAGGTAGCGCATGGAGCATTTGCCCCTTCATCCGGCAGAGTCTGCCCGCCCGCTCGTCCTGCTCACGGCACCGCAGCTCAGGAGCTCGCAGACCACGCAGAGCATCATGCGCGACGTGCTCATCGCGCTTACGCCCGCGCTCATTGCGGCGACGGTGATCTTTGGCTTGCGCGCGGTGCTTGTTGTCCTCACTGCGCTGGTCTCGTGCGTGGGCTTCGAGCACCTGTGGTGCATGCTTCGCCGTACGCCCACGACGGTGAGCGACCTTTCGGCCGCAGTTACCGGCATGCTGCTCGCCTTCAACGTGCCCTCGACGTGTCCGCTCTACATGGTGGTACTCGGCTCGTTCGTGGCCATTGTGGTGACGAAGGAGCTCTTCGGCGGCATTGGCTGCAACTTTGCCAACCCGGCCATCGTGGGACGCATCTTCTTGGCGGTGACCTTCCCCGTGGCGATGACCACGTTCGCGTTGCCGCAGGTGACGCTTGCGGCCGCGCCTCTCGTCGATGAGGTGAGCTCCGCCACGCCACTTGCCCCCTCTGCACAGCTGCACTCGCTCATGGAGCTCCTCCTAGGTACCCACACGGGCGTGCTCGGCGAGACGTGCGCGATTGCCCTGCTCGTGGGCTTCGTCTATCTGCTGGTGCGTCGCGTCATCACCTGGCATGTGCCCGTGACGTACGTGGGCGTTGTCGCGCTGCTCAGCCTGCTGGTTGGACGCGATCCGCTGGAGCAGGTCCTTGAGGGCGGACTCCTGCTGGGCGCCATCTACATGGCCACCGACTACACCACCACGCCGGCCACGCTGCGCGGTCGCGTCGTCTTTGCCGTGGGTTGCGGACTCATTACCTGCCTCATTCGCTTCTGGGGCAATCTCAACGAGGGTGTCGCGTACTCAATTCTCTTCATGAACCTCCTCGTGCCGCACATCGACGTGCTGGTGCGCAACGTTCCGGTGGGTGGCGAGCGCTCGGGAGGTGGTCGCCGTGAGTAAGCAGGTGCGTCCCATCTTGGTGCTCGTGGCCATCTGTGCCTTGGCCGGTGTCCTGCTCGGGGCCGTTCATCAGCTCACCGAGCCCGTTATCACGGCGGCGGAGGAGCGCATGGCTGAGGAGACCTACGCGGCGCTTGTGCCCGAGGCGGCCTCCTTCGAGGAGGTGCCCTGCGATGTCGAGGGATGCGTTGCCGCACTCAACGCGCTTGACGAATCGGGTAATCGTTTGGGCGTGATCGTCGTCGCCCAGGCGAAGGGCTATGGTGGGGAGGTGCCCCTGGCGGTCGCCTTCGACGAGTCGGGCACCACGCTAAGCGTCAAGACCATGCCCAACGAGGAGACGCCCGGTCTGGGTTCCAGAATCTCCGACGATTCCTACATCGGACAATACGTTGGCCTGCCGGCAGAGTCCGTCGGCGAGGAATCGGTTGACCTTATCAGCGGCGCCACCATCTCGTCCAAGGCGGCGCTCACGGCGTTCAACTGCGCCGTCGAGGCATATGAGGAGGTGCGCTGATGTCAAAGGAGGCTGGTTTGACACCCAAACAGAGCCGCGTGACCGCAAATGACGCTCTTGCCAAGGAGGCCGATGCGAAGTCGTGGAAGGGGGAGTTCACCAAAGGTCTGCTTGCCGAGAATCCCGCACTCAGACAAATGCTTGGCCTGTGCCCCACGCTGGCGGTCACCACGGCCGTCACCAACGGCATTGGCATGGGCCTCGCCACGACGTTCGTGCTCGTCTGCTCCGAGGTGGTGGTATCGCTCCTGCGCAGGGTCATCCCGGGCTCGGTACGCATACCGGCGTTCATTACCATCATTGCGAGCTTTGTGACGATCACGATGATGCTCGTCAAGGCCTATCTGCCCGCGCTCGATGAGTCGCTCGGCATCTATCTGCCCCTTATCGTGGTCAACTGCATCGTCTTGGGGCGCGCGGAGATGTTCGCCTCGAAGCATGGCCCGGCGCTCTCGGCGCTTGATGGGCTGGGCATGGGCCTCGGCTTCACCGGCTCGCTCGTGCTCATGTCGGCGATTCGTGAGCTGCTCGGTGCGGGAACGCTGCTGGGAATCCACGTGATGCCCTCCTTCGTGGAGCCGATGCTCATCATGATTACTCCTGCGGGCGGATTTGCGGTTCTGGGCGTGCTCATCGCGATCTCGGTGTGGTTCGAACAGCGAGGCGCGGAGCCGGACGGCAAGCCTGCGGGCGAACCCTCCGACACGCTCTGCGCCGCTTGTCCGCTCAACTGCGGCGTCAACGATCCCAATCGCGTGAACTGTGCGGATGGCAGTCTCGCAGAGCAGCTTCGTCGCTTCGAGGAGCGCGTTGAGCGCAACCTCACAGAGAAGAATGACGTGGGAGGTGACGTGTGATGGCCAAATACGCTTCCATCCTCTTCAGCATGGTCTTGGTCAACAACTTCGTGCTCGTCAAGTTCTTGGGCATCTGCCCGTTCTTGGGCGTCTCGAAGCGCTTCAGCTCCGCCGTAGGCATGGGCGGTGCCGTCACGGTGGTCATGGTGCTCGCCATAGCCGTCACTTGGCCCATCCAGCAACTGTTGGTTGCCTGGAACCTCGAATACCTGCAGACCATCGCGTTCATTCTGGTCATCGCGACGCTCGTGCAGCTGCTCGAGATGGTGCTCAAGCGCTTCATGCCACCGCTGCATAGGGCGCTGGGCGTATACCTGCCGCTCATCACTACCAACTGTGCGGTGCTGGGCGTCGCGACCCTCACAGTGGACGAGGGGTACGCCTATCCCGAAGCGCTGGTTGCGGGACTTGGCGCAGGGCTTGGCTTCCTGCTTGCCATGGTCATCTTCAACGGGGTGCGGCGTCGTGTGGACGAGGCCGAGCCACCCGAGATGTTCCGAGGCATGCCCATAACGCTCATCTCCGCTGCCATCACGGCCATGAGCCTCATGGGCTTCTCGGGCGTCATTGAGCATCTGTTCGGAGCGTAGGGGAGGGGGCGCATGGGATCTCTATTGCTTACCGTCGCGCTCGTCGCGGGAATCGGCCTAGCGGGCTCAACGATACTTGTGGTCGCGTCGCAGAAGCTTGCCGTCGAGGAGGACGAGCGGCTCGTAGAACTCGTGGCCATGCTGCCGGGTGCGAACTGTGGCTCATGCGGCTACGCGGGTTGCGAGGCATACGCAAAGGCGATGCTCGACGGCGCCGCCTGCAACTCGTGTGGCCCCGGCGGTCGCGAGGTTGCCCAGAAGGTGGCGGCGTACTTGGGCGTCGATGCGGGTGACGTCGTGGTGAAGCGTGCCGTCGTCGCCTGCCGCGGTACAGCCGATCGTGTTGTGCTGCAGGAGCGTGCTGGGTATCAGGGTGCGCCCAGTTGTCGCTCATACTCGACGATGGGTCACCTCTCCGACGGCTGCACGGATGGCTGCATCGGATACGGAGACTGCATGGCTGCCTGTCCGTATGGTGCCATCTCGCTCAACAAGCACGACGTCGCCGTGGTAGATCCGGCGATCTGCATCGGTTGCGGTCTGTGCACCACCATCTGCCCGCGTCACCTCATCAGCCTCCAAGAGAAGAGCGATGTCAGTGAGGTCTCGTTCGTCTTGTGCCACAACACGCTGATGGGTAAGCGAGCGCGAGACGCCTGCGCCAATACCTGCCTGGGTTGCCGCCGTTGCGAGAAGGTCTGTCCTCAGCATTGCATCACGGTCGAGAACAACGTCGCTCACATCGATGTGTCGAAGTGCGTGGGATGCAAGGTGTGCATGAACGTCTGTCCTGAAGGTGCCATCTACCCGCTCGTCTGGGTGCCGCACGAGGCATAGACCGACCGAGCGCTCCATAGGGGAGTCTTTCGCACGGCCCGCGGGAATCCCACGGGCCGTTGCCTTGGCGATTGGTAACGGGTCGGCGAGGCCCTAGAACAGCATCAGGAAGACGCGCGCCAACACATAGCCGATGATGCCGCAACCGGGGAACGTGAGGACCCAGGTAAGCACCATCTCGCGGGCGACACCCCAGTTGACGGTGTGAATGCTCTTTGAGCATCCCGCGCCCACGATGGCGGCCGTCTTTGTGTTGGTGGTCGATACGGGCAGCCCCCAAAGGGTCGCCAGCAGCAGACTTATGCCCGCCGAGATTGACGCGGCTGCGCCCTGGTACTTCTCCATGCTCACGACGCCTGTGCCGACGGTCTTGACGATCTTTACGCCGCCGCTGGCCACGCCGATCGAGAGTACGGAGGCGCAGAGGGCCATGAGCCAGAGGGGGTAGCCGCCTTCTGCGAGAGCGTCCGAGCCCGTCGCAAGCGTGATGGCCATCATGGCGGTGGAGAGAAACTTCTGGCCGTCTTGGGCCCCGTGCATGAAGGATCCAAAGCCGGCACCCACGACCTGGAACTGAGAGAACAGGATGTTTGCGTCGCGGTTCGTGAGGTCCACAAAAAACCAGCGCAGCGCACGAGAGAGGACGAAGCCGAGGAGCAGGCCGATGGCAATGGAGAGTGCCAGGCCCCAGATGACCTTGCTCCACTCGGACCAGTTGACGCCGCTGATGCCTCCCTGAAGTGCGATGGCCGCGCCCGTGAGGCCTGCGATCAATGCGTGGCTCTCGCTCGTGGGTATTCCGAAGTACCACGCTGCACAGCCCCACACCACGATGCCCACCATGGCGGCGCAGAGCGCGATGAGAGCCATGTGGGGATCCCCGCCGAAGTCGACCATGTGATCGATGGTATCTGCCACGGCGGTGGAGACACACACCGAGACCGCGAGACCTGCAAACTCGCACACCACGCTCATTGCGATGGCGCAGGGAAACTTGATGGCTCGCGTGCCAACGGCCTCTGCGATGGAGTTCGCCGCATCGGTCGCGCCATTGACGAAGATGGTGCCAAGCACGAGCGCCATGGAGATGGCGAGTGCCGGATTGGTCGTGAGCATTGCGATGAAGTCGCTGAGTGTTGCCATGACGATGCTCCTGTCTCGCGGCTTTGTTAGTAATCTACCCACGTGCACAGAGGGGGAGCTGTACGCAACGTAAACCAACGAAACACGGGTGTGAACTTTCGACCAACGGCAATTGCCTTCCCGCCGAGCCCAGGAGGAGAGCCCAGATCGTCCCTCTCCCGCCTTTGTCTTGGGATTTTGGATGGCAAAAAGGGGCGTCCGCGCGAACTCGCACGAGCGCCCCTTCTGTCTGCGCTGTCTCTATCGGAGACTAGTCAACGTCCTCGTACTGGTCGTAGGCATCGTTGTCGTTGTCGTAATCGTCGTAATCGGGGGAGTCGTTGTCATCGTCGTCCGTATACGTCTGGGTGCTGCCGTCGTTGAAGGTTGCGTAGGAGTCCCACACGCTGCCGGTGTAGGCGTCGACCTCGACGGTGTAGTTGGCGTCGTCAAAGTGGAAGGTCACCACGTAGTGGGGGGCGTCGCCGCCGGTCACGAGCTGGGCAGAGACGTTGCTGACGTTGCTGTCGCCGGCGACGTAGGACGTGGCGATGCTAGAGGCCTTGTCGGAGGAGATCATGTCCGACGTGGCGCCGTTCGTGTTCTGCTGCTGGCTCTGGCCTTGCTGGCTGTTCTGGTTCTGCTGGTTCTGGTTCTGCTGCGTGGAGTCCTTCTTGGTGCCATCCTGCGTCGTCTGCGCGTTGGCGTCGGCATTGGCGTCGCGGATCGCGCGCACGATGGTGGCCACCTCGTCCTCCGTCATGGTGACCTCTTCGCCGCCGAGGCCCTGATACGTGACGCCATAGTCAGCCTTGCCGTCAATCCAGGTAGCGACGGTCGCCTTGCCCTGCTCGGCACCGAGCAGCGTCACTTTGAGGTTGTCTACGTCCTTGGTCCACTTGCTTGCGAACTCGGTCTCGGTGCGGTCGGTCAGCTTGGCGCTGTGGGCGTTCACGTTGCCCTTGCGCACGATGACGGCGATTGCGCCGGTCTCGTAGGTGCCCTGTGCCACACCGTCTGCATGTGCGTAGGTGGGATTCTGATACGTCTGGTCGGCAATGGTCAGCTGGCTGGGAAGGCCGAACTTGGTGAGGTTGGCGCCCTTTGCCGCAGCCTCGGCGGTGGAGTCGGTAACCCAGTTGGTGGTCACACCAGTCTGCGTGGGCTGTTCGGCCGTGGTGCTCTGCGCGGGCTGCTCGGTTGTGGTCGTCTGGGTGGCTGCGGGCTCGGAGGCCTGCGTGTCGGTGTTGGAGTTGCCGCAAGCGACGAGGCCGCCCGAGAGTACAAGGGTGAGAGCTGCGCCTACGACGAGGGACTTGGCTTTGAGCGTGGTCTTCGTAGAGCCGTTCATCTTCATGGTGTAGTTCCTCGTATATTCTTTCTGTCACTGTTTGAGGTCGTGACCAACCACCACTTCGAACGCTGTGGCCGCGTTTCTTCTCCCGTTTACTTCGGGTTGGGAA
>CADBYM010000009.1 GCA_902798915.1 uncultured Coriobacteriaceae bacterium | reverse complement strand
GACGGCCGTGGAGAGCTTGGCCATGCCTCCCGCGGGGTCCTCGGCGTCCAGCGCGTAGTCCCAGGGAACGAACATGCCATGGGTGTCGCTCGTGGCGAGGATTCGCAGGGACTTTGTGGTGGGTGCCTCTCCCCCAGACGTCTGCGGCTTGTCCCCCGACGCACATCCGGAAAGCAGCGTGGTTGCGGCACCCGCCGCGGAAATGAGCTTGAGTGCTTCGCGTCTGGTGAGCATGAGCGTAATCCCTCCGTCTCGAGGACAGCCGTCCAGCGTCAAATGAACATATGAAACTAGATTACCCGAAGTAGCCAGACAGTGCATGTTAACTGTCCCGAGCCTCCGACCAAGCGCGCTCTCGTGTTCCGCTTACAATCATGGAAAGTGGCCACGCCGCGCAATGCTGTGCATGCCGCAGACTCCAATATGAACGAACGCGGAGCGGACTATCGATAGGACCATCATGACCCACCCGTCAACGGCCGCGACAACACCCTACGTCCCCCATCGTCACACGTCCGTTCCGTCCCCGTCGTCACGCGAATGGGATAGACTGAGTGAGTCGTCGAGTGAGAGGAGCGAACATGAAGGTACTGATGATCAACGGCAGCCCCGACCCCAAGGGTTGCATCGCCGAGGCGTTCGCCATCGCGGCCGAGGAGTTCTCCGCCGCGGGCGTCGAGTGCGAGGTCGTGCAGGTAGGCAACAAGGACATCCGCGGCTGCATCGCCTGCATGAGGTGTCGCGAGCTGGGCAGGTGCGTCTTTGACAACGACCTCGTCAATGAGTGCGCGCCCAAGCTCGCCGAGGCCGACGGCCTCGTCATCGGCAGCCCGGTGTACTACGGCAACCCCAACGGCACGGTGCTCTCGTTCATGCAGCGCCTCCTCTACAGCTCGGCGACCGACCTGCGCATGAAGGTGGGCGCGAGCGTCGTAAGCTGCCGCCGTGGCGGCAACAGCGCCACCTTCGAGGCGCTCAACCAGTTCTTTGGCATCTCGGGCATGCCCACCGTACCCTCCACCTACTGGAACGACGTCCACGGGTTCACGGGTGAGGACGTCCATGCCGACGCCGAAGGCGAGCAGACCATTCGCAACCTCGCACGCAACATGACCTTCATGATGAGGGCCATCGCCGACGGTCGCGACGCCTACGGCATTCCTGAGCGCAACAAAGTCATCTTCACCAACTTCGTGCGGTAACAAGCAACCCAAAGCAAAGGAGAGCCTCGCCGACGGTTCGCTGATGAGGCTCTCCTTCTTGACACGCCACTCGCAACGACACGCCTGCCCACTGACGTAATGAACGGGCTGGGACAGTAGGAGGAGCCATGCAAGCCAAACGCGGCTATGTGCCAAAGGACGATCGGTACTTCTCTCTTAAGGCGCAAGAGATTCTGCGAACGGCATCCAAGGACATTTCCTACCTCATCAACAACGGCTACGGCCTCAAGCAGGCAGCCACCTTCGTAGGCGACCACTTCCAACTGTCCGAGCGGCAGCGCGTCGCCCTCATGAGGACCGTCGCAACGGACGACCAGCTTGTCATTCGCCACGACAAGGAAGTGCCCATCGATCAGATGGGGGGACGTGACGTCTGGATAGACGGCTTCAACACGATCATCACGCTCGAGGTCATGCTGAGCGACTCCACGCTGATATCCTGCATGGACGGCGCAATCCGAGACTTGGCCTCGCTGCGCGGAACCTATCGGATCATCCCGGTAACAACTGACGCCGTGCGGCTGCTCCTTGACGTGCTCCGGGGCGCGGGAGTCCAAACGGCGACCATACTGCTGGACCAGCCAGTGTCCAACTCTGGAAGACTGAGAGAATTGCTCGACAGCACGGGCAAGGCGTATCCCTTCGACATCGACACGCGCGTCCTCAGCGGAGTGGACAGCCTGCTGTACGATAAGGAGTTAGTCATTACCTCTGATTCTATTGTCCTAGACCGATGTGCGAGCTGGGTGAACCTATCAAGACGGTGTATGGAACTGACGGGCAGGCAGTCGCTCAAGCTTTGGTAGCGCTGATCCGACCAGAAGCTCCACCGTGATGCGCCGCTGGCGGCGGGCAACGCCCAAATGCATGGCAATCTCTCTTTGAGCTCGCCGGACAGGTATTGGTGCGCGTGAGCATGTCGTAACTGATGAATCCCGTATCGAGGAAGCAGCTGAACACCTGGCTGCAGGACTCGTAGTCGGACTCATCGTCCCCCATGAGGAGACGCATGGCAAAAAGTCGGAGCGTCCCCCATGGCCCAAGTGACCAAGACGCTTGTTATGATTAGGATTGCTAATGGAACATTTGAGGAGAGGCGTCATGGAGCTTCGCCAGATTCACTACCTGTGTGCCGTCGTGGAGACTGGCTCGTTCACGCGTGCCGCCGAGCGCTGCCTCGTGAGCCAATCGGCCATATCGCAGCAGGTCAAGGCGCTCGAGGGCGAACTTGGCTTCGAGCTCCTCCATCGTCGTGGCCGCAGCTTTGACGTCACGCCCGCCGGCGAGCTCTTCGCGCGCAAGGCCGCGACCCTCCTCGCGCAGCTTGACGACCTGCGCTACGAGGCCGAGGGCGTGGCCCACGGCTGGGCGACCACACTTGCGGTGGGCTATCTCAACCGCTACGAGGGGTGGGAGGTGCAGGCGGCCGTCACCGCCTTCGCCTCGCGCCATCCGCACATCCCCGTGCACGCCACGTCGGGCAGCCACGACACCCTCTACCAGCTTATCCTGCGCCACGACGTGGACGTGCTCTTCTCGGACCGGCGCCGCGCGCTCTCCGATGCCTTCGTCAACCAACACCTCTTTGACGGCTGGCAGTATGTGGAGGTTTCCGAGGCCTCGCCCGTCGCCTGGGCGGCCGAACTCACCGTTGCAGAACTCGCAAACCTCCCCTGCATCCTCATTGCCTCCGAGGACCAAGAAGACACCGAGCGTGCGTACCACCGCGACGTGCTGGGCTTTCGCTCCGACTTCCTCTTTGCTCGTTCGCGCGAGGAGGGTCGCATGATGGTCGCGGGCAACAGGGGCTTCATGCCCGTGGAGACGCGCGGGCAAACGCCCCGCACGGGCTCGGCCATCCGCCGCATCCCCCTCATGGGACAGGGAGGCCAGCTCAAGAGCGAATACTATTGCTATTGGCCCCGCGATCGCACCAACAAGCTCATCGAGGAGTTCGCCAACATCCTCGTCGGCATGTTCGACACGGCCGAATAGCGATGCACCCGCGAACTCGTCTCCGTCTGATGCGCCAAAGCGCGCCACCGTCCTCTCATGAACGGCGGCGCGCTGATCATCTAGCTCCCTCTTCGTCTCCGGCGTCTACCCCTCCAGCATACTTGCGCAGCGCTTGAGCTGCTCGATGATGGGGATGTGCTGCGGGCAGGCGCGCTCGCACTGGCCGCAGCCTATGCAATCGGAGGCACGGCCGCCGTCCGCAGTTGCCTCGGCATAGGCAGCGGACGCCTGCTCGAGGGCGCCGTCGAGCAGGCGGCTGTTCATGGCGGCGAGCGCGCCCGGGATGTCGATGTGCCGTGGGCAGCCCTTTGTGCAATACCGGCAGCCCGTGCAGGGGATGGCGGGCGAGGCGCCGAGCATCTGCTGGGCCTCGCGCAGCACGGCGCGCTCTTCGGCGCCCAGCGGCAGAAAGTCGCGCATGTACGAGAGGTTGTCCTTCATCTGAGCCACGTTGGACATGCCCGAGAGCACGCAGAGGATGCCCTCGAGCGACGCCGCGAACCGGATGGCCCAGCTGGCGTAGGAAGCCTGCGGGTTGTGGGCGCGCAGCAGCTCGCGCACCTCTGCGGGAGGGTTGGCAAGGCGGCCGCCCTTCACGGGCTCCATGACGACAATCTTCTTTTCGTGTGCGCGAGCAACCTCGTAGTTTGCGCGCGAGGTCACGCTGGGACTCTCCCAGTCCTCGTAATTGATCTGCAGCTGCACGAACTCCACCTCAGGATGTTGGGTCAGCAATTTGTCCAGCAGCTTGGGTCCGTCGTGGAACGAGAAGCCCACATGCCGCACCAGACCGCGCGCCTTGAGGTCGGCAACGTAGTCCCACAGCTGCATGCGCTCGTACTTGTCCACGTTGTTGCCCATGAGCGAGTGCAGCAAGTAGTAGTCGATGTAACCGGCGCCGGTGCGCCTGAGACTGGTCTCAAACTGTTTGAGCGCCGAGCTCCTCGTAGGCGCCGAGGGCGCGTAGAGCTTGGTTGCGAGCGTATAGCTCTCGCGCGGATAGCGCTCCACCAATGCCTTGCGCGCCGCACTCTCGGAGCCCAGATAGACATGAGCGGTGTCGAAGTACGTGCAGCCCGCCTCCATGAACAGATCCACCATCTGCGACACCTGCTCGATGTCGATGCCCACCCCGCGCTTGGGAAGCCTCATCAGGCCAAAACCGAGTTTCTTGGGATTCTCGACGGTCATGCGTGCTCCTCTCTCTTCTGCCCCACTCCTAGATGTCCAATCCCCGCAGCCATCGTACGACTTCTTCGTGGGTGCCTTCAATGGCTGAGTTTGCAGACTTCCCAGCGTGCTCGCAATGGCGCGACAGCGTATCGATACGCTTACCTCAACGATGGTCGACACGACATCAGCGGCGCCATCCTGATACCGGGCGAACATGGCACAGGCGCCGTTCTTCTCGCTCGGGGGCGATCGCTCCCGTCATGAGCCATCCGGTGGGTATCCGAAACTGCACAATAAATCATGCAACCGGTTCCAAAACCCCAGCTCATGCGTATTTCATACCGTATTTGATGCCATCGTTGTTCACTACCTATTTTAGCGAGTGAACAATGATGGCATCAATCTTCAATGTATATCGCACTGAGCTGGGCTTTTGCACATGATTCGAAGAATTATTGTGCAGTTCTGCCTGCGGCACGAATCTAGCTGAAAGGTCCTCACCGCAGGCAGAGGGCGCAACGATTGTCTCTGCTCGACCTTGACCCTACAAGCGGGTCCTCCCGTAGGCTTTGCTCCAGTTGGCAGTGAACTCCCCCATGGCGATGGCGGTTCCGGGGTGATCCACCATGGCGCGGATGACGTCGGGAGCCACGGTGATAGCCGGCACGCCAGCGGCGAGCAGCTGGTGCACCTGGTCCACGTTCTTGAAGCTTGCGGCGCACACCTTGGCATCCATATCGTAGATGTCGAGGGTCTCGACGAGCTCGATAACCTGGCCCACACCGTCGCCGTAGTTGCACATGCGGTTGACGTAGGGCGCAAGATAGTCGGCACCTGCCTTGGCCGCCCAGAACGCTTGGTCGGGAGAGTAGATGCCCGTGGCAAGCACGCTGATGCCCTTTGCCTTGACGGCGGGGATGGCCTTGAGGCCCTCGCGCGTGACGGGAATCTTCACGACGATGTTCTTTCCACCGCGAATCTGCGCGATGCGCTCGGCCTCAGCGAGAATCCCCTCGTAGTCGAGGCTGACGACCTGCGCGATGATCTTTTGGTCCTCGGTGAGCACCTCACAAAGATCCTCGAACACCTGCTGAGGCTCCTTACCGCTCTTGGTGATGATGGTGGGGTTGGTGGTCACGCCGTCAATGGGCAGGAAGCCGCACAGCTCGCGGATGGCCTCGATGTCGGCACTGTCGATGAAGAACTCCATGGTTGATTCCCTTCTCAAGATGTGTGTCTAAACTCGTCGCTTATAGAACCTGCTCGGTACGGTCGATAATGTCATCCTGGGTGGCCTTCGAGAGCACGTTGAAGAACGCGCTATACCCGGCCACGCGCACGATGAGGTCCTTGTGCCGCTCGGGATGCGCCTGTGCATCGAGCAGCGTGGCGCGGTCCACCACGTTGAACTGCACGTGGTAGCCATGCAGGCGGTTGAAGAAGGTGCGCAACATCATCTGCAGCTTCACCTTGTTCTGCTCGTTTGCGAGCATCGTCGGGGTCACCTTCTGGTTGAGCAGCACGCCACCGGTAATCTTGTCTGTAGGTAGCTTGGAGACGGACTTGAACACGGCTGTTGGGCCTTGCTTGTCGCAGTTGTGCGCAGGGCTGCAGCCCTCGGCCAACGGCTCGTGCGCATGACGGCCGTCGGGAGTCGCCATGGTGCCCATGCCCTGACCCACGTTTGCGCTGATGGAGCTCGTGCCAGCGTAGCGGATGCCGCCGATGGGGCCGCGACCATAGCGCGTATTGGGGTACTTGGCCACCTCGTCGATGTAGGGGGCGTAGCAGTCGACGGCCAGCTGGTCCACGTAGTCGTCGTCGTTGCCATACTTCGGTGCGTCCTCGACGAGCATCCGCTGGATGCGCGAGCCCTCCTCGCCGGCAAAGTCGTTGGTCAGCGCGTCCCACAGCTGCTGGCGCGTGATCTTCTTCTCCTCGTAGACGAGCTTCTTGATGGCTGCAAGGGAGTCGGCCATGTTGGCAATGCCCACTTGCAGTCCGCTGATGAAGTCATAGACCGCGCCGCCCTCCTTGATGGTCTTGCCACGCGCGATGCAGTCGTCAGTGAGGGCAGAGCAGAGGACGTCAGGCACCTCGCGCTCGGATGCCTTGTCGATGGCATTCTCCACCACGGCGGACCACTTAGTCATCTCGCGCAGACTGGCGTCCCAGGCAGCCATGAGCTCGTCGAAGCTCTCCCACTCGAGGAAGGTCCCGTGACCCTCCACGAATCGCTTGCCGGAGGTGAGGTCCACGCCGCCGTTCATGGCGCACAGCAGCAGGCGCGGGAAGTTGATGTAGCTCATGCCGGTGCAGCGGTAGCCCCAACGTCCGGGCACGGCGGTCTCAACGCAGCCGATGGCGGAGTAGTTGTACGCATCGTACTCGCCCACGCCCCAGGCGATGAAGCTCGGAATGATGATCTCGTCGTTGTTGAGGGCAGGCATGCCGAAGCCCAGGCGCATGACCTCGATGCACTCGGCAAAGAAGGCCTTGTCGAGGTTGGCGTGGTAGCGCACCGTGAGGTTGGGCTGGGTGAGGCGGGTCTGCGCGACGGAGCGCAGCACGAGCCAGGAGAGCGGGTTGACGGCATCCTTGTGCGGCGCGTCGGGCGTCTGGCCACCAATGGTGACATTCTGGTACATGGGACTGCCAGCGGAGCTGTAGGTATGTGCCTGGCTGCGGATCTTCTGTACGGTGAGGGTCTTGATCCAGAGGTTGGTGAGCAGCTCGAGAGCATCGTCCTCGGTGATGCGACCCGCCTCGAGGTCGGCCTTGTAGTACGGATACATGTACTGGTCGAAGCGACCGAAGGAGAGACTGTGGCCGTTGGACTCAATCTGCAACAGCACCTGGGCAAACCATGCCACCTGAACCGCCTCGAAGAAGGTCTCGGCCGGCTCGTAGGGCACCTTGGCGCAGGCGGCAGCGATGCGCTCGAGCTCAGCCTTGCGAGCAGGGTCGGCGCAGACAGCGGCCTGCTCGGTTGCCAGCTCGGAGTAGCGCAGAGCCCAGCGGCGCACGGCGTCGATGACCACGAGCACGGCCTTGTAGAATGCGTACTTGTTCACAGCTTCGGGATCAGCGAGGTCGAGCCCGTCCATGGCGGCGCGGGTACGCTCCTCGTAACCGCGCAGGCCTTCCTTGAGCAGGCGGGCGTGGTTGATGGCCAGGTGCGCGTCACCAGCATTGAGCTTGCCCTCCATGCCGAAGACGCCGGTCTCCATGAAGGGAGCCAACGCATCGGGAAGCATCGCCAGACCGTGGTCGCGCAGGGTATTACCCTCCCAGAAGGGGGCGATGTCGCGAATGGCCTGCTTGTCCTCCTCGGTCATGTAGAAGACGTCGCCGTCGCGCTTCTCGAACTTGTCGAGCTCGTCGAGCACGAAGCCCAGCGTGTACTCGGGGAAGACCGGGGCGTTGCCGTTCTTGGTGGCCTGGTTGCCAGCGATGAGGGTCTTGTCCTCGATGTAGATGGTCATGTTGTCCAGAATGTGGGCGAAGCTGAGAGCGCGGCGCATGACGGGTGGCTGGTCAAGCGTCTGCCGATAGGACTCGGTGCACAGGATGGCACGCTCGGCGTCCACGAAGGGCTTCTCGTCTAGCACCTCCTCACGGAAGGTCTTCATGCGTGGCGTGAGGGACCCGAAGTGCTCGCGGTTCTCCATGGATGTCTCTCCTCTTCTCTGACGGAAGCACTATTGCTTTCGTTCGTAATCGATGATAGCAAGATGGAGCATAACGGTCAAGAGAGTATTTCTAACGTTTAGCATTTGACTTTCGTTTGTAAGTCATGTTAGTATCGTGAGAAGAAAGGAGAAGCCATGCAATCCGCCACGGTATTCAACATACAGAAGTTCAGCCTCAACGACGGGCCAGGGATCCGCACGGTGGTGTTCCTCAAGGGCTGCCCGCTGCGCTGCGCGTGGTGCGCCAACCCCGAGAGCCAGGCACGCGTGCCGCAGCTCGAGTGGAGGGAGTGCAACTGCGTGGGATGCGGGGCGTGCCTTTCCGCCGCTCCCGGCGCCGGCGTGCGCGAGATCTCCGGTAAGCGCCATCTGGACGTGCGCAGGCTGCACGGCAACACGCCTGAGGCTCGTGCAGCCGTTGCCGCCTGCCCCGCCCGCGCGCTATCAGTTGTGGGCGAGACGAAGACTGTGGAGGAGGTATTGCAGGTCTGCCTCCAAGACCAACCCTTCTACGAGGACTCGGGTGGCGGCGTCACACTCAGTGGCGGCGAGGCGCTCACGTGGCCCGACTTCTGCGCGGAGCTGCTCGGTCGTCTGCGCGAGGAGGGCGTCGACACCTGCATCGAGACCGAGGCCCACGTGGCGCCGACCGTCTTTCGGCACATCGCGGGGCTGCTCGACCACATGCTTGTGGACCTCAAGCACGTGGACGCGGACAGGCTGGAGGCTCAGGCGGGCGGACGTGCCGACCTCATGCTCGACAACCTCCGCTGGGCGCTAGCTAACCACCCTGACGTCCTGCCGCGCACCCCCGTCGTGCCAGACTTCAACGACGGTCTGGACGACGCCCGCGCCATGGCACAGTGGCTGCACGAGGCAGGTGCCGGGCGCGTGCAGCTCCTCCCCTTCCACAACTACGGCGAGAGCAAGTACGCACTTCTCGACAAGCCCTACGCCCTGCGCGGCATCAAGAACCTCCGACCGGAGAACCTAGCCGCCTACCGTCAGGTCTACCTGGACGAGGGCGTCGAGGCGTTTTTCTGATTGCCACTCACGCCCCAAGGAGGGTTGCCACCAAGGGGGTACGGCCCTTAGGAAATGCGAGAGACACCAAGACAAGCAGAGGGAAAGGAAGCCGCCATGAGAACCACCATTACCGTCTACGCCGCCTCCGACATGACCGGAGAGACCGTCGAGCGCATCGTCCGCGCCGCCTCGGCCCAGTTTCCGCGCAATAGCGTGACCATCAAGGTCCTGCAGCACATCCAATCTGCCGAGCAGATCATCGCCTTCATCGAGGGACAAGCAGACCCGGGTCCCGTCGCCGTATTCCACACCATCCTTTCCCAACGCACACGCGAGGACCTGCGCCTGGCCCTGCAGACCCTGCGCATCCCCAGCGTGGACCTACTCGGTTCCACCGCCCACGTGATGGCAGACCTTTTGGGCGAGCGTCCGCAGGCAACCCCTGGCCTCACCATCGCAGACGGTGCCGAACCCGTCTACTTCGACCTTGGAGCCTGATGCAGGCCGCATCGGCCACGTCGCTCTGGATGCCCTCGCGATGGTGACTGCAAGCGCCACGCAGCCGCACCGGTCTCATTCATACATGTTAGGAAGCCGACTGCCCGGCCGCCTTGCGTGCCCATGCCATACGAGCCAACGACCTCAAAGAGCTCACATCATAAGAGCTGCGGCAGGCCGTCCGGCCCCCATGAGCAAGCGCTACTGGAACAGCCACTCCATGGCGGCGACGCAGCGGTAGGCGTAGTCGAAGGATGCCATATGGTAGGAGGCGCCTCCCATACCGCCCCGGCCGCCACCCTCGCCCGCAGCGATGGTTCCCGTAGCCCAGGTCACGAAGTTCGCGTCCCCTCCCTGGGAGAACAGCTCGATCGCCGCCTGCGACAGCTCGTCAAAAGACCAGTTGCCATTCCACTGGGCAGAGGCAAACGGCACGCCGTCTTGCTCGAACATCCCCATAACCTCGCCCATACCGGTGAAGGCACGCTCGTCGTCTTCGGCCGCGAAGTAGACGAATCGCTGGCCTTCGAGCCCCCGCAAGGTCGAGACGTCCCACTGTCCGTCGACGAACATGCATCCTGCATAGAGGTCGGGGTGCTCCGAAGCGAGGATGAGCGTGGTCATGCAGCCCATGGACTGACCCGTTCCGTAGATTCGGCTGGCGTCAACGGCATAGCTCGCCTTCATGGAGTCTATCAGACGCGCGGTGAGCTCCACGTAATCGGTCGTGACGTAGCCGTTGTGGTCGTCGAGGATGGTCTCGGCGTAGGTCGGCACGCACACGATGGTCGGGTGCACCGCCTGCCACTCGTCGCTTGCCCACACGAGGGCGCCGAGCCCTTGGGTGAGCGACTGCATGGGGTCGCCCTTGGCACAACTCGAGTCGGCGATGAACACGACCATGGGATAGCTCTGCGAGGCGTCGTAGCCCTCGGGCAAAAAGAGGTTGTAGGTTACCGAAAGACCGGTTTCGGGATCGTCGTAGGTCTCCTGCGAGAAGCGGCTGGCGTAGGTGGAGACAAGGGCGTCCTCGTCTGCGGCGAACGCGTTCGAGACGCTACCGATAGCGCTTGCCGTGGCCTGCTCCGATTCCTGCTCGCCGGAAGACGCGACGTCCGCGGGCACCTCGCTGCCTGCATCAGGCACGCTCTCGACCTGCGCAGTCTCCTCCTGAGGATTGGTAACCGCCTGCTGGCCGCACGCGACGAGCGCGAGACCGAGCATGACACTCGACACGCAGGAAAGAATAGTTTGCTTACGCATGGGATCCTCCTCTTTGTGGGGTCTTTTGTAGAGCGGACCACCATCCGCGCGGCAATGTACCTTCCATGCTAGCCTGCCCTAGACATGCTGCATGGCATCGACCTCAAATGATATGCCATACTCACATGGTTGAACGCCAACTACATGACCCGCAAGTGCGGCACAGGGCCATCCTCCGCAGCGCAAGAGGTGAGCAGCATGCCCAGAGTAACGCTCAGACATATCTTCCCCGCAACATACATCCAGGCACCCGCAAGTGCGATGATGCCCCACCGACCGGCCTGGGTCGGCGCTGCGGGAATGCTCTGCGTGCTCCACGTGCGTTACGGAAGCAACGAGAGCCTTGATCGCCAGATCTGCGTGTTTTTGAGCGAGCGCACCTCCTTCATCACCGACCCGGGCCTCATTGAGCGGGAGGGCGACGTACTTGTGCATGTCTATCGCACCAAACCTACCGACGGAGTCCTTCGTGAGCCTCTACGCGACGACCTCTCGGGCGAATACGTGAACGCGTGGCGCCTGACGGGACCTGAAGTCTGCGACTCGCAAGAGCGCACGATCTTTCTCGAAACCATCAAGAACCGCTGGCGTGTACTGCGCCGGGCAGAAATGTGAGCATGATGTCCTCATACGCAAACGAGACAACGCCACATGGCAGGACAAAGAGCAGGCGATATGCCTAGAATAGATTAGGTCACAACTGGTTGAAGTGTCAGGACGGACGAAGTGGCGGTCGTATGGCAACCGTCGAAGCGGCCCTGGTCCTGCCGCCCACGACAAGCGAGGTGAGGACATGCCCAAAGAGTCAGCAGACCGCCTGCGAATCCTGTACCTGTGCGTCTGCGCCCTGTGTGCAGTGGGAATCTGCGTGGGGACCATGTTCGACTTTGACATCAGCATGGCACTCATGAGCGACTCCGGCATTGGCGCCGCAATCGCCGACTACGGGTTGAGCCTCGTTGACCTCTTCTACGCCTTCGCCGGCACCTGCCTGTTCGTCGGGCTCAGGAAGAAGGGCGAGCGCTACGAGCTCTTGGGCAGGGTGGCGCTGGGAATAGGCATGTCCATGCCGTTCATCTTCTACGCCAACGACGTGGGCTGGAACGTGCGCGCCATGATGGGCTACGTGGGAGGCGAGTCGTCGCCACTGCTGGCGTTCGCATCGCTTGTCCCCTCGGCGATTGTGGTCACAGCCATACCTCTCGTATTCGCAAGGCGTCTCGAGGACAAGGACCCCGACAGGCTTATCGCGACGGGCGTGTTCCTCATCGCCTGCGGCATCTGCTCCCAGTACGCAAACGACCTGCTCAAGCCGCTCTTCTCGAGGCCGCGGCCGCGCTACCTGGCCACCCTGGACGACCCCGCCGCCGAGTTCAGGGCATGGTGGCAGCTGGCACCCTATACCGACGGGCCGAGCGACGCCGTGGGAAGCTGCCCGTCCAACCACATGATGCTCGCGACGCTGATGCTCAACCTGCCCATCATCGTCAGTGCCGTGAGGCACCGTTCCGAGGCGCCTGACCGGGCGAGCATCACCATAGCCTGCGCCTACGTCGCCGTCATGGCCTACAACCGCATCCAGATGGGCGGGCACTTCCTGAGCGACGTGTGCCTCGGCGTGCTCTTGACCACGTGTCTGCTCCGGCTGTTCTTCTCGGCGTTTCTTGGGCCTTACGTGACGGGTGGGGAGTCGCGTGTCAGCGAGTGAAACGCTCTCCGTCCCTGTCGTCACACGAGGGGGACGCCTGACGACCAATCCACCAGCCTGTGTCTATGGTGGAGCCCCTGTGGCGATGGCGCGATGCGACCTACCGGCAGATGGCCACGCAAAGCGGCTGCTTTGCCTCAAAGTTGCGGCACTCGATCACCGTGAGGCCGCAAGACGCGAGAAACTCTAGGAATGCTGGGGTACTCCACTCGCTGTGCACCGAAAAGCCCACAGCCCCTGCAAGCTTGAGGAAGCGCCGGTCGGTGTCTTCCTCGTTCATGTAGTTGGGGATGACGATAGTGCCACCTGGCCGCGTGACGCGCCGGAGCTCCGCCACGGCCTGCCCAGGTTCCGCCAGCAGGTGCAGCACATTTCCCGCTATGGCCACATCGAAGCTCCCGTCGGAGAAGTCGAGTGCGCAGAGGTCGCCCGTGCCACAGGCGACGTTCCCGAGTCCTAGGCTCCGCACCTTGCGCCGCGTCTGCGCGACCATCTTTGGCGAGAGGTCGCACGCAGCGACGAAGCCCGCCCGAGGCGCCACGCCACAGGCGAAGGCTCCCGTGCCGCAGGCTGCGTCGAGCACCACGTCGTGCGGCCCCACGAAGGACGCCACGTAGCCGACGGCCTCCCCAAGGCCCGCGTCTCCCCCACCCATGGCCACATCGTACAGTGGGGCCATGCGGTTCCAGAAGCCACGCGCCCTCTCCGCCTCGGCCTGAGCGCCGGACACGGGCACCACCGCAGCGAGCCTCTCCTCCCGCGCGTGCCACTCGGTGTCGCCGCTCTCGTCGTAACCGTCGTAAGGGGCGCTGGGGTCATGCGGCTTCTGCCGCCTGAAGCCAATGCAAACCTCGTCGGTGTGAGAGAAGACGAAGCTCAGGTCCTCTGACCAACCCGTGTGCCCGGTGATCACCTTTGGCGCGATGCCCCGCTCTCGCAGCAGCCCCTCGAGACGGGCGAGCGACCTCACGGCCAGCTTGTTGTCCTCCGCGAGGCCGTTGATGAAGCTGTACCCGCCGTCCGGGCCAAGCCAGATGGTGTCTCCCGTGAAGAGGTATGCGTCATCCACCAGATAGACCACATGTCCCCAGGTGTGGCCAGGCACGAGGATGGCCTCCACCTTGATGTTCTCGATCCAAAAGACGTCTCCGTCGTCGAGCAGGAACTTCTCGTTGTCGATCGTGACTTGCGGAAGCACGTACAACCCGAATAGTACCTTGCGCCTGGCCTCGCCCGTGAGGTAGCGATTCTCGATGCGGCCGACGTAGAGCGTGGCGGCGTCCAGCAGGTGGCACCCGTCACGCTCGAGGGCACCGACATGGTCGGTGTCCTGGTGGGTGATGAGCACGTGGGCGATGCTCGCAGGGTCTATGCCGAGCCAGGCCATCTTCTCGCCCAAGCGCTCGTAGCTGTAGCCGGCGTCGATCATGATGGTGGTGCCATCCTTGGTGTAGAAAAAGATGTTGGCGATCCACTCGCGAACGCAGGCCACATGTCCATCGATCCAGCCGGTGTTGAGCGGCTTGAAGACCTCCTTGCCACGGTATCCCAACGACATGACCCTCTTCTGGAACTGCGATGCCCTGCGTGACATAGTCTTCCTCCCCCTTGTTCGAAGTCACCTGGCCAAATTGTCGGCGCCAGGCCGCATGCCCGTCCCCACCGTCCCTACTTCACGCAGACAAAGCACGCCATGGCCTTGTGCGTCTCGACGTGCACCTGCGCATACATGCCACGCAGACGCTCCTCCAGGCTCGCCGCCGTCTCGTAGGGCGGCGTGAAGAAGCCGCGCGGCTCGTGGAAGCGCCGTATCCATGCATCGGTGAGAGCCACCTCGCCCTGCACGTAGAAGCAGCCGCAGAAGGTTCCCCCACGTTTGAGCACACGGAAGGTCTCCGCGTAGGCTGCCTCTTTGTCGGGGAAGGCGTGGAAGCCGTTGAGCGACATCACGATGTCGAAGCTCTCGTCATCGAAGGGCAGCGCCCCGACGTCCCCTTGCGCGAATCTCACGTTGGAAAGGCCGTCGTGCTCCGCGCGCGTCTGGGCAGCCGCCATCATGTCGGAAGAATAGTCGAGGCAGGTCACCCGCGCATCCGGCAGCGTCTGGTAAAGCGGCATCGTGAGCACGCCAGTACCCACGGGCACCTCGAGCAGGCTCCCCGAGAAGCCCTCGGGCACGCCCGCCATCGCCGCCTGAAGGTAGGCGGCATTCTCTTTGGGCCCGATGAGCCAGACAGCCCAGCTCATGGCCACGCCGAGCGGTGTGCCACAGGTCATCATGGCGTCATAGACCGTCGCCGAATCGCCCAGCGCCTTGTAGGCCCCTCGAATCGAATCCTTTCGTGTGACCATCTCTCCCCCATGCGCACACTCGTCGCCCTCGATGAGATAGTCACAGACCGCGCCTCCCTGCGCCAGGGTGTGCTCGCGCGTGAGTCGCCCGTGCGCGAGGCGCGCCGTGGTGTGGTCTATCTCGCACATGACGGGAAGCACGTCCATAAGGTCCTGCTCGCGGCAGAAGTCGTTGAGAGGACAGCGGGTGAAGTGATAGCAGACGCGCGTGTCACCCCTGCTATTGCCAAAGTTGAAGTCCCAGGTAAACGGAGCCTCGTCGGGATGCTCGTCTACCCAGCGGGCATGGGATCGCAACGACTCGTTCATGCGGCGCATGTCGGCAGCGCGGTTGAGGTTCACAGAGAGGCCGACGGCACCCTTTACCACGGGCAGCTCAAAGAGGTCGCCCACCACCGCACTCAGCATGTCGGGCGTGAGCCCCCCATCGGGCGCCCGGTACATCGCAAAGAACACGAGCGCCTCATAGGCGTTGTCGGCCATGGGGTTGTCCGCGCCGATGGAGGGAAAGTCAGCGAGCATCTGTCGGTATATAGGGCGAGCGTCGTTATAGGCCTTTGCAGCCAGCTCGTAGCCGTAGCGCCTACGGATGGCTCGGCGCAGAACAGGAGCGATAACGTTGAAGTAGCGCGAGACATAGACAAGCATGGCGGTCTCCTTTCGACCGGTTGGCCAGAGCAAGAACCAGCGTCGTCACCACGAGAACACGGCGATTCGGTGTTGATGTTCTTTCCGAGCGTCGCTGCGAAGAGTCTACCGCGCAGGGTGTGCTTGCGCATCTCCTCATTGTAGCTGCGCTCGGAGAGCAGCGTGAGGCGTGGCTCGAGCTCCACGAACTCCGCAGCGCTATCGGTGCCCCACTTGAAGGTGGCATTGGTGTTCTTTATGGCGTCGTGCTGCTTGGAGTGCTTGACCATGAGCATGGAGTTCATCTCGGCCACCAGATAGCCGTGTTTGAAGCAGTCGCAGAGCATATGTAGGCAGGTGGCCGTTTGCTCTTTGGTGAAGTACTCCAGCACGCCTTCCATCACGACGATGTTCGCGGAGCGATCGCGGGGCAACGCCGCAGTCCATGTGCCGTCGAGTGCGTCGCCGTCCATCATGGTGCAGCGCGGGCGGTCCTCATAGACCTTCCGTCGCACGACGATCTGATCGGGCAGGTCCACGTCAAACCACTCAATCTTCCCGTTGTCCACTTGGGAGAACTTGTCGTCGAAGCCACAGCCCAAGTTGATGCAGAGCGCATCGGGATGCTGGGCGACGAGCCCCCGGAGCGTATCGGCAAACATGATGGTGCGCGCGACGACCCCCTCGTGCGAGAGGAACGGGTCGTACTTGCTCACGTCCACGTCCAACGCGGCGATTATCTCTGCCGCCTTCTCGTCCACGATGCGCGGGTTGGGACGCGCCGTCTCGCTCGCTCGAATGGCCAGCGTGACGAGGGCGGTCTCCTGAATGTCACCAAACTTTAGGTCCATTGCTCTCCCTTCAAAGAGTTGATCCACGGAACACCCGCTCCGCAGGGCCTCTAGGCGCTTGTCGCTCTACGACTTCTTCTCCTCGTCCGCGGCAGCCCCTCGCTCTGGTCACATAGAGTTAACCTATGGTATCTCTAATTGTTAGATTTGTCTAACAAGGACAGTGGGAACGGGGGGCGTTTGTCCGCGGGACCGTGCCGGGTGTTGCCACGCCTGTCATCACGCATTGGCATATAGTGGGACAAAGAGCCCGGTGGTATACCCCATAATGAATCAAGCCACGACCAGTTGGAGTGACCGGACGGACGAAGTAGCGACCGCATGGCAACCGTCGAGGCAGTTGTGCCCTGTGCGCGGTGGGAATCTGCATGGGAACCATGTTCGACTTTGACATCAGCATGGCGATTGTGAGCGACTCCGGCATTGGCGCCGCAATCGCCGACTACGGGTTGAGCCTCGTTGACCTCTTCTACACCAACCAAGGGGCATACGTTGCCCGGCAACTTATGCCACCCGGGCCGAGCACCCGATGGGCAGCACCCCGCCCACATTAACCTTGGCAGCCTGGTACCCGAATCCGCTTCAGGGCTAAGCAGAACCACGATCCTTCTCATGCGTGTTCCTCATCGCGTGCGACATCTGCTCCCACTACGCGAACGACCTGCTCTAGCCGCCCGACATCGCCGGCGCCCACGACGCCGTCCGCGCGTCCCCATACAAAACCGCCATCCCAATGGCCTATCATGCCCTCGAATGCCAACATCTCAGATGACGGGAGCCACGCCATGGTCGACTCCTTCTACACCATTCCGGGCGCCCCGTTCCTAGCGCACCTCTCCGACCTGCACAACAGGGACTACCATCCCGTAGAGAGGAGCCTGCTGCGCCACAGGCCCGAGCTCATCTGCGTCACGGGAGACATCATCTATGGCACGATGCCGGAGGACGACATCTCCCCACTCGTGGCCCAGCCCAACGCGCTCGGGCTCCTCAGGGCGTGCGCCGACATCGCCCCCACGTTCGTGAGCCTCGGCAACCACGAGTGGATGCTCGACGAGGAGGACCTAGACGCCATGCGCGCCACGGGCGCCGTCGTGCTCGACAACGACTGGGTCGAGCACGACGGCCTCGCAATCGGCGGCCTGACCTCCGGGCATGTCATGCGCCACAGGCGCGCGCTCAGCAACCTCCCGGGGGACGAACGAGGAGCGCATAGATACCCCGCGCGGGGCGGGGTGAGGGACATCATGAAGACGGCAGCGGAGCTCTTGATGGAGAAGCTGCCGGACGACGACTGGCTCATGTCGTTCGCGTCGGCGCCCGGCCACCACTTCCTCCTCTCGCACCATCCCGAGTACCGCCGTCTCGTGCCCAAGGAGGTCGAGCTCATCCTGTCGGGGCACGCCCACGGCGGCCAGTGGCGCCTCTTCGGCCACGGGGTGTACGCGCCGGGCCAAGGGATTTGGCCCAAGCTCACCAAGGGGATCTACGATGGCCGTCAGGTGGTCTCGGCGGGCCTGAGCAACACGGCCCCGGCCCCCCGGTTCTTCAATCCCACGCAGGTCGTGTACGTGCAGTCGTGACGAAGGAAATCCAACATTCGAAGGAGCACACCATGCAAGAGTTCTTTATCAACGCTGACGGGATCCAAATCCACGCCAAGCTCGAGATGCCCCAAGGCGACCCCGAGCGTTGCCCCCTCTGCATCGTGCAGCATGGACTGACCGGCCATATGGAGGAGACCCACATCGTCGCCGTGGCGGCCGCGCTCCGCGAGGCAGGCGTGGCGACCCTGCGCGTGGAGATGTACGGACACGGCAAGAGCGGGGGCAGCTTCGGGCGCCACACGCTTCTCAAATGGGTCGACAACATGCTCGACGTCATCGACTACGCCAAGGGGCTCCCCTTCGTCACCGACCTCTATCTGTGCGGGCACAGCCAGGGCGGCCTCCTCACCATGATCATGGGCGCGCTCCGCCCGGACGACCTCAGGGCCATCATCCCCATGTCACCCGCCATCGTCATCGTCAACGCCGCACGCACCGGAACCCTGTTCGACATGAGCTTCGACCCCGCGCACATCCCCGACCGGGTCCCCACAACCAATCCCAAGCTCACAAAGAACGGCACAAAGCCAGCCTACTACAGCGGCGACTACTTCCGCGTCGCCCAGCGCCTCCACATGGACGAGGCCATCGACGGCTACCCCGGACCTGTCCTGCTCGTACACGGCACGGACGACGACGGCGTCCCCGCTCAAGACTCCATAGACGCCGCAGCACGCTATGCCAACGCGCAGATCGCGCTAATCGAAGGCGACGACCACTGCTATCACCGGCACCTCGACGAGGCGTGCGCCGCCGTGCAGCGGTTCGTAAGCTCTCTGCAGTAGGCGCAACGCCGACATTTCTCGCACGGAAGCAATTGGCTCAAAGTCAGCCGCAGCATTTGCGGCGCTTCTCCTTGTACGCCGCACGCAGCGCGCCTCCCCTCACTGCCGTATTGCTCACCCGTCCAACTCGAGCCGCATGAGCACCAGCTCTTGCCAGCCAGTTTTGCGCGAGCGGAAGCCCCTGGGGTTTCTGCCGTACTCGACGAATCCCTCGCGCTGGTAGAGGGCAAGGGCACGCTCGTTGTCCGCCACCACCTCCAGCTCGAGCTGGGCGTACCCTGCGGCCCTTGCGCACTCGATGCATGCCTCGACAAGGGCACGGCCGATGCCAAGCCCCCAATACGCCCGTTCAATGCTTATGCCAAACTCGGCCCGATGCCTCAGCTTCTCCTTCGAGCCAACGCAACCAATGCCTGCCGAGCCCACTACGGAGCCGCCAATCTCCGCAAGAATCTCGATCTCGTCGCCGCTCTCCGTCCTCTCCCGCAGGTACTGCGCCTCGCCCTCCACGGTAAGGCCACCTTCGTCGGGATAGGTGAGCAGATAGTCCGTCTCCGCATGCGTCAAGTTGAAGCTGTCGAGCGCCGCACGCGCATCCTCGGCCGTTCCGTTGCGCAGGACGCATCGCCTGCCGTCCCGCAGCTCTATTTCCCTGTGGTACTCCATCGCCCTTTCCCGCCCCTCGTCACCGATCTGCCACGCTTGCCGCAGAGCGTGCGGTTGAGCTGGACAACCACACAGCGACAGGCCTTACGCGCGCCGTACCCGGTGGACACGGCACCGCTACGGCTGCCCATAGACGAGCTCAAACGTATGGTAATGATCTGGGGTGTAGTACACAAGACCATCGTTTGTAAACACGAGACGCTCAGCAGTCCGCCTTTCGAGATTATTGGGGTCGACATCGCACTCACGGTACCAGCGTCCCACGGCCTTTGCCAAGTCGTTGTCAACAGTGTATTCCGCATAGAACCTGTCGCCGCCTATGACGCGACCTGGAAGGACGTTATCGAGGGCGCCTCCCTCCCATCCTGCGAGCTCAGCCTCGAATTTGGTTATGTAGTTGTGGGGAAGATGGCCATACTTATATATGTAGGCAGCGACGTCCTCCTTGGTAGAATATGCCTCGTCCTCTTCAAGTGCTATGCTCTCCTTCATCTTTTGCATCTTTTGCACGTCGCTCAGACTCACCACAGAAAACGCGATGGAGGCCACAAGGCATACAACGCCCACCGCACACAATACCATACCGGTCTTCTGGGACACCTCTTTGCCCTCTTTCACAACGACCTCCTAGTCCTTAGCAACACGGTAGCAATCCTTGCCCGCCTCTTTCGCCTCGTACGCCGCTTCGTCTGCCGTGTCAAAAAGCTCCTCGAACGTTTCTCCCTCGTGATAGAACGCCACTCCGATACTTACGGTACCTTGCACGGGAGTCTTTTCATCATCTGCCAGAACGACGCATTTGCGTATGTCTTCTTGGAAGCCCTCGACCTCCTTTATGACAGCTTCCCGCGACTCACGACCCATGAGCAGCATATAGAACTCGTCGCTCTTCTCTCCCACGTTGGTCACGATGTTTAGGTCGCTGTCGGGAAAATGCCTCTTGGTGGCGTCTGCAAAAGCCATGGATAAACGGTTTCCGGTACCGTTACCGAATTCCTCGTTCTTCTTCGACATGCCATCCCCGTCGAAAGACACCATAGCCGTAACGCCCTTTGGCAGGTCCCCCGATTCCAGAAGTGGGGTAACATCGTCCAAGAACGCATCCATGGTGAGCAACTTGGTAGCGAGAGTCCTTCTGTTCTGGTCGTGGAATTCTGCGATTTCTTGCTCGAATTGATTCTCAAGCTCATTTGTCTGAGCGATGCGCATGTCATCCGCTGCCACCGCCGTCCAAGCGAGTACGTTGCGACACACCTTTGATATCTAGCGGACATAACCAACCGACGATACCCAAGCCTCCAAAACCAATGAATCCTAACGGCGGTTTTAGGCGACCGTTTTGAGCGAACCTAACAGAAGAGTGCCTACCTCACAGAGCAAGCCCTCTATGCGGTCCCCATCTCTGTTATCATGCCCTTACTGTTGGGCATGGGAAGGCAGTCGCATGGAGGCATTCGGACACTTCTACCTCGACAAGGAGAAGGACCTCGTTGTCAACCTCTTCCGCGAGGGGAACGAGCTGCACTACGTGCTCAGGACGCCAAACCACGGGACGGGCAACCTCATCGCCAACCTGGCCTCCCTGTGCGACCTAGAGCTTCAGACTGGCGAGGACGGGCTCAGGGAAATCCGGGGCACGCTGCCCTGTTACATCGACGGCTCGAACCGCATGGTCTACGTCTTCCGCCTACTCGACACCAAGGTCGCCAACGTCTACCCCGACGGAAGGATCGAGCGGAAGGCATCCATACCCGCCATCGCGAAGACCCTGATGAGCCAGACCAAGGACTATCGCCAGGACTTCCGCAAGACCGTCGTGAAGACCTACATCCTGCGCGAGTGCAAGTTCCGGACGGACCTGCACACTCACATGAACGCCAACCTCGACCCGGACGTCCTCATCGCCCTCGGCATCCACCACCAGATTCGCTACCCGCTCTACTACATCCGCAAGCTGGGGCTGCGCCTCACGCCCGAGCAGGAGCGGCTTCTCGCCACGCGTCGGGCCAAGACGGCGGCGGAACTCCGCGACTCCCCGCTCAGGGGCAAGTACCTCGAACGCAGGATCGACGACGGGACGTTCCTGAACTTCGCCTCCCTTATGCTCGAGAACCTCGACAACGCGGCATGGAACATCCCGAGGATCAGGGCGTCACTGGCGATCATGAAGGACGGGCAGGCCGTCTTCACCAACCTCGAGAAGGTCTACCTGTACCGCTACGTCTTCTGCAAGGGAGTGCCCGCCGACGACCCAATCAAGATTAGCGACACGGAGCGCATCCCCGACCACGAGGTTGTCCGCGCGCTGGCCATGATGGCGAGCGACCGGGATAACCCGGCGTTCTCTGCGAACAGCCTCTTCCAGGACAAGCTGCTGTGGGTCGCGCGCGGCTACGCCAAGTGCGGCGTCGACTATGCGGAGATCTCGGACACGACCTTGGCGAAGCCCGAGGACGCCCCGCACATGCTGGCCGAGGTCCATACGGTGTTGCCGGCCATCACGCAGGAGACCGGGGTTACGCTGCGCTTCCTGGCGGCGGTCCGACGAACGCCGCTCACAATCGTCAAGGACAGAATCGCCTCGGACGACTACATGCGCACGAGCCTGCAGGCCATACGAGCAGTGGCAGGAGACCCGTACGTGGCGGGCGGCGACATCGTCGGGGAGGAGATCAATGACATACGGGACCTGGCGCCACTGCTTGCGGAGTTCGACCGGATCGCGGCCGAGCACCCCACCTTCACGATCCGCATCCACGCCGGAGAGAACGACGGCCTACGCGACAACGTCGCCAACGCGATCAAGTGCGTCCGGGAGGGACTGGCCCCCGGCCAGCCCATGCCCCTCGTCCGAATCGGTCACGGGCTCTATACCAGAAACCTCTCGTCAAACAAGGGGCGCCAGCTACTGAGGGACCTTAGGAAAAGCGGCGCCGTGCTGGAGTTCCAGATCACCTCAAACGTCCGGCTGAACAACCTCAGTCGGCTGGAACGCCATCCCCTGCGCCAGTACCTCGCGGCGGGTGTGCCCTGCGTGCAAGGGACTGACGGCGGGGCCGTGTACGGCACGGACTCCATCGACGAGCAGCTCGCACTCGAGAAGATGCTCAGCCTCTCACACGCCGAGCTTGTCGCCATGCATCGCGCGGAGGACGCGGTGCGACGCAAAGGTCTTGCCGCCCTCGAGGAGAAGATGCGTACCTTCGTCGAAGATAGGGACACGGAGAGCATCGAGGTCTTCTACGCTGCAAGGATGCTGGAACAGCAGCCGTCGGAGGAGACCTTGCTCGACCTCCCAGACACCCGTGACAGCGCCATGGTCTTCTCGGACAGCATCGAAGAGCTGCCCTGCGATCGAGTGCCAGTGATCCTCGTAGGTGGATCCTTCAACAACGACCGCCATGTGACCAGACGGCGCCGCGACGTCTGCGCCCTGCTAGATGACGTCCTCGCCAAGGGGGACCCCAGCAAGATGTTTCTGGTCATAGGCCACAGTCTCTCGGGGTATGAGCGCTACCTGGCCGAGCGAAACCGGGGAAGGTTCGACCTCTACGCCTTCGTGCCATCAAGGATCGGACCGGAGGAGGCGAACGCCTTGACGCGGGCAGGAATCCACATACGAGTCTCCATCGAGCCCAGTGCCATGGGCATCTACAAGAGCGTCGCCTATGAGGTCTTCAAGCGCAGGCCCTCGGTCCTCATCGCCCTCGACGGCAACTCTTCCGGCGCGAACATGATTCAAGACGCCAAGAACGGTAAGCGCCGGTGCCACATTTTCGTCCTCAACAAGAGGGGCATGCTGCGGGAGAAGGCCAGAAACCTTGAGGGGTACGTATCCCTGTTTGAGACGGGCGACGACCTGGCTGGTCTGGTCTGCGACGCCGTGGAGACGTGCTATCCGGAGCGCTGGCTTCGTCAGGAGTGACAACGCGCGACGACGCTCTCCCCCGTTGACGCACAGCGCTATCATGTATGTGTATTCACGTTGTGAAGGGACACACCATGAAGCGGACAAGACTCAACAGATTACTGGCCTTCTTCGTCACACTTGTACTCACGTTGCGAGGCATCCTGCCCTCTGTCGCGGTTGCCACAGAGCGTGCAGTTGAGCTGGACCACCGAACAACCTACGACCGACGTGGAGGTGGTCGGACTTGGCGATGGCGAGTCGCTCGTCGAGATGTACTGCGCCCAGACGGCGCGCGACGTTCTTTCTGACGATGACCTCGAGTGGCTCGTCGAGCTCATCATCGACTACCTGGAGCCACAGGCAGTCAATTATCTGCTCTACAACCTCCCGGTCTTCAACGACGCCACGCAGAATGGCGAAATCGGCAAGGAAATCAGTCTGTACGTCAATTACAAGAATGGTGACAAGGACGGCATAAAGGATCATGAGAGCACAGTCGATGCGCTCGCGTACGTGACTGCCTATGCCAAGGAGATCGAAGGCAACCTCAAGTATAGCTACATGCTCGCGGTAAACGTCGACAGCCTCGTGGAGGCGGACGCGGAAGGCAAACCCATAACCAATCCAAAGACTGGACGCTACACACTCATTCGCGAGGGTGAGGCCATGGATACCTTCCACAACACCATCGTGCACGAGCTCTTTCACGCGCTCATGGATGACTACAATCGCACCGGCATGGCTGGCGCCACAAACCTTGACGACCTTCGCGTAGATGCCGAAGGTCGCGTTCTTACCGAGGAGGCAGGAAAGCGCTATCTTGCCCTCAAGTTCCCCCCGTGGTTCGTCGAGGGAAGCGCTTCCTCGGTTGAGAATGTCTTCGCGCTCCGCAACCACGTGTTCCAAGACCTTCGCAGGCTGCAAGGCACGGACGGAAGGTTCGGCCTCGGAGAACTCAACCCAACGTATACGAAAGCGTTGCTTCTCAACACGTACGTTAACGGGCATTCCAGCGATGGCAGGTTTCTGTACAACGACCTTGGGTTCTGCGAAGGCGGAACGGATTCGAACGGGAACAAAATTGACGTCGAGTCCTCAAACTACGTGACGGGCTATCTCGCGACCCTGTACCTGTGCGAGCTTTCGGCGCGCTATGTCTACAACAATGCGGAATCGTCGGTCAAAGTCGTGGACGGCGTTACGACCGTAGACTCCGACAAGCTCCGCGTTGGTCTTGACAACCTGCTCAGATGGATGCACGTGGAGAATAGGTCATTGGACTTCCTCGTCGACATGATCTCGCCCAACGACAACAACGGACAGTCCCTCTACAACAACGTAGATTCATTCCAAGATCTATTCATAAAGGGTGAGAAGAACGCAGACGGCACATTCAAGGGCGACAACGAGTCGCTGCAATTCGTAACCACACTGCTCAATTATCTCCTTTACCTCGATAACCAACTGCCCGAAGGCGAGCATCCCACCGGATCCATCCTCGGGGTCTTTGGCAAACGTTATACGACGCCACTCGACCAGAGCAAGAAGACCTCCTCCGACTACTTGAAGATAACTAATGCCAACGAAACGATTCCCTCCACCGTGAAGAGCGATACGGCTGGCATCGGCGGCGGAAAGCCCGATCCAGACAAGACGGAGGAGACCCCAGCCACCAGCGAACAACCGCAGAAGCAGCAAGAGACTCCGCTTCCGCAAGCTGCGAAGGCGAAGGCAGACAAAAAGGACGAGGTAGTCCCCGCAAAACAGAGCAAGCCCACATCCGTGGCTGCTCCCACTGCCGAAGCTAAGCCGCAGACCGCACCCACGCCGAAGTCTGCACCCGCACCGGAGGCCGCACCTAAGCCGGTGGCCGCACCTAAGCCGGAGGCCGCTTCTGAGTCGCAGGACACCTCCCAACCGGATTCCGTTCCTGAGGCGGCCACTTCCGGGACAGATGCCACGTCAGGACCGGAAGCAGAGGTCGCGCCCAATTCCACGACCGCGAGCGAACCGATGCCAACGCCTGAGCCGGAGGTCACGTCCGTGTCTGCACCCGCGGCACAACCCGCACCTGCGCCAGAGACTGGCCCCGAATCGGAGGTCACCCCTGAGCTAGCGTCCACATCGACCCCCACGGTCGCACCCCAACCGGAACCCGCTCCCACTCCCACTCTCGCCCCCGAACCGGAACCAGCTCCCGAGCCGGAATCCACTCCCGAGGTGCCAGAGGACGTTGCCTGCCCGACACAAGAAGGCGCAGAGGAAGCGGAACCAGAGCAGTAGTGCCTTTACGCCTGTGTCCACGCTCCTAAGGATTCACAAAAGCCGAGCAACCAAAGACGGCCTGTTCTTCACATAGAGGAACGGGCCGACGGCATTATCGACGACAAAGACCATCCTGCAAAAGGCTCAACACCGACTCCTGCGTCACCGAAGTGCACTGCATCGCACGTGCAATCTTCCTGAGGACCTCGTTCGTGTGGGCGAGTCCCGCACATCCGCCGCAGGCGAGAAGCTCGCAATGCGTGCAGTCGGGGCACCTCATCTGAGGGAACAACCTGCCGGGATTCTCACTGGCATCTACGGCCTCGCGCCCAACGCGCCAGGCAACGTCAGGAGGGTTGAGGAAGCACACGATTTGCATGGCCTCCTCGTGGCCGAGCCCCTTCGCGCGACAATCGGCATAGCACGCCATCGCCCGCCAGTGTCGCTGGCCTATCTCCCCGGTGAGCGACGAGAAGGTCTCGAAGCACCTCTGCGCTGCCGCATGCTCCCCGCGCGCGAGATGTAAGAACCCAAAGACGCGGCAGGGATGCATCCTCCCATCCGTGATGGGTAAGCCGAACATGCTCGGGGCCGTATGTACGAGGTCCGAGGGCTCGAGCTCAAGGAGATGCCCCTGCCCTTCAGGAGACAAGAGCGGGAAGTCTTTGAGCGCACGCTTCGCCTGCCGCTTGGCAGCAAGGCGCTCGCACAGACCGATGTGCGGTGCGAACACATCGCTCATCCCCGGCACGACGATCTGATAGGACGGGAACCCCAGATGCGACACGTCGCGCACAAGGGGACGGTATCCATCCCTAAGCAACAGTGCCAGCATGAAGCCCAGCATCTCGCCGTTTGCCGCCCCTTCCCACGAGGGCCAAGGAACGACATCCCATCCGGCCTCGCCAGAGAGAGCAACAAAGGGCAAGGAGCCAAGGCCGCTCGTGAACATGCTCGTCACGTTGTCGATGGCCGCGGCTCTCTGCAGACTTGCAAAGCGATTCATGTCTGTACACACCTGAATGCTTCGGCCCTGAAAGGCTTCGGTCAGCGTGCGTTCGACGGCGATGGGCAGCGACGGATGCGCGCCAAACCTCACGCCGAAGGTCGCGCGCTGGCGGTCCACCAGCGTCGTCATGACCACCGGGTAGCCACGGCCGAGCGAAGCGTCATTCACGCGGACCTCGTAGCGTCCCCCGCTCTCGATGCGTGCGATGAGGCTGGACACGCCACAGTCCTGCAACACCCTGCGAGGAATCCGCGGCGGGATTGCCTCCCCACGCAGGACCTTGCGAGCCACGAAGCGCTCGAGCACCTCGGAGAGTCCCTGGACGAGGGCCTCCTCGGCAGTGTTGCCAGCAGCCATGCCATTCGAGCCACAGCTATAGGCAACCAGAGCGGCGGGAAGCCACACCACTTCCCCACCCACAGGGTCGGCGAAGGGAACCTCCGCGACCGCTCCGTCCCCGCGTTCGTAGCGCAATTTGGGAAACAGTTCGAACAATGAAAGGCGCTCCTCATCGGTGGTGACACCCAGCGACGCGAGCCAAGCCTCCAGCACGGAACAATGCCGTGCGACGATGCTCTCCGCAGGTGAGTACCGCTCATCAGGCGCCGACAAAAAGCCGTTGGCTGCGTACGTCTCTGGACCGTCGGGCGGGTACAGGGCGAGGATGCCGTTCTGAATACGCTCAATGAGCTCGGCATAGCCGCTCGCGCAGGCGTAGTCCTCGGTGGTCCCCTTGCCGCTCACCGTCAGCATCGTCCCCGGAATACTCACGTAGTTCGAGTACAGTCCCTCACAGTCGCGTTTGCACCATCGCAGCTCTGTGCCCACGCCCGCACGCTCGAGGATGTCGCGTATGACGGCGACCGTATCCTTCGGGTCGCGCTCCTTGTGCTTGGAGTAGTCCTTGCTCACGGTTCGGGCCCCCTTAGTCGGCTTTTGTCCTTGCTGCGTGCGACTCCCGCATCAGAATACGTGGCGACACGCTCCGTCCCCGTTGTCACGCTCCCGTTGCGAGACAGTCCCCCAGCGGCGGATTCGTCGCTGGGGGACTGCCCATGCTCTCATTGCGACTGCTACAGAATCTGAGTCACGCGCTCACATGCGGGGATGCTCTGCATGGCACCGGTGGGACATGCTTCCACGCACTTGAGGCAGCTGGCACAGAAGGCGCGCGCCTCGTCTGGTACCATCGGGTTGACCACGGTTGAGAAGCCGCGGTTGTACAGGCCGAGGAACGTCTTGCCCACCTCCTGGTCGCAGATGCGATAACACAAACCGCAGAGGACGCACTTGTCCGGATTGTGCATGATAACCTCAGAGACCACGGGCTTGTCCTCGCGCTTGTGCATCTCGCCCGCAAAGTGCTCGGGATCGATGTCGAAGGCGTTGGCATAGCGGATGAGGCGGCAGTCGTAGTAGTCATGGCAGCCGCACTCCAGGCACCTCGACGCCTCGCGACGAGCTTGCTCCTCAGTGAATCCGAAGTAGATGGGTTCGAAGTTGTCGCGACGCTGCTCGGGCGTGAGTCCGGGCATCTTCTCGCGCTTCTGCTTCGGCTCATCCTCGAAGTCCTCAGGTGTCTTCTCCTGTTCGACGAAGTACGGGACGCGGGCACGCACCTCATCGCCCTCAAGGTAGTTGTTGATGCACAGGGCAGCCTTCTGCGCCTCGGCGATGGCCTGGATGGCGATGCCGGCGCCACGGTTGGTCACGTCACCCGCCGCAAACACGTTCTCGATGCTCGTGCGGAAGGTGAGCTCGTCGCAGGCGATGGTGCCGCGCTGCGTAAGCAGGTCCGAGTCGACGCCCTCGCAGTTGGCGCCCTGACCGATGGCCATGAGCACGTTGTCGATGGCGATGTCCTCGGTGGCACCCTCCACGGGAACCGGACGACGACGTCCGGAGGCATCGGGCTCGCCCAGCTCCATGACCTGCAGCTTCATGCCGGTCACATGCCCATCCTCGCCGTAGAACTCGATGGGGTTGGTGAGGAACTTGAAGGTGACGCCCTCTTCCTCGGCCTCTTCGATCTCGATGTCGGCCGCGGGCATCTCGTTGCGCGTACGCCGGTACACCACGTAGACTTCCTTGGCACCCAGGCGCACGGCGGTGCGGCAGCAGTCCATGGCGGTGTTGCCGCCACCACACACAGCCACGCGCTCGCCCAGCACGGGGCGCTCGCCCAAGCCCAATCGCTCCAGGAAGTCAATGCCGCCAAACACGCCTTCCAAGTCCTCGCCCGGCACGCGCATGGACATGGACCTCCAGGCACCAAGGGCAAGCAGCACGGCATCATAGCGCTCGCGCAGATCGTTAAAGTCGATGTCGCGCCCCAACTGGGTGTTGGTGTGCACCTCAACGCCCGCGTTCAGGATGATTTCGATCTCGCGGTCGAGCACGGCCTTGGGCAGGCGATACTCGGGGATGCCGTAGCGCAGCATGCCACCCAGCTTGGGCTGCTTGTCGTAGATGGTGACCGCATGGCCGTAGCGACGCAGGAAGTAGGCCGCCGTGAGACCGGCGGGGCCGCCACCCACAATGGCCACGCGCTTGCCAGTGCTGGGCTCGCACGCCACTTCGTAGGGATCGCCGTCAGCCTCAACCTTGTCGGCGGCAAAGGCCTTGAGGAACGCGATGGAGATGGGCTCCTCGACCATCTTGCGACGGCACGCGTCCTCGCAGGGATGCGGGCAGACGCGACCGATGGATGCGGGCAACGGGAACGCCTCGTAGATCGTGGAGACTGCGTCCTTGTAGCGACCCCCGCGAATCTCGCCCACGTACTTCTGGCAGTCGGTCATGGCTGGGCAGTTGAGCTTGCAGGGTCCGCGGCAGTCGCCAGTGTGGTCCGAGAGCAGCAGCTCCAGAGCCGTCTTGCGCGCACGATCCACGCGCTTGCTATGCAGGTGCACCACGTAGCCCTCCTGCGGCCGCGCCGAGCAGGCGCGCAGAAGCTTGGGCACGCCCTCCACCTCAACGAGACAGAGGCCACAGGCGCCGTAGATGGCGGTGCGCTTGTCGAAGCACAGGGTGGGAATCTCTATCCCCGCCCGCGTTGCCGACGTGAGAATGGTATCGGAAGGCTCTGCCACGACCTTCACGCCGTCGATGGTGTATGTGATGGACATAGTCGGATCCCCCTTTCCCTACGCGACCTGGACCGCACCGAAGCGGCAGGCAGTCTTGCAATTGCCGCACTTGATGCACAGCTGCGGGTCAATCTCATGCGGCGACTTGCGCTCGCCGGAGATGGCACCCACGGGACATTGCCGTGCGCAGGCTGTGCAGCCGATGCATACGGACTTGTCGATGGAATAGGAGATGAGCTCACGGCATTCGCCAGCAGGGCAGCGACGCTCGTCGATGTGCGCCTCGAGCTCGTCGCGGAAGTAGCGGATGGTGGTGAGCACCGGGTTGGGGGCCGTCTGCCCCAGACCGCAGAGCGCGCCGTCCTTGATGGCATAGCACAGGTCCTCGAGCTTCTCGATGTCGCCCGGCTCGCCCTTGCCCGCCACGATGCGGTCGAGGATCTCCAGCATGCGCTTGGTGCCCAGACGGCAGTGAACGCACTTGCCACAGCTCTCCTTGGCGGTGAAGTCGAGGAAGAAGCGCGCCATGCTGACCATGCAGGTGGTCTCGTCCATGACCACCATGCCGCCGGAACCCATGATGGCGCCGGTGGCAGACAGCTCGTTGTAGTCAATGACGGTGTCGAGCTTGCTTGCAGGTACGCAGCCACCGGAAGGTCCGCCCAGCTGGACGGCCTTGAACTCCTTGTTGTCGCGGATGCCGCCGCCGATGTCGAAGATGACCTCGCGCAGCGTGGTGCCCATGGGAACCTCTACCAGGCCGCCACGGGCAATCTTGCCGGAAAGCGCAAACACCTTGGTTCCCTTGGAGCCCTCGGTGCCCATGGCGGCGAAGGCTGCGCCACCGTTTTGGATGATCCATGCCACGTTCGCGTAGGTCTCCACGTTGTTGATGTTCGAAGGCTTGAGCCAGTAGCCCGCCTGCGCCGGGAAGGGCGGCTTCAAGCGCGGCATGCCACGCTTGCCCTCAAGCGACTCGATAAGGGCCGTCTCCTCACCGCACACGAACGCGCCTGCGCCCGCCTTGATGCGCAGCGTGCACGAGAAGTCGCTCCCACAGATGTTCTCGCCGAGATACCCACGTGCGGTAGCGTCCACAATAGCCTTGCGCAGGCGGGTGATGGCCAGCGGGTACTCGGCGCGCACGTAGACGATGGCCTCACTGGCACCGATGCTGTAGGCGCCGATGAGCATACCCTCGATAAGGCTGTGCGGGTCGCCCTCGATGACGGCGCGGTCCATGAAGGCACCGGGGTCGCCCTCGTCCGCATTGCAGATGAGGTACTTCTGGTCGCCCTGTGCGTCACGCGCGGCGCGCCATTTGAATGCCGTGGAGAATCCCGCGCCGCCACGGCCGCGTAGTCCGGCAATGTCGATCTGCTGGATGACATCCTCTTGGCTCATACCAGTAGTCAACACCTTGGTGATGGCCTGATAGCCACCGTGCGCGAGATAGTCGTCGATGCTCTCCGGGTCGATGATGCCGCAGTCGCGCAAGGCCACGCGCGTCTGCTTGGCGAGGAACTGCTCTTCCTCGGGTGAGATGAGCAGCTTGTCGAGCAGCGCCAGGTCGCCACCCATGGCCGCGTCGTAGATGGCCTGGGCGTCTTTCTCCTGCACCCTGACCAGACGGTGCAGCGTACCATCGTCCTCGTACACATCCACGATGGGCTCGAGGAAGCACATGCCGATGCAGCCGGTGATGCCCAGCTCCACACCCTTGGGATTGTCCGTGGCAAGCAGCTCCTCAAGCTTGGTGTGGACGGCCCCAGCCCCGGCGGCCAGCCCGCAGCTACCCTCTCCGATGACGATTCTCATTTGGCCTCGCCTCCCTCATTCTCCTCGGCCGCCAGACCACGCAGGATCTTGCGAGCCTTGTCGGGCGTAAGGCGACCGTAGGTGCGCCCGTTGATCATCATGACGGGCGACAAAGAGCAGCAGCCCAAGCAAGCCACGTGCTCAAGAGAGAACAGGCCATCTGCTGTGGTTTGGCCATTCTCGATGCCCAGTTCGTCGGAGATGGCCGCCGAGATGAGCTCCGATCCGTTCACGTGACAAGCCGTTCCCTGACACAGCATGATCAGGTACTTGCCCACCGGCTCGAGCCTGAACTGGGCATAAAACGTCGCCACGCCCACGATGGTAGCGATGGGCGTCCCGGTACGCTCCGCAATGTGCTCCATCACATCCATGGGCAGGTAGCCATAAATCTCCTGCGTCTCCTGCAAGATGGTGATGAGGCTGCCGGGAGTATCGGCATAGGTGTCGAGCGCGGGCTTTATCAGCGACAGGTCCACTGGTGCCAACGTACGCATGCACACTCCTTTCCCCCAAAAGAGTTCGTACAAGTGCAAATGCTAATACGGTACGAGAGCGTAAAGAAGAGCGCCATACTTTCCGTGCAATTGTCACTCACTGGTAATAGACTAGTTGCGCCTGGGACTCCGTGGCACCGCGGCTGCCGGAACACCCGACGGCCCACGAGCAAAACAAACGTAGCATTTGGACACAGGGCCTTCGCGTCGGCCGGCTCCCTACACCCCGTCTACTTGCAGATGCGCTCGATGACGGCATTGTGAGCCTTGGTCACTCGATCATAGGTAATACCGACGAGCAGCACGGGTCCACCATAGTCTTGGAGCACTTTGGGGTAGTTGCGACTGCGAATCTGCTCAAGAGCCGAATCAACCGGCTTGTTCCACTTGAGCTCCACCACCAGCGCAGGAATGCGTGCGTATCTCTTGGGCAGATAGATGACGTCGGCAAACCCGTGCCCGCTGGGCAGCTCCTCCACCTCGGCATACTTCTCGATAGCAGTGAGATAGGCGAGCTTCACCGCAAAGCGCAAGGACTGTTCGTCGTTGTACCAGTCGGGCCCCACGCGCGAATCGTGGGCCGCCGCCACCGCGGCAGCAACCGCCTCGGCGTCTTCCGCGAACGTCGCTCGCAAAGTGTTGTCCGCTGCCTCAACCAATCGCCGAACCTCGGGATGCGATCCGCGCTCCAAAGTGGCTACGAACTCCATGCGTACTTCCTCATTGGGCACACGCACGGTATCCGATTCCTCGTCGTAGGCGACGTAGCCCAAGTGCGCCAGCACGGTAAAGACGTCATCGGCGTCGTTGACCTCGCGCATGTCGTTGTCAAACTTGCGTGGGTTTATGGCAAGCCGCTCACCTGCGACCAAATCAGCAACCTTGTCTTGCAGGCCGTCGAAGTCACGTTCTATATAGGTGAGCAGCGAGTCGTATGCAGCGGTACTCGTCCAATACGAAGCAAAGCGTCCACTCTCCATGGCCCGCATAACAGAGAAGGGCGCATACAGATGTAGTTGCGCGCCTCCGTCCGGATTCGGCAGCTCATAGCCATCGTACCAGCGCTTCGCCTCAGCAAAGTCTAGGCCATGGCGATCACATAGCTCCCGTACCTCGTCCTCGGTAAAGCCCACGTATGGGGCGTAGCGCTCGGGACTCAGCATGGTGTACTCGCGAAACTCCGAGATGGCGGACTGTGTGTGGTAGCGCTTAATGGGCAGGATGCCCGTCATATACGCAGCCGCCACCGCCTCGGATGTGAAGCTCGCGTTCTTGAACAATGCGCGCAGGAAGTCGACATAGCGACGCGTCTCTTCCTCACCACGCTCGCGAATAGGCACGTCCCACTCGTCGATGAGGAAGACGAACGGCCTGCCAGTATAGCGCACAACAGCAAGTATGGCATCGGCATAATAGTCGGAAGGCTTCACGATGATGGGATACTCTTCGTGTAACTCTCCGACAATGAGCCTCGTCGCGGTCTCAGCAACATCGTTACCTCGATGCAGGAGGTCTGTCATGTCGAGACGAATGACGTTATGGGCGTTGAGATTATCCTCAAAGGAGGGGTCCTGCGCGATGGCAAGATCCTCGAACAGGTCGCGGGAGTCGCAGCCCCGCGAGTAGTACGCGCAGAGCATCTCAGCCGCGTAAGACTTGCCAAAACGCCGGGGGCGACTCACGCAGATGAGCATCTTTGGACTGCACAAGGCACCATTTACGAGGGCAATGAGCCCGGTCTTATCCACGTACTCGCCGCGGCGTGCCCGTCGGAAACCCTGATTGCCAGGATTGATATAGGTACCCATACATGCGTCCTTCTCTTCGCCGCATATAGGGTAACACAGTCAAGCGGCACTGCTAGATTGCCTATCCCGTCGTCAGTTCCATACCAGGTGAGCAGGTCGGTGTAATGCTCGTTCTTGATGGACTCCGGGCTGAATCTCGCAAAGCACTCCATGAACCGGTCTGCCGTCTCGTCGCTCATCTCGAAGAAGCCCTTGAATCAGGGTCTTGCCGCTTGCCAGCTTGCCAGTCCCATCTCCGCGAATTCCATGTTGCGCCGCCCACGCCATTCGGCTCGAAGCTCTTTTGAGCCTCCGTTCTGTGAACTATGTTAGCTCAATCTAACCCTGTTGTAATCTGGAGCGGCAATTGCAGGTTGATGTCGAGCGAGAGGGACAATGCCCATGCGACACCGGTTCCCAATACGCACCTGCCTGCCACCTCCTTCAACGTATAATTCACGAAGAGCAGTGTCTCGATGACTGAGAGTCGGCATGCAAGAGGAGGAGACGATGGCAGAATACATCAAGACGGGAAACATCAAGCTGCTGTTCTGCTTTGCCATTTATCTTGCTTGGTGGGTCGTAGGCTTCAACCCGTGGCGACCAATTCGTGGCCTGAAGAGTGGCTGGTTGCTCATTCCCGCAGTCATACTTGGTGTCCTGGCTCTTTACGACATCTGGCAGGGACTCGACTTCTCGATTGGCCTCGTGCCGGGCATTGCCTTGGTGATCGGCGGCATAGTAAGCTACGTAGCGCTCCTTATCATCTCAAGCCGCAAGCTGTATCGCCCCGTAACCTCAGAGCTCTTTATCATCGTCCTTTGGACGACCGTCGTCCTTTTGGAGATAAACACGCTCGTGGCCTTGGGGTCCATCGCGCTATGGTTGGGCTGGATACTTGCTGCACTTTGCTTGGTTGGCGCTACCGTCAGCATCGTCTGCTACCTGGCGTTTTACGCATTCGATGGCATGGCTGCCTTCATAGACGGGGCGATACCACTGGTGCTCGCCGGACTCATGACGGGACTCATCACAGTATGCGGGTGACAACACCCTCACCGTTGCCACGTCCTCGTCATCAGATGGTCTCCTCCCAGAGGACCTTGTCCCCCACGGCCACCCGGCTCAAGCCGGTCTCCTTGCGCTTGTTGAAGTTAAAGCTCAGCATGTAGCCCACCGAGAGTCCGAAGTAGTCCAGATACCCCGATACCTGTCGCTCGCCGGCCTCGTTGTAGCGCAGCCCGCGCCAGATCTTGAGCTCCACCACGAACCGCTCGCCGAGGTAGTCCATGATGACGTCGGTGCGCGTCTGGTCGCGGGTCTGCGCCTCCACGTAGTAGTTGCCGGTCCCGTTGATGATAGGCTTGAGGTACATGAGGAAGGGCTCGCGCCCGTCCTTTTCCGCAAAGCGGCCACCCTCCTCGAGCGGGCCGTACACCTCCGTGTAGGTGCGGCGGAAGCCCTCCAGCACGGCGCGCATGTTAAGGCGTCCGCCCTCGACGAACAGGCCGCGGTCGAGGCTCGCGGCATCGCCCACGCGAGCGCTGCGGCCTCCGCGCAGCTCCTCGTCGGAGAGGAACAGATTGTAGAGCCTCGTCTCGAAGATGCGGTTGGCAACCACGACACGCCCTCCACGGTTCTTGACGAAACCATACATCGCGAGCTGCGACATTTCCTCCTGGTCGGGGTTGTAGGCAACCTCACGGCCCTCCATTAGCAGGCTGCGCAGGCTGGCCTTGAGCTCTGGATAGTCCTCGAGTTTGCCGACAAGCGAGTCGAAGAGGGTGTTGCGTTCGACGAGCAGCAGCCCCACCGCCGCGTCCACGCCACCGCCGTCCCAGCCGAGATCGTGTTTGTCCACGAGCTGGCAGACGCGACTCACGAGGAAGGGGTAGCCCGCGGTCCAGGCCACGACCTCTTCCGCCACGGCGCGGACGTCCATACCCGTGGCGTGGTCGGCCTCGTAGTCCGCGAGCATGCCCGCCACATCGGCCGCCGAGAAAGACATGTCCACGTCGAAGTCGGCAGCGATGTTCCACGGGCTGTTGACCTTGGTCGCCTCGCCCGGTCGGATCCTCGCCTTGAGGTGCTTGACGTCGGTGACCCCGGCAAGGACGACCGAGCGAAAGGCAGGGGCCGAGGGGTTTCTCTGGCGCGTGAGGTACTGCAGGCGCAGCTGCGCCAGGAAGTCGAGGAACACCTGGTTGTTCGTGGCGCTGTCCACCTCGTCCACGATGAGGACCACGGGCCTTTGCGACGCGTCGAGCCAGAGGCGCAGCGCGCGGAAGAGCAACCTCAGCGAGAGTGCCCCTGGGTCGCGATCCGCAAGGTCCTCCAGCGCCTTGTCAGCGACCTCGGGAAGGTCGGGCGCAAGCCTGTCGAGCAGCGTCTGGGCGAGCGCCCCTGCGAAGGTACCCTCGGTGGCGAAGTCGGCGTGGCCGAGCGCTTGGAAGTCCAGGCTCGCGACTGTGAAGTCCTCCGCGAGCGCGTCCTCGAGCGCCGCCAGCGTCGTGGTCTTGCCGTACTGTCGCGCGCGGTTCACGCAGAAGTAATCGCCCCTCTCCACCATCGCGCGCATCTGTGCGACGCGCCCGGATATATCCACCATGTAGTGCCTCTCGGGCACGCACAGTCCCGTGGTGTTGAACTCCCTCATCGTGCCCCTCCTTTGCATCGCCCTTATGTTACACCACGCAGTCTTGCCCCCTAGATGGGGCTACATAAGCGACCATGGGAAGATGGCCGCTTATCTGTCAGAGAGGCACTCTGTATCGAATCTCTTGCTAGGACTTGGACCAGTTCTCTTGCAGATACTGCAGGTCACCATACCAGTAGGCCGCCGTGGAGCCACCGTCGCACAGGATGTCGGTGCCAGTGATGAAGGTGGCCTCCGGCCCCATGAGGAAGGCCACGAGCGCCCCCATCTCGTCCACGGTGCCGGCGCGCTTGGCGGGCATGAGGTCGAGCATCTTGCGGTAGCCCTCGCCACGCGGTCCGTTGAGCTCGTCGAAGGCGAGCGGGGTCATAATGATGCCGGGGCTGATGGAGAAGACGCGCGCTCCCCTCCTTCCCCACTCGCACGCCTGCGCCTGCACGCGCAGCACGTTGCAGCGCTTGGCGTACTGGTAGGCGCGCAGGGTGGTGCCGATAGCCTCCTCGGAGAGGAAGTCGAGGTCGAGCAGCTCCTCGGTGGGCGTCATGGCGAGCGCCCAGTTCTGCTCCTGCGTAAGGGCCGGCAGGCGATGACCCGACTGGCTAGAGACGACGACACCCGAGCCGCCGGGAGCGATGACTTTGCCGAACTCCTCAAGCAGGACGCTGGTCCCATAGAGATCCACGCGCAAAATCTGGGCGATGGGCGCCTGGCTGGGGCTCACGCCGCCCGCGCAGATGACGTTGGTGATGGGGCCGAACTGCCGGGCATGTTCGATGACCGCCACGATGTCGGCGCGGCTGCTCAGGTCGCAGGCGACGCCCGTGACGTCGAAGCCGTCCATCCTCAATCGCTCGGCGACGCGGTCGGTTTCCTCCTGCGTGAGGCTCGTCACCACGAGATGTTTGCCTTGCGCCACCCTGCGCGCAATCGCGATGCCGATGCCGCCGGCGCCAACCAGTACGGCAACGTTCTTCTTTGTGTTGGTCATGCCCCCACTCCCCTCTACTTGGTCGTAGCTTCATTTTGCATTAAGGGGAGCAGATGTTCAATTCGACTTCGTGGGCTAAATCATTAGCGCTTCTTATTGATTTCTCATAGACGGGACTACGGCAGTGCTCCCGCACCGAACGAGACCACTCGTAACACAGCCGGTCCCTCCCTCAGGCTGTCGTTGACGTGTCCTCGTCCCTTCGTTCTTCTACTATCGCGGGCTCGCACGATGGGACGATGAGAAGGGCTGGCTTACGGATGCCTGTCTCTCCGCCCGGCACCAGCCTTACCGCGCACGATCCTCGCCGAGAGAAGCAGACACGCCCCGAGGCTCCGCACAGTGGTCACTGACAGTTAGCAGAGTCCCAATTCCTCAGCGGCAATCTGCGCGACTTCGGGGCCATACGCTTCCAGTATCTCCTGAACGGCCTCCTCCGCCTTGCGCTTCTCCTGCGCGCTCATCCGTTTGGTCACACCACCGCTCACAGCATCAAGGTCCCCATCAGAGAGCTCTGCCCCTTCAAGCATGGCCTCGGCAACTCCAGCGAGGATGTGCGCCTTCTCCTCGGGAGTCTGCGCCTCCTCGATGCGACGCTGCTGGTCCTCGGTAAGGTTAAGTTCGTAGCTCATGGTCTTTGTTCCTCTCGTTCCTTCGTTATCGGCCCTGTGCGAGACCGCCTTTTCGTTGACGCAGGTAATACGCACCATAGGTGGCCACGTCTCACCCGCGCGGAAAGAAAGACAAATGACCCCTTGCCGCATGTCGCCCGTCAAATGCCGGCAGCGGCGAGCAGCGAACGCGTGTATGCGTGACTGGGATTGCGATAGAGGTCATGCACGGCTCCCTGCTCGAGGATGCGCCCCTCTCGCATGATCATCACGCGGTCACAGACCTGATACACCACCCGCAGGTCATGGGAGATGAAGAGCATCGAGAGCCCCATGCTCTCGTGAAGCGACCGTAGGAGCTCAAGGACCTGCTTTTGGATGGTAACGTCAAGGGCGCTCACCGGCTCGTCCGCAATGAGGAAGCGAGGCTTGCGCATGATGGCGCAGGCAATGGCGACGCGCTGGCGCTGGCCGCCCGAGAGCTCTGAGGGATACCGATCGAAGAGTGCCCTCTCGACCTCGACCTGCGCAGCTACCTCCTTGATGCGAGCGGCACGCTCGTCAGGGGCCCATGTGCGCGAACGGTCCGCACGCAGTGGCTCCTCGAGCAACCATCCCACACGTTTGGCGGGGTTGAGCGACCCGAACGGGTCCTGGAACACCATGAGGGGGCGCTCGTCAGCAAGCATAATCTCGCCATCGAACTCACGAACGATGCCACAGATCGCCTTCGAGAGCGTCGACTTGCCACATCCGGACTCGCCGCACAACCCTAGAATCTCCCCGTCGCCCACGCAAAAGCTCACATCGTGAAGCACTCGCTCGAGCGCATCGCGTCGTCGCAGCATCCTCGCACGCTCACGGTAGTATACGTTGAGGTTGCGCACCTCAAGTGCGCTCCCTTCCAGACGCGCATGGGTCTCGTAGACACCGCCCATCTTCATAACGGTCCTCGCCATCGCTACAGCACCACCTTGGGAATCGCATCGACGAGCGACTGCGTGTAGGCATGCCGCGGGTTGAGAAACACCTCGTCCGAGCTTCCCGTCTCCACGACCACGCCACGTCGCATCACGATGACCCGATGGCAGAGTTGACGAACGAGTGAGAGGTCGTGACTGATGAAGACGATCGCCGTTCCATCCTCGTCGTTGATGCGTCGCAGCAAAGCGATGATTTGCGCCTGCGTGGTGACGTCAAGCGCCGTGGTGGGCTCGTCCGCGATGAGGATCTGGGGCCGGGAGACCGTTGCCGCCGCAATCATCACGCGCTGGCGCATTCCTCCCGAAAGCTCGTGTGGGTACATTGCATACACCTGCTCGGGCTCAGCAAGGCCAGCAGCACCCAGCGCACGAATCGCAGCCTCTTTGCGCTCGGCGGCCGAGAGCACCTTGTGGTGAATTCTCAGCGCCTCCTCAACCTGCATGCCAATCCGCTGCAGCGGGTCAAGCGAAGTCATGGGCTCCTGGAAGATCATCGAAATCTCGTCGCCCTGATACCGACGCAAGGTGGCGCGGCCACAATGGAGCAGGTCAATCCCATCGAAGAGAATCTCGCCACCGCAATCGAGCGCATGACGGTTCAAGAGACCCGCGATGGCAAGCGCGGTCATGCTCTTACCCGATCCCGACTCCCCCACGATCCCAAGAATCTCCCCATGATGAAGCGTAAGGCTCAGGTCCTCTACGACAACCTCAGGACGTCCGTGGTCGTGGAACTCGAGATGGAGGTTGCGGATTCGGAGAATCGGCTCATCGGCCGCCGTGGACGCACGTCGCATGCTAGGCCATCCTCCTCTCTGCCGCACGCAGCCCCTCGCCCATAAGCGAGAAGCCCAGCACCATGAGCACGATCACCAAGCCCGGGCCAAGGACCGCGCTGGGCACCGTGAAGAAGATCTCCTGCGCTTCCGAAATCATCTGACCGAGCGAGGCAAACGGAGGCTGGGAGCCAATGCCGAGGTACGAGAGACCCGCCTCAGAGAGCACCGCATTGTTGAAGCCGATCATGACGTTGGACATGACGACGCCGCTCACGTTGGGCAGGATGTGGACAAAGATCACACGCGCGTCGCGCACGCCCATGAGCCGCGCATTCTTCACATAGTCCAGATGCTTGCAGCGGATGACCTCGCTACGAGCGACGCGGATGAAGCTGGGAACGAACGCGATGCCAAGCGCCCACATCACGTTGAGGGTGCTCGAGCCAAACAACGAAACGATCACCAGGGCGAGCAGCACGGTCGGGAATGCGAAGAGGCCGTCCGTCACGCGCATCACGACCTCGTCGACCAAGCCGCCATAGTAGCCCGTCACGGAACCGATGAGGATTCCGAGGCCCGCACCTATGGCCATCGTGCCGAGCGCAACCAAGAAGGTGATGCGACTGCCGTACATCACGCGTGAGAGAATGTCGCGACCCATCTTGTCGGTACCCAACAGATGCGCCGCCGAGACACCCTGCAGGCGGTCAGGACTCATGGCCGTGGGCTCGTAGGGCATCCAGACCATCCCGACGACAATGAGCGCTATGACCGCAAGCATGATGAGGGCACCAACGCAAAAGAGCCGGGGATTGGGAATGCGTGCCAGAAGGGAACGGGTGCGAATGGTTGCCATGGCACTCACTCCTCGTCGATCCTGGGGTCGAGCACCTTATAGAGAATGTCAACGAGCAGGTTCACAAAGATGATGAACGCTGCGATGAGCATCACTGCGGCGAGCACGACGGGATAGTCACGGTTGCCTATGGACGCGAGCAGAATGCTCGAAATGCCAGGAATGCTGAATACGCGCTCGATCACGAGTGATCCGGCAAGCATGGTGCCCAGACTCATGCCCAAGAACGTGAGCGCGGGGAGGAAGGCGTTCTTGAGCAGGTGACCATAGAGCACGCCGCTCGTATCGTTGCCACGACTGTAGGCGGTGCGCGCGTAGTTCTTGCCCGCCTCCTCAAGGAGTGACCCACGCAAGAGCTTGGCAAGCTGCGCCGCACGGGGCAACGCGATGGCTACGGAAGGAAAGACGAGGTATCCGAGGAAGTGCGGGATGCTCGTCTCGTACGAGACGTAACCCCCCGGCATAAAGAGGTGCAGCCCCATCCCAAACGCCCAGCTGATCAGGATGCCCCCGAAGAATGGCGGAATCGCCATGACGATCTGGTTCGCGACCATGACGGCGCGGTCTATCGGCGACCCCGCATGCTTCGCGCAGGCGATGCCCGTAGGAAGCCCAATGGCGCACATAAGCACGAACGACATCGTCGCAAGCACGAACGTCACGGGAATCTTGGCGGCAAGCAGCGAGGACACAGGCTGGTGGTAGACATAGGAGACGCCAGCGTCGCCACACACGAAGGACGAAAGCCACATGAGATAGCGAGCGGGTAGGGGCTGGTCGAGACCCAACTCGGCGCGGAGCGCCTCGAGGCGCTCGGGCGTGGCACCCGTGCCCAAGATGTGGGTGGCAGGATCGCCGGAGATGAGTTGAAACGCCGCAAATAGCAACATGCTCACCACCAGGAGAGTGGCGAGCGTAGTCGCAATCTTCTTGAGCGCGTATCTCATGGCCTGGTTGCCGAAGCCCTACTCGGCAGGGCGGATGGTAGCGACGTTCTGTGCGTAGAGCGGGTAGTACTCGTACCCCGTGAAGCGCTTGGCGAGCGCGACGAAGCTCGGCAGGTCCTGAATGTAGACGCTGGCGCACTCCTCAGCGAGGATACGCTCGCACTCCTTGTAGAGCTCGGTCTTCTCGGCATCGTCAGTTGCCGCGCGGGCGCTTGCGTAGGTCTTGTCGTAGGCGGGGCTCGAGAAGTTCACGAAGTTGTTGTCGGCGTCGCTGGCAAAGCGCGAGAGCATGGATGGCGCGTTGAGCGCACTGGCGTCCACCCCTACGACGGTCCCCTCGAACTTTCTGCCGGTGTATACGTCAGAAAGCCAGCTCGACCATTCGATCTGCTGGATGTCGACGGCAACGTTGATGACCGCGAGCTGCTCCTTGAGAACCTCGGCGGTCTCGATGTGCTGCGGGTGCGCATTCGAAACCTGGATGGTAAAGCTGAAGCCGTCCTTGAGACCCGCCTCGTCGAGGAGCTTGCGGGCGCGGTCGACGTCTTGGTTGTAGACGTCGTTGAGCTCGGGCATAAAGTACTTGGCAAAGGCGGGGTACATGCTCGATCCGACCTCTGCGCCCTTGCCGCCAGAGACGTAGTCCATGATCTGTTGCGGATCTATGGCATAGGCGAGCGCCTGGCGGACGCGCACGTCATCGAACGGCTTCACCGCATTGTTGAGATAGAGCGCCTGCACGAGGTTCATGCCGCCCTCATAGACGGTGAAGGCGTCCTCGGAAAGCTGCGAGAGTTGGGCCTCGGGCATCCGATAGAAGAGGTCAAGCGATCCGCCGGCGAGCTCCATGCCGATGGAATCGGTGTTTGTGGTCACCTTGAAGACAACGGTCGGTATGTGAGCCGCGCCCTCGGCGTCCCAATAGTCATCGAACTTCTCGAGCACGACCTTCTCGAGCGGAGAGCGCGAGGAAAACTTGTACGGGCCACACCCAACGGGATCGGCCTCAAGGTCCGCCACCGAGGCAGGCGTGATGCCGATGGCAAAGTACGCCAGGAAGTCGGTGTCGGGTTCTTTGAGCACGACGTCGACGTGCGAGTCGTCCACGACATCGACGTGATCGACGGCAGCAAAGGCGGATACCAGCGAGCCTCCCGTCGTAGAGTCACGGTACCGCTCGATGGAGTACTTGACGTCCTCGGGTGTCACCACCTCACCGTTGTGGAACTTGACTCCCTCCCGCAGCGTGAATGAGTAGGTGGTTCCATCGGACGAGACGCTCACGTCCGAGGCGACCGCGGGGTTGAGATTGCCCTCGACGTCCGGCTTGACAAGGCCTTCATACACATTGAAGAGGAGCTCGCGCGTGGCAGCCGACTCCGCCTTCACGGGATCCATCGAGTCGATGTCCTGCGTCATACCACAAGTGAGGGTATCGGTATCGGCAGTTGCCCCTCCCTGGCTGCCTCCTTGACCGGAACCGCAAGCGACGAGCCCCGCCGCCGAGAGTGCGGATAGAGAGAGGAGTGACCTGCGTGTGAGATTGCTCATGGGACCAGCTTCCTATCGTTCGGCTCGGTTGTGCCCGTCGCGCATTGTACTCCACGCCGCCACACGTCACCTATGGCCAGCGTCCAATACGAATACAATCAACGCAAGCGGAGCCCCGCCGGCCCTAGAAGAGCTCCCACATGGCGACGGCAGAGGCAGCGGCAACGTTGAGCGAGTCGGTACCGCGTGCCATGGGTATGATCACACTCGCGTCGCACCCCTCGATGACCTCCGACGTGAGCCCCGGGCCCTCGGCACCCAGGAACAGCGCCACCTTGCCGTCGGGTCCCACGAGCCCAGCCGCCTCCCGCAAAGAGACGGCATCGTCGCCGAGCGCGAGTGCGAGCCGAACGAACCCCTCCTCCCCCAGCGCGTCTGCCAGCACGCCCGGCCACGGACGCGGTGCCAACGTCCATGGCACCCGGAACACGTTGCCCATGGAGACGCGCACCGCACGACGACACAGCGGGTCGGCACAGGTCGGGGCAACCAACACCGCATCGGCACCGAGTGCCGCCGCATTGCGAAACGCCGCACCCACGTTGGAGGCGTCCGTGAGTCCTTCGAGAACCACGACTCGACGTGCCCTCTTAAGCAAAGACTCAAGGTCCGGATTGAGTGGACGTCGCATGGCGCAGAGCGCACCGCGCGTGACGCGGTACCCCGTAAGGCGTTCAGCCTCCTCCGGCGCGAGCACATACACCGGGACGTCATCTCTCACACCCTCGAGGATGTCTCCCATCGCGCGGAGCTTCCTCTCGTCTAAGAGGAATGCCAGCGGCTCGACACCCTCCTCCAACGCGACACGAATCGCAATCTCGGACTCAGCGACGAGGATACCCCTGCCAGGATCAAGCCGATTCCTAAGCTGATGGTTCGTCAAACTGGTAAACATGTCAAGCCGAGCATCGTCGGCGTCAAGCACTCGTATGGTTGTCATGAACACAAAGCCCTTTTTTCGATGTAAGACTCCCCTTTGGGGTAATATACCGCTTGCACTAATGAACATGCCGCTCGCAATTGCACGAGACGCTATGAAGGGTGTGGTTATGACCACAGACGAACACACGACAACAAATGACGGGCTCGACGACACCGATGTATCGCTCGAGGGGCGCATGGCAGAAGACACCTTTGCAGACGACGACAGCGACTACGATGGTCTTGGGACGACGGGCGTACTGGATCGCGACGCACTGAACCGGCGACTCAACGAGGTCGAGGATTCAGTCGAAAGCGGTGAAGTAACCGTAGTCCCGGATGACGTGCCCGCACAGGCCGGCGATGACGAGGATGAAGCCGAGCCCACCGAGGACGAGCTTGATGCCGAGGAGACGGAATCCGCACCTGAGGACGACACGACAACGACGGACCCAGACGCGACGGTTCTTTACAGCATCGCGCATTCGACGCCGCAAATCGATGGCACTCCGCAGGAGTCGCAGATTCCGTCGCTGCGAAGCGGCCTCCTCACGCTTCCCAGCATCGACGACGTCCCCGAGGTCGATGCGGATTCCTTCGAGTCCACATACGACGAGGATTACGACTACTCCGACAATGGCGAAGACTACGCCGAGGAGGATGCCTACGACGAACAGTTTGACACTCCAGGCATCGATGTGCCCGAGGAGAAGCCCAAGCTCTTCGCCAAAGGCACCAAGAGCCGTCGTGCCCTGAAAGTAATAGGCATCGTCTCGGGATCGCTTCTCGTGGTCTATGGCATCGGTGGACTGTTCTTCACATCCCACTTCATGCCCAACACGAGAGTCAACGGCGAGGACGTATCGCTGATGTCGGTTGACGACCTCGCGACACACGTCACCGAGCTCGGAGCCGCGTATCAGGACCACATCGTGGGAGACGGCCTCGACATCACCATCGCCGCGCCCGACATTAACCTCAAGTACGACGGCACCGCATACGGCCTCGAGGCCTCAACGCAAATTGACCCTTGGAAGTGGCCCGTAAAGATCTTTGGTTCTCATGACCTCTATGCGAGCACCGGCATCACCTTTGACGAGGCAAAGCTCGAGGCCATTGTCGGCGCCGCTGTCGACGGCATCAACACCGGCGCACAACCGCCCACCAATGCCACCATGTCGTTCGATGAGTCTCAGCAGGCGTTCGTTCCGGTGCCCGACATGCTTGGCACCATGGTAGACCGCAGCAACACCATCGACGCAGCCGCAGAGAGCATTCGCACCCTGCAGAGCGAGCTGAACCTTGGCGATGCCGAGCTCAAGCAGCCCACGGTGCGCGTTGACGACGAGCGCCTCGCCGCCGTCATCGAGCGGGCAAACAGGCTCCTGCAGACGAACATCCCCATGCGCATCGCCGGACGCGATGCGGGATCCATCGACGTCAACCTCATGAAGCACTGGTTCACCACCAACGAGAACTGTGACCTCGTCGTAAACGTTGACAACGTCAAGGAGTGGGCGCAGGGCGACCTTTCCAGGCAGTTCGACACCGTGGGCACCGAGCGCAAGTACACGCGCCCCGACGGCAAGCAGGTCACCGTCACTGGCGGAGACTACGGATGGAACCTGGACGGCGAGGCCTTGGCAAACCTCATCGCGGCCAACCTCCAGTCGGACAACACCGCACCCATTGACGTTCCCATGAAGGCCACCGCCGTTGAGTGGAATCCGGGCGGCGCAGACTGGGGCAAACGCTACATCGACGTGGACATGACCGAGCAGTACGTGCGCGTCTACGACGAGAACTCACAGATCGTACTCGAGACTCCCTGCGTCACGGGCATCCCCTACCACGCGACCGACGAGGGCGTGTACAGCATCTTCGAGCATACGCCCAACATGACGCTCGTCGGCCTCGACTACAACGGCGACGGCCAGCCTGACTACGAGACGCCCGTCAGCTACTGGATGCCGTTCAACGGCGGACAAGGTCTGCACGACGCCTACTGGCGCTATGGCTTCGGTGGCGACATCTGGCAGTATGACGGCAGTCACGGATGCGTCAACCTGCCCAGCGACGCCGCCGCACAGCTCTTTGACTGGAGCCATGTGGGCGATATCGTGGTGGTCCACTGGTAGGCCCACACGGCAGAGCGACACTACTGCCAAGGGACCGTCCCCCACGGACGGTCCCTTCTTCTTTTGGGCTCTATGTTGGGCTCCACACAGCGAGGCAACGGAAGGGCGGTCCCCTCCACGTCCAAAATGGCCGTGAAGGGGACCGCCCTTCTGCTTTGCCCTAGTCAGGTGCCTTAGCGACGGCGCTTCTGCTTGCCCTTCTTCTTGGGACGTGCCCTACGTTGCTGGCGGTTGCCAGCACCCGTTGGCATGCCACCCGCGCTAGCTGAACGCGCGAGCTTGTTTGCCTCGGCCGGATCCACGCCCATGTTGCGCATCATGTCGGCCATACCGCGACCCATCTGACGGCTACCACCCATCGCCATGCCTCGCAGCGAGCCCATCATCTTATCCATCTGTTCCCACTGCTTGATGAGGTTGTTCACCTCCTGCACGGTACGGCCAGAGCCTGCGGCAATGCGTTTGCGACGCTGTCCATTGATGATGCGCGGGCGAGCGCGTTCCTCCTTTGTCATCGAGTGAATCATTGCCTCAATGGGAATGAGTTGATCGTCGGAGATATCGTGACCACTCTGGGCAATGGCGCGATCCACACCCGGAATCATGCCGGCGAGCTTGCGAAGGCCACCCATCTTGCGCAGCTGAGCGAACTGCGCAAGCATGTCGTCCATCGTGAAGCCCTCCATGAGCATGCGCTCCGCATCGGCAAGGCTCTGCTCGTCGGAGAGCTTCTCCGCCTGCTCGATGATGCCCACGACGTCACCCATGCCGAGGATGCGGCGTGCCATGCGGTCGGGGTGGAACACCTCGAGCGAGTCGGGCTTCTCGCCCTGGCTTACGAACATGATGGGCTTGCCAGTGACCTCACGCACGGAGAGTGCGCCGCCGCCACGCGCGTCGCCATCGAGCTTGGACATAATCACGCCATCGAAGTCCATGCGCTCGTTGAACTCGGTGACCACGCTCACGATGTCCTGACCCGTCATGGCGTCCACCACCATGAGGATCTGGTCGGGCCTTACCGCATCGCGGATGTCAACGGCCTCCTGCATCATGACCTCGTCAATCTGCAGACGACCGGCGGTGTCTACGATTACCAGATCGCAGTTGCGCATCTTGGCAACGCGTTCGACCGCCTCACGCGCGATGACCACGGCATCCTTGCCGTCCCCACGCCACACGGGCACGCCCACCTCGGCGCCCAAGGTCTCGAGTTGGTCGGCAGCAGCGGGACGATGCACGTCGCATGCGGCCAGAAGCGGCCTGCGGCCCTTGCCCTTAAGCAGATAGGCGAGCTTTGAGGCTGCGGTCGTCTTGCCTGAGCCCTGAAGACCGACGAGCATGATCACGTTAGGCTTGCGCGTCTCGGGCAGCTGCAGCTCCGCATCCGTGGAACCAAGCAGCTTGACCAGCTCATTGAGCACGATTCGGACGACATTCTGCGTCGGGTTGAGCGAGCTCAGCACCTCGGCCTCGAGGCACTGCTCACGGCACCGTGCCACGAACGCGCGCACCACCTTGAAGTTGACGTCAGCCTCAAGGAGCGCCAGCCGAATCTCGCGCATCGCAACATTGATGTCGTCCTCGGTAAGACGCCCCTTGCCACTGAGCTTGTCGAAGGTGTCTTGTAAACGATCAGAAAGGCTGCCAAACACTGCCATTGCCCATCCTCCCTCTATGCGCCCACGAGCGCGCGGGCGAAGTCCTTTGCATTGAACTGTTGCAGGTCCTCGATGCCCTCTCCCACACCCACGCGCAGGATGGGCAGCTTGAGGTCGTGCGATATCGCCACGGCAATGCCACCTTTGGCGGTGCCGTCAAGCTTGGTGATGATGATGCCGTCGAGGTCGAGCGCGTCGTTGAACTCCTTGGCCTGCGCCAAGCCGTTCTGACCGGTCGTCGCGTCTATGACAAGCACGACAAAGACCTTGCACTTCGCACGCTTGCGTGTGACGCGCACGACCTTGCCAAGCTCGCTCATGAGGTCGGCAGAGGTGTGCAGGCGACCCGCCGTGTCGATGAGAGTGAGCTGAGCGCCGATCTGCTCTCCGCGCTCCAACACCTCGAAGCACACGCTTGCGGGATCGGCACCACGCTCACGCGTGACCATCTCTATGCCGGCGCGATCGGCCCACACGTCGAGCTGCTCGATGGCGGCCGCACGAAACGTGTCCGCGCCGCCAATCAGGCACTTGACGCCCTGATTGTGCGCGACGTTTGCCAGCTTGCCCACGGTCGTCGTCTTACCCGCACCGTTGATTCCCACGAAGAGCACGCAGGAAGGCAGGTATACGAATGGATCCCACGTCTTGGGCGTAAACTCCTTCGCGATGCGCTGTGCAAGTGCCTCGCGAATCTGGTCGGCACGGGTCAGCCCCTCGCGCGCAGCCTGCTCGCGCAGGTCATCTGCAACCGCAAAGGCAACCTCCGCGCCCATGTCGCCCATGACGAGCGTGTCCTCGAGATCTTCCCAGAACTCGTCATCTACCTCACCACCAAGATAGAAAATCTCGTTCATCGTCTGACGGGACTTGGAGAGTCCGTCCTTGAGTCGGTCGAAGAGAGCCATCTTAGGCATCCACCACCCTTCCGGATTGATCGAGGCGTTGAGACACCACGTGGCTCACGCCGTCGGCCTGCATGGACACGCCATAGAGCACGTCCGCCTGTTCCATGGTCCTACGCTGATGAGAAATCACGATGAGCTGCGTCGTCTTGTGCAGCTCTTCCATCGCGGCGAGGAGCTTGCCGAGGTTTGCGTCATCGAGCGCCGCCTCGACCTCGTCAAACACGTAGAACGGCACGGTCCTTGTCTTATATACGGCAAAGAGGAGCGCAAGCGCCGTGAGGCTCTTCTCGCCACCACTCATAAGCATCATCTTTTGGATCTTCTTGCCACGGGGTTGAGCGATGATCTCTATGCCCGTCTCGAAGACGTGATCCGCGTCCGTCATCTCCAGATGCGCCTGCCCGCCCGGGAAGAGCAGCGAGAACACCTCAGAGAAGTTCGCGTTCACCTGGTCGAAGATGACGAGGAACTGCCGACGCATCCTGCGCTCGATGGCCGCCGTTATCTTTGCCAAGGACTTGCGAGCGGACTCCAAATCGGCTACCTGCTCGCTGATGTAGTCTGCACGTTGTTTGAGCCGCGTGTACTCGTCCATCGCGACCTCGTTTACCGGACCCAGCGCATGCAGCCTCCGCTTGAGGTCGGCAACCTCCGCCTCGCTGGCCTCGCGATCCTCTGGTGCGGGAATCTGCAGTGCCTGCGCGAGGTCCGCACCCATCTCCTCAAGGGTGGAGACGGCAGCCTCTACCTGGACCTCGACCTTGCCCAGCTCGACGCGCAGCTCACCAGCACGCGACTGCGTGCGGTCCAGCTCCGTGCGCATCTGGTCGACGGCGCGGCGCGCGTCGCCGATGGTCTGCTTGAGCTCCTCGGAGTCCGCCTCGGCAAGAGAGGCACGGTCTTCGAGTCGCGCCGACCACTCGAGTGCCCGTGCGCGAATCTGCTCGTACTGCTGCTCGAGCGGCGCGACGCGCAGGCACTTTGCCTTGAGGTCACGCACGTCACGCTCCGCGGATTCAGACGAGCGCTCGAGGCGCGTCAACCGCGCCCGCAGATCGTCGGAGCGCACAATGAGGTTGTTCTTGCGCTCCTGCACCGTGGCGAGGCGCAGACGCACAGACGAGACCTTGCGCTCCGCCTCGTCCTCCGCGCGCGACGCCTCGGCCCTACGCGCCGTGGCCTCCTCGGCAAGCGCGGCTGCCTCAGCGGCACGTGCGGTCGCCTCCTCGGCCGCCTTCCGGTGTCGCTCGATTGCCTGGCGCGCCGACTCGGCCTTGCTGGCAGCGTCACGGCGTTGCTTCTCCACACGCCCGTGCTCCGCCTGCGCCGAGTCGAGCTGCGAACGCAGGCGCTTCATCTCCGCATCCAACGAGGAGAGCTCGCCCGAGAGACGCGCGCGATCCTGACGCGCGCGGGCGGCGGAGTCGCGCACGCTCGCCAAGTCGCGCTCACAAGCCTGGACGCGCGCCTCCGCCTCCTCAAGCCGGCTTTCCAACGCGGGCAGCTCCTCGCTGATTGCGCGCATCGAGCGCTTCCGCTCCAAGGCACCGCGTTCGGCGCTCGAGCGCTCGCCCACCACAATCCTACCGTCCGCGAGCACATAGGATCCGTCCTTGGCCACGTAGGTGAAGGACGGCTCGACCTCATGCGCGCGCAGCGCGTCATCCGCCGTCGCCACCACGCGTATGCCTCCGAAGAGCTTTTGTGCCAATCCCTCAGAGCCAGACGCGACAGTCAGCGCGCTCAGGAGCGCATCGCCAGGCGCTTCGGGCACGTCCCGCCCGTCGGCGTCATCGGTAACCTCTGCGCGAGCGAGTATCGTCACCGTACCGTTTGCCCGACGCACGCGCTGCGCGACGCCCACGATGCGTCCGGCTTCGTCGACACCATCGACGACGAGGCTCGCAAGGTCGTCGCCGAGAAGGGCCTCGATCGCGTTCTCGAGTCCTTGCGGCGCCTCCACGAGGTCTGCCAGACGACACTTCACGAGCGAGGATGCAGACTTATCGCCAAGCACGGCCTTTACCAGCGGACTCGTCTGTTCCGCCTGCTCGTCAACCCTCTTGAGGGCGGAGAGTGACGCGCGCTGTCCTTCAAGCTCCTCGCGGGCTGTCCGCTGCTCTCCGCGCACTCGACGCAGGACGTCACCGAGACGCTTCTCTTCCGAGGATGAGGCATCCATGGCCGCCTTTGCCTCATCGAGCGCTCCCGAGACCTCGTCCCTGCGTCCCTGACGCTCGCTCAGCCGATCCTTGCACGTCAAGATCTGCTCGTCGATCTGGGCGAGTCGGTTCCTGAGCAGGTTGTCCTCGACCTCAGCGTTGCCCACCTGATCGCGCAGCTTGGCATAGGCGAGCGTCTCTTGGTCGGCAGTTCGCTGTGCGGAGCGCTGGTCCGCCTGCGCCTGCGCCAGCTGGCGTCCCTGCTCCTTGCGCTCGGCCTTAGCCTTGCGCGCGACGGGAATCAGCTCATCCACCTGACGCTTGAGCTCGTCCCAGCTCGCGCGAGCCTCGGTGAGCTCGTCACTCACACGCTCGAGTTCCTCGCGGGCCTGCTCGCGGTCCCTGCGCGAGGTGGTCACGCCCGACTCGAGGTCGACGATGCGTGCCCGCATGTTGCGATCCTTCTCCTTGAGGAGACGCTCATCCGCTTGCAACCGCACCAACTGGTCTGCCAGACGCGCACGTTGCGCGCCGAGGTCGCCCACGAAGATGCCCTTCTCCTCGAGGAGGCTCTGGTAGCGTTCCAATTCCTTGCTCCGCTCGTCCAGACGAAGCTTGGCCAAAGACGCCGCCGCCTCTGCCTCATGTGAGTGCGCACTAAGGGCGCCGTGGCGCTCCTGGAGCTTGCGGAGGTCATCGACGGCAAGCGAGAGCATGAGCTCGTTAAGGCGGTCCTGAATCTCGCGCGCCTGCTGGGCCTTGCCTACCTGGCGTTCGAGCGGGCGCAGCTGCCGCATGATCTCGCGGCTGACGTCCTTCGCACGAACGAGGTTCTCGTCCATGCTCTTGAGCTTTCGCTCTGAGCGCGCCTTTCGACGACGGTGCTTGGAGATGCCCGCCGCCTCCTCAATGAGTTCGCGACGGTCCTCAGGCCGGCTCGAGAGGATGGAGTCCAGGTTGCCCTGGCTGATGATGGAGTGCATCTCGCGCCCCAGACCAGAATCGTGCAGGATGTCCGTCACGTCCATCAGCCTGCTGGCGGCGCCGTTGATGAGGTACTCGGACTCGCCCGATCGGTACATGCGCCTCGTAACGGCGACCTCGGTGTACTCGACCGGCAGCGTGCCGTCGGTGTTGTCGAGCACGAGGGTGACCTCAGCCATGCTCACTGGACTGCGAGCCGACGAACCCGAGAAGATGATGTCCTCCATCGCCTGCCCGCGCAGCATCTTTGCACTCTGCTCACCCAAGACCCACAGAATCGCATCGGAGATGTTTGACTTGCCCGATCCGTTCGGTCCCACCACGACCGTGAGGCCGGGATCAAAGAGCATGGTGGTCTTGTCGGCAAAGGATTTGAAGCCCCGCAGTGTGAGCGACTTAAGGTACATGCGCTCCCCCTACTCCCCGGACGCCTCTTCTGCCTCGTCGAGCAGATAGCCCATGTTCTTGAGGGCGTCGAGGGCAGCCGAACCTTCGGCGTCCTTCTTCGAGGTGCCCCTTCCGCGGCCCACGCGTCTCCCCTCAACCATGGCCACCGCCGTGAAGGTGGGCGTGTGCGCCGGCCCCTCCTGCGAGACGATCTTGTACTCTGGCCCGCAGTGGTAGTCGCGCTGCGCAACCTCCTGGAGTCGAGACTTGGCGGAGAGCGGATGCTTCGCCAGGGAGGGATCCATCAACGGCATGAGCGTGCGCTCGACGAACGCGGCGGCGGCATCCACCCCGCCATCGATGTACAACGCGCCCACCAGCGCCTCGTACACGTCCTCGAGCGCCTTGCGCATACCCCGCGTACCTGTGCCCAGCTCGGATACACCAAACCTAATGAGCGGTGCGACACCCAGACCCTCCGCCACCTTCGCAAGCGTCTTGCCCGCGATGAGTGCCGTCTTGACCCGAGTGAGGCCACCCTCGTCCATTCGGGGGAATTGACTGTAGAGCGAGCGCGCGACCAGCGTACCGAGAACGGAATCACCCAAGAACTCGAGCCGCTCATAAGAGGCGGTTACGGGCAGGCCTTCCGCAGCAGACGAGTGCGTGATGGCCGAGACCACCAGCTCCTTGTCCTCGAACTCATGGTCGCAGATGCGCTCTATCTCGTGGACTCGTGCGTAGAGCTTCACTGTGCGTCGGCAATCGCCTCGACCGAGTCACCGATGGTCTTGATCTGCTGAAGAACCTCATCGTCCATCGAGAAGCCAAACTCGTCCTCGAAGGCCGTCACGAGCTCAAGCAAGTCAAAGGAATCGGCGCCCAGGCTCTCGAAAGCCGTCTCGTCGGTCAGTTCGTCGGCGTCGCACTCGAGCGTCTCTGCAACGAGCTCGATTACCTTGGAACGAATAGCAGCGCGGTCCATGTTTACTCCTCATTGACCTTTGTCGCGAAGCGCGGAACCCGCCGCGCCCCATCATCCAAACAGTAACGTTGATTGTACTATTGCTCCATTTGATTGAAGCTCTCGGCCACTTTGTCCACAAGCCCGCCGCGAACGGCACCCGCAGCCGCAGCGGTGCCCGACGCAATTGCCGTCACACTCGTTGCGCCGTGTCCGATGAAGACGGGCGCCTTGAGGCCGAGCAGAACGGCACCGCCATAGGCATCGCCCGAGAGAAGATCCTTGAGGGACTTGAGGCCCGGCTTGAGCAGCAGGGCACCCGCCTTCCCCCGCGCAGAGTGGGATATCTGCTCCTTGAGCGTGGCAAGGATGAACTTGGCGGTACCCTCGAGTGTTTTGAGCGCGACATTGCCCGTGAAGCCATCCGTCACGATGACGTCGAAGTCGCCCATCAATAGGTCGGAGCCCTCCGCATTGCCCACGAAACCGCAATCGGCATCCGCAAGCGCCGCGTGGTAGGCCAGCGCAACCTCATTGCCCTTGGTCTCCTCCTCCCCGTTGCACAGCAGTGCAACGCGAGGCTCTTCTACGCCTAGAACTACGCGTGCATAGGCTGAGCCCATCCGCGCGAACTGCACGATGGCTTCAGGCCGCACGTCTGCGTTCGCGCCCAAGTCCAAGAACACCGTGTTGTGCCCGTTCAAACCAGGCAACGGCGTCGCCAGCGCGGGCCGCTTGATCCCCCGTATACGCCCAACGCCCATGGTCGCCGCGGCAAACACCGCGCCAGTCGAGCCTGCGGAGAAGAACGCCTCCGCCTCACCCGCGCGAACGGCAGCACAGCCGCGCACGATGCTGGAGTCCTTCTTCTTCCTCACCGCCTCGGCTGGATGCTCATCCATACCGATAACCTCGGTCGCTACCAGCGGCGTCGCGCGATCGTGCGATTCGCAGAACGGAACGACAACCTCCTCCACGCCGGCAACGAGCACCTCGAGCGTGGGATCATTCTCGAGCGCAAGGGCAATTCCCTCGCACACAACTTGGGGAGTCTCGTCGCCACCCATGGCATCGACGCATACCCGTGTCATCTTTACCCCCTCAGTCTACATAAACAAAGGAGGCCGACCCCAGAAGGGACCGACCTCCCAGGCAGGCTGCATGCACCTGCTACTCTACGACCACAATCTCGCGATCCTTGTAGTACCCACAGCTCGGGCACACGTGGTGCGGAAGCTTGGGAGCACCACAACGTGGGCACTCGGAGCGACCGGGGGTAGCAAGCTTGCTGTTAGCCGAGCGGCGGGTGTGGGTTGCGCCGCGACCCTTCTTTTGCTTGGGAACTGCCATCGTAAGACCTCTCTTGTCCTTGCGCGCCCGCCTACGAGAGCGGGCGGTCTTGCCAAACGCACGCAAGAAGATACTATACCACATTGTGGGGATTCATGACACAAAAGGCACGCGCTACACAACATACGATAAAGTGACGCGCAGGATACTGAACCCGCGCGTCACCAGTCGCTATAACTTCAGGTCTCGCAATGCAGCAAACGGGCTGTTTGCGATGCGCGCCTCCTCGGCCTCCTTGGCAATCTGTTCCGCGTGGCCACAATCGACGCGGTTGAGATTCTCGCCACATACTGGGCAGAGTCCTGCGCAGTCGTCTTTGCACAGGACGACGTAGGGAAGCTCCATGGCAACGGCAGAGTATACGGCATCGGTCAAATCTATAGTCGAATCCTGCCCTACGAGCGAGAAGTCCGCACCCTCCTCCTCGTCTTCCTCCAGAACGCCCGGATCCGGCTCGTGGAACAGATAGTATTCGTTCACCTCGCCGACGACGTCGAACGAAGTCTCGTCGAGACAACGATCGCAGGTCGCCTCAACGTGAGCGCGCACCACACCGGATGCAAGGATGCCCTCGCCGGCATTCGTCAGGATGACGTCGTAATCCATACCCTCGGGCAACACGAAGGAGCGCTCCCCCAAGGAGAAGCGCGGCTCGTCAAGATGCGCAACCAAATCAATGGAATCGCCCACCTCGGCCAAACGGGCGTCGAGCGAAACTATGATGCTTTCCATACGGACCCCAAAACTACCAGCTCACGCTATTCGACTGGTTGTTGACGCCAGAGTTCTCGTTGAGGGTCTGGCGCACACGCGTGACCGTCCCCGTCATTGAACGCAAGGTATCCTCCAGGTGAGCGAGGACGGTATCGGCATACTCTTCGGCGTTGTAGCGCGTGTCGCGCTCGTACTGCTGCGCTGCGTCGCGAATGTTGTCCGCCTGCTGCTGCGCAATTCGCACAATCTCCTGATCGCCCGCTATGACCATCGCCTGCTGCTGCGCGTCCGCGATGACCGAGTCGGCCTGCCGTTGCGCACGGTCGAGCATCTCGCCTTCCTCGCGGATGATGCGGCGCGCATCTGCAAACTCCCTCGGAAAGACTTGACGCATCTCGTCGAGAATCTCGTAGATCTCCTGCTCGTCGACGACCTTGCGGTGCATGCCGCCACCGAAGGGCGACTTCGCGTCGGCAACAATCTGCTCGAGCTCGTCGACCAGGGCTTGGATTTCCTCTCCTGGCTCCATTCGGAACTCCTTTCGTGATGGCGCGGTTCAGCGTCCCTTATGTTAGCAGATTATGTGCGACCGTGGGCAGGCACAATGGGGCAAAACGGTACCTGGTTCCATTATGGCAGTTACAGTTCATATCACACGTCGCGGATGCGCGTGAAAGCAAGGCGACAAGAACAGGCTACTGTTTACCCACCAACTAGAAGGACACCCCACTGGCCGAAGACGCAGTAGGGTGCCCAAAACCGAGTAAGCCAATCACCGAGCGCGTACGAATCAAACGCAGCAAGCGGCCGCGCACCTTGTCGTTGCCGCCGCGCAAAGGGCCTGTAGACCTATATCCTAACCAAATGCCCTCTTAAGGACGTTACCCACAGTGACATAGTCAGAGAGACAGGCGCGATTCTTCGCTTTGTCGTGGCCGTGCACCAATGCGGTGAAGCAGTAGTAGGTCCCGAGGCACCATGCCTCGTGCCCGTCCTCCGCATCTGCTGCTATCCCAAACATGCCGCCGGCAGCCGACTCCAGGTCATCGAGGTCGGGCGCCTCGCTCTCCGCTTCCGCGCTGGCGCGCTCGAAGTCAGCCGCGCCCACCGCGTAGCCGAGCTCGGAGGCTACCTGCGACAGCGCCTCGCCGTCGCTCTTGGCCTCGCCGGACTCCGCAATCCGACGCATGATCTCCTCCACCTGCGCCCTGAGGTCCTCGTTCTCCGCAAGGTCCGCCTCGAAGCGCCTCAGCTCGTTGCTGACTGCCATGTTGTCCTCCCTCTCTGCCATCGCATATCCCCTATGGATTGCATTCTGCGTAATACTCTAGTCCACTGATAGGCGCTGTCAAGCCGCGGACCGGACTACCCGCCATCCAAGGGCGAGACAAGACGTCAGGCGCGCCTTGTCGCTACCGCTTCGATAACGCCTTCCGCATTTCGTCAGCATCGGGGTGGTGAATTCTGCCCTACCGAAAGTGGTCGGCGAGACGGCGGGCTATGCATTCGGGTACGAGACCGTCCACCGGCGATCCCAGCGACGCAAGCTCGCGCACGATGGATGAGGATACATAGCCGAACGCAGGACTCGCCATCACGAAGACGCTCTCGAGGTCGGGTGCCAGATGAGCGTTGAGGTCCGCCTGCTGAAGCTCGTACTCGAAGTCCGTCATGGCGCGAAGCCCCTTGACGACACCCTGCGCTCCCACGCTGCGACAGAAGTCAACCAGAAGGCCCTCGAAGGGCAGCACGTCAACACCCTCAATCCTGCGCTCGAGAAGCGCCTCGCGAATCATGTCCACACGCTCATCCAAGGTGAACGCCGTCCCGACGCCATGCTTCATCCGCGACGCCGCAACCCCCACCGTCACCTTGCCAAATAGCTTGCACGAACGCGCCACGACATCCAAATGCCCCAGTGTTATGGGGTCATAGGTACCAGGCAGCACGACATGCGTCATCTTTGAGTTCATAGCGCCTCCCCCATCTCAAGCAAGTCTATGCAGCTCGCGGCCATTGAGCGCGACCTCAGCTCGCGAGCTCCGTCCAGTGTCAGCTTCGCCCCGCGCTCCGATCGTTCGTACACCACAAGGCATTCCGGCGCAAGCTGGCCCGTGCGCGCAAGTGAACGCACGAGCTCCGAAACCTTCTCGGCACCCATCGCGTACGGGGGATCGAGGAACACCACGCCGAACGGAGCACCCCAAAGGCCTCGCACAACAATCTTCGTGACGTCACCACAAACGACGCGCCACGTTTCCGCCTCGGCGTCCAGACGCTCGCAGTTCGTGCGCACAAGCGCAGCCGCGCGCCGGTCCCGCTCACAGAACGTGCAGCTTGCGGCACCACGCGAGAGGAGCTCTAAGCCCACACCGCCCGAGCCCGCAAACGCATCGAGCACCGCAGTACCTCCGAGGTCGAGTCCCTTCGCAGAGAGAACCATTGACGCGATGGTCTCGCGCATGCGGTCGGTCGTCGGACGGGTGCCACGTCCCGCCGGTGCCTCGATGGTCCTGTTTCGCCACGTACCACCCACGATCCTCACGCGCGCTCGACCTCCTCGAAGTACGCCCGGTAGCGTTGTCGGCACTCAAGCGCCAAGGCTGCATGCAATGGCTCGCGAAGCTCCGGATCGGTTTGTGCGAGCGCATTGGCATCCGCATGGGCGGCCTCCACGAGGGCTTTGTCGGACGAGAGGTCACACACCTTGAGCACCACGCCTCCGTGCTGACGGTATCCCAGCACTTCGCCCTCGCGCCGCAGGCTCAGGTCGAGCTCCGCCAGCTCAAACCCATCCGATGTCGCTTCCAACGCAGAGAGCCGCTTACGCGCGGGCGAACGCGGGCCAGCCGCGCATGAGAGGTAGACCAGACCGGCATCCCTGCCTCGGCCCACGCGTCCACGGAGCTGATGGAGCGTCGCAAGCCCAAAGCGGTCGGCGTCGAACACAAGCATGACGGTAGCGTTGGGAACGTCCACACCAACTTCCACGACCGTGGTCGCCACCAACACGTCCGTCTCGCGAGAACGGAATCGCGTCATTGCGGCGTCCTTGTCGTCTGCGCTCATTCTGCCCGTAAGGAGATCAAGCCGCAATCCCCTGAGCGGCCCATGTGAGAGCTCCTCGAGCGTGCTCGTCGCGGCATGCAACCGTCGGACCTGTGCCTGCGAGCGCTCGGGCACGTCATCGAGGTCGCTCCCGTCATCACGCTCGTCCACGAGCGGACAAATCACGTACGCTTGGTGACCCGCCGCCACCGCATCGCGAATCGCCCCGTAGGCAAGGTCGCTGTTCTCCGGTGCAAGCACCTTCGTCACCACGCCCGCGCCCGCCACAGGCCGATGCCGAATGCGGGAGCACGCCATGTCGCCATAGAGCGAGAGGGCAAGCGTCCGCGGGATGGGTGTCGCCGACATCGAGAGGAGGTCCGCGCCGGCGCCCTTTTGCCTAAGCGAGACGCGCTGGTTGACGCCAAAGCGATGCTGCTCGTCAATGACCACCAGACTCAGATGCTTGAACTCGACGTCTTCCGTCAAGAGCGCCGTCGTCCCAAAGAGGCAACAGAGCTCCCCTGCGGCCAACATCCGCAATGCCTCATTCCGCTCTGCCGCCGGCGTCGCCCCCGTAAGCAACGACCAGGGGACGTCAGCAGCGTCGAGCAAGGGACCCACGCCCTCCGCGTACTGCCGTGCGAGCACGGAAGTCGGTGCCATCATGGCCGCCTGTGTGCCCGTATCGGCCACGGCAGCAATCGCCGCGGCGGCCACGACCGTCTTGCCCGTACCCACGTCACCCAACAGCAATCGGTTCATCACCTGCGGTGCCGCCATATCGGCTAGCACCTCGTCGAGAGCTACCCGCTGCTCCTCCGAGAGTGTGAAGGGCAGCGCCTCAACGAGCGAATGAAGGTGAGTGCCATCCGTCACGTGCTCGACCGGAACGGCACCAGCCAACTCAATGCGCTGTCGTGCATGGAGCATGAGCTGGAGCAGGAGCAACTCGTCGTAGGCAAGGCGCCTGCGTGCCTCTTCTGCAGCATATAAGCTCGTGGGAAAGTGGACCTCGCGTAGCGCACGACCGAGCGACATCAGGGACCGATCGGCCACAATCGAAGCCGGAACGACATCGCACACATCGCCCACGTCACAAAGAGCGGCGGAGACGATGCGACGCATCCAAGGAACGCTGATGCCCTCACCCACCGGATATACGGGCAGGATGCGTGCGTAACTTGCCGCCTCACCTGCCCCTAACACCTCATGGAAGGTAGGCGTCATGCGTTTGAAGCCATACGAGAAGGTAACTTTGCCCGAGAGGGCAACCAAGTCGCCGGGATGGAGCTGCTCTGCAATCCAAGGTTGCCGAAAGAACGTAGCAAAGAGCACACCCGTGTCGTCAATGACCGCAACCTCTACGAGCTGCAGACGAGGTTTGGGACGCTTGAGCTCCACCTTGTCCACGCGACCTACAACGGTGGCGTCGGCACCAACCTCGCAGTATCCAATCGGCATGACGCGCGTGAAGTCAAGGTAGCGACTCGGCAGGTGGTAAAGAACGTCGCGTACCAGCCGCAACCCCAAACGGCGCAGCGCATCCACGCGCTTGCCCGTTACATACCGCAGTCGACTCGCACCCTCATCCAGACGGCACGTACGCTGAACCCTACCTGCAACCTCATTCGCGCTTGTCACGCTAACGTCCGCACGCGCGATGCGCTACTCGATGGAGAAAATGACGGGATAGAGCGGCTGCTCACCTCGGTGCGCATCAATCTCCAAGTCCGGTTGCGCCTCGGCAATGGCGTCCTGCAGCTCAACGAAGGCATCGTCATCCATGTCGCTTCCGGCAAGGATAGTGAGCGTGTCTCCTTCTTCCTCTTGCTGCATAAAGTCAATGAGCCGGAGCGTGACCTCCGTGACGTCGGACCCAACGACACTGATTTCTCCGTCCTGAATGCCCATGACGTCACCCGCATGAATGGGCGAGCCGTCCGCAGCCTGAGAATCACGCACTGCGGTGGTGACCTCACCATCGCGCACGCCCTCGATCGCCTCACTCATGGCCTCGGTATTCTCTGTGACACTTGCGTCGATATCGACCGCCAGCATCGCGGCAAACGCCTGAAGGACGCTCCGCGTGCCGACCACGTGGGCCGTGCATGACTCACACGCCGAGGCAGCGGCCTCAGCCGCCATACGTATGTTGCCGTTATCGGGAAGCACGATAACATCGTCGGCATTGCATGACTGGATTGCATCCAGAATGTCCGCCGTCGATGGGTTCATGGTCTGCCCACCCTGAACCACAACGTCCACGCCAAGCGAGGACAGGATGTCTGCCTCACCGGCGCCGGCTGCCACCGCGACGAAGCCCAACGGCTTACGGGGAGCATCTGACGTCTGTTTGTCGGACCTGATGGACTCCGTGCGCTCCTGCGCCTCCAAGTCCATGTTGTGCACAAAGACGTTGAAGACTTGTCCTCTGTGCAGCATGTGACGAATGACGCGGTCCGGGCGATTGGTGTGCACGTGACACTTGTAGTCGGGGTTCGAACCCACGAGCAGCTCGCAATCGCCCATAGAGGCGAAGTAGCGCAAACACGCGTCCTCGTCGAAAACCGGGGAATCTGCATGGAAGAGGAACTCGGTGCAGTAGCGGAACTCAGAGCCCTCCCAGTCGTCGTTTATCTCGATGTCGACGACGTTTGCGACTTGAGACTTCGCATCATTTGCACCCACACGCGTCTGGAAATCCGTCAGGTCCTCGCCACGACCCCGATAGGCATTGACGAACGCCTCGATAAAGGTGGCCAGGCCATACGCACCCGAGTCCACCACGCCGTTCTCCTTGAGCACGGGAAGCAGATCGGGTGTGCGCGCGACCGACTCGTAGGCAGCGACCACGATTTGGTCCAGCATGTCGTCCGTCGTCATGTCGCGCGTCTTTGCCAAGGCGTCTGCCTTAGTCGAGACATCCCGCAGAACCGTGAGAATCGTACCCTCGACGGGCTTGCGCACCGCCTTGAACGCCACCGAAACGCCGTTGCGCAGGGCGGAGGCGATGTCGGCAGGCGTCGCATGCTCACCCTTTGCGGGAATCAGGCCCTCTGCGATGCCGCGCAGAATCTGACTCGTGATGACGCCGGAGTTGCCGCGCGCACCCATGAGCGAACCATGCGTTATCGCGTGCGCCACGTCCTCCATGGAGGCGCTGTCGGGCAGCGACTCAACCTCGTGCACAACCGTCGCCAAGGTGAGCGACATGTTCGTGCCGGTGTCGCCATCTGGTACGGGAAAGACGTTGAGCTTGTTGATTTCGTCCGCCTTCTCGTGCAGAACGCCAGCAGCCACAGGGAAGCAAGTGCGGATAACGGTCGATATCATGGGACTGAGACCTCGGTTCCTAGAATACGTACAGAGCACCAAAGAGTGACACTAATGAGTGCGCATGCCCTCTACATGGACGCGGACCACGACCTGCTTGAGTTCGGCTATCTGGTCGAGAATGAACTTGACCGTACTCACGAGGTTAGTGGCCACCGACGACATGTTCACACCCTGCTCGAGTATCACGTGAAGGTCCACGGTTATGTGCCCGTCTTCCAAGGACACCTCAATGCCCTTCCGAAGGCGATGGATGGGCAGCAGCCGAGCAACACCCTGCTCCTCGTCCGTAAGCGCCATTCCCACGACACCGTAGCACTCAAGAGCAGCGTAGCCCGCAAGGTCGGCTATTACATCGTTTGAAACCCTTAGCTTACCCGGGACAGTAGTTGCCACGTGAGCCCCCTTTCGATTGATGAATCGACGTGATTATAGCAGCATCCGCCACCAGTGGGGAAACAACCACAATATGCAGGACGGCCACCACGGCGGTGGCCGTCCTGCGCTCCGCCTTCTATGGCAAACGCATTAGCTGCGAGCGAGATTTCCCTTCTTGAGGCAGCGAGTGCAAACGTTCATCTTGCGCTTGTGACCATCCTTCACGATGGTGACACGCTGAATGTTGGGACGGAACTTGCGGTTAACCGTGCGGAACGAGTGGGAAATGGAACGTCCGGCAACGGGGTGCTTGCCGCAAATCTCACAGACTTTGGACATGACAGAACCTCCATTGGCGGCGCCTTGGCGAAGGGATGGCCGTAGGCGCACTACTCACAAAACGCAATGACTATACCACAAGATATTGGATGTTGCGCAAGAAACAGCCCAAATGTGCAAAAGGACAGGACCGACACCACAGATCATACTCGGAACACCGCCAATGTTCCGGCGTGACAACTGACCACACACTCGTTCGTGACGGCTTTGTTTGAGATTCCGAGATCCGAGAGTGGGGCCAGGCGATCGTGATCGAGTGCCCAGCGAAATCCCACTTCGCTCACCACCGCGTCGCTCACCAGTGCGATGGCAGATACCGTCTGTCCCACGCTCGCCGGGCGTCGCCACACGGGGACACCCTCCCTGGAGAGGATGCGGCACTCGAAGCCGTCCTCCACGACGCGGGGAGCCACGTCCGCATGGCGAGCGAGCACCCCCCACACGCCAAGCGCGTGATCGGGTCTGCCCCCGCTCACGCAAGTCACGACGACACGCATGCACGCGCCACGACGCTCTGCCTCCCGCCTCGCCAACGAGAACGCCAGCCCAAGGTCTGAGTCATCCTTCTCGGCCGGATACCGCTCGACGAAGCCCGCATTTGCCTCTGCCCAGCACCGCACGGCATCACTCACCGAGTCCTCGTCGCCACAAAAGAGATCGGGCGTGACACCAGCGGCCATGAGCACGTCCGCACCGGCATCTGCCGCGATCACATACTCCGCCTTCTGCGCCAGTCTTCGGACCAGTTCGGCAGAACTCGGCTCCGGGGAGCCGCCCACGATGAGCGCGCCAAACGTCTTGGGCTGCAGGTCATGCAACGATGCAAGGCTCAGCCCCTCGTAACCGTACGACACCACCGTCGCCCACGTCTGCAAAAACGACTCGTCGCGACCGTCATGGTCGTTGAGGATCGCGACCACGGGAAAGCCCACACGCGCCGCCGAGCGAACGCCAAAGGGCGCGTCCTCAAACACCCAGGTCTCCCCTCTCGGCGTGCCGAGACGCTCCTGCGCCGCGAGATACACGTCGGGGTGCTCCTTGCCTCGCCCAACATCGCCCGCAAAGATGATTTCGTCGAAATACTCCAACAGCCCGTGCGCCCCCAGAGCGTAGCGAAGCATCTCGGTAGGCGTCGAGCTGGCTATGACCATGGAAACACCCGCGGACCGAAGCTCTTGCAGGAATGCGGCACACCCCTCGAAAGGCGCCACACGCTCGGCATAGGCTTGCTCGACCATAGCCCACAGCTCGCGGTACAGGGCATCGCCGCTGCTGCCAATCCCCAGGTGGTCGTGGTACCAGTAGCACTTCTTGTCCATGTCCAGCGACTCGTGCTCGGCAAAGATGCGCTCCGCGTCTGCGACCCCGTAGTTTCTCAGCAGCTCCACGCAGGTCTCCGTCCACATGGGCATGGAGTCCAGAATCGTTCCGTCGCAGTCGAATATGGCACCACGCACCGGCATGGCATCCCCCTCACCTCGTGCTACCTCGCGTGCGGCTTCGATTGTAAACCTTGCGTCGCGTTCGGCTCTCCCCACGGCCGCCGGTGCCGCGTCCGGCTCGCCCCACGGGACACTTGCAGCACCGACCCGCACGCAAATGTCTCGGTTGACGAGGCGGATTCACGACCAGCCAGGAAATGAGCCAATACCTTCGCACAATGCCGTACCACCGGCCGCGTCATATGCACTGCCACGATTGGAGCGTCTTGTGCATGGGTAGGTACCATACACATCCAACAGTTTGGACAAGGAGGCATCTATGGGCAATGGGATTCGCGCAGATCTGAGAACTCGGTTCGAGCAGGCGCACAAAAGAGGTACTTGTCTCATACCCGAGTCTCCTTCGGATGCAAAGCGACTCCTGCGCGCGTTCCGCAGAGGCGACGTGTTGTCGCCTGCCCCACGCATCTACGCGCTGCCCGGTGTATGGAACACGCTGAGTTGTCGCCAACGTGAGCTCCAGAAGCTACGAGCCCTCGCATCGTTGCATCCAACCTGGGTCTTTGCTGAGGCGTCCGCAGCTGTGCTCCATGGCATGTTCGTTCCGAATCGCCTGATGGGCGCCATACACGTGGCGACCACGCCCAAGGCACACTCAAGCGCAAGTCCCGACGTCGACCGCATACTCATCACCGACGACACCTTCACGACCACAAACGGCATTTCCGTCACGTCGTTGGCACGGACTGCTTTTGACTACATGCGCAATTACGACTTCTGCTCATCATTGGCAATCGGCGACTCTACGCTCCGGCTTCTGTCAATCTCCAGCAACGAGTTGATCGAACGGTTCCAGACGTATCACGGATCGCATCGCGAGAAATCTCGCGCCGTGGACATCGCCGCGCTGTGTAATGAGCTCAGCGAGAGCGGGGGCGAATCAATAGCGCGTGCAAAGATGATTCAGCTCGGATTCATGCCACCCATACTACAGCAGCGAATCGACGATCCCGTAGAGAGGGGCCGCTGGTTTCGCGTCGACTTTTGCTGGAACCTGCCCAGTGGGCGCGTTGTCGGCGAACTGGACGGACGCCAAAAGTACGTGGATCCCACTATGACCAACGGACGCTCCATCGTGGACGTAATGGCAGACGAGCGCCTTCGCGAGTCCCACCTGAGCGCGACAGGAGCAAAGGTCATGCGGTTTTCGTTTGCCGATGTCTTGGACACCTACAAGTTCGCTGGGCTTCTCTCGTCATTTGGCATTCCCCGCGACCAAGCAGTTCCTCCCGTAGCAGACGTCGCCGACGTCGTTAACTATGATTTGCGCAGGCTGCACCCGAACCAACAAAGCCTCTCCGTCAATGGCGGCACGCTGCACGTGCTGCTTTACGATTTGACCCGACTGCGCAGCAAAGGCGTGATCAAAAGCGACGGCCGCATTCCGCGCGACCAAAAGACGCGGTGCGCCTAGCAGACCTCGGCGCGGGCTCGTCGTTATAAACTCACTCCACCTCGTCAAATGGGACATTACGATTGCTTTGCACCCATCAAGTTGTCCCGTCAAACGAGCTGGATTATAAACACCTCGCTGAGAAGGACATTTATGCGTGCCGCAAGTCCAAAAAAGTCTAGGAGAGCGAGGTGGATCGAGGCGGCGCGATGGCGCGGGGCGGGGTGGCGCAGTTATGCCGAGTGTGGCGCGCCCGTCCCCGTGAAGTGCCGCGGACAGCGTTGTGGTAAGGTATAGGGTCGCAAAAACGATGACTCGTCGGAAGGGATTCCAGCATGGCACGCTACGATTACAAATGTCCTGCATGTGGCACCGAGTTTGAGGTCGAACACCCCATGTCCGAGCGTCCGACGATCGTGTGCCCCGAATGCGGTGAGGTGGCGAACCAGGTGTTTGGCGCATCCGGCATCGTCTTCAAGGGCTCGGGCTTCTACAACACCGACCAACGCGACAAAGGCTCGTCAGCCACGAGCTCAACGAGCTCGGCGTCGAAGTCCGAAGGCGCGAGCAAGAGCGAGTCCAAGTCTGAGGGCACGTCCGCAAACGCGCCCAAGAAGGCCGACTAGCAGACGCGGCGCAGGCAGGCGGTGTAGTGACCGTCTGGTCCGCCAAGCGTGGGATGGCTGCGAAGCAAATCGCCCGTAAGGACAAACCGGTCGCCTTGTGAGGTGCCCAGAAACGCCTCCACTACACCCTCATTCTCTTCCCCGAGCAATGAGCAGGTAGCGTACCAGAGCCTTCCTCCCGGAGCAACGCGCGTCGATGCCGCCCCCAACATGCGCAGTTGCAGGGCGCACAACGATTCGACGTCCGCGCAGGTAAGGGTCCACGCAATCTCGGGATGGCGACGCAGGGTACCCGTGCCCGAGCACGGCGCATCCACAAAGACCACGTCAAACTCCGTCCCAAGCTCCAAGGGCAGGTCATCCGCATCCAGACGTGTGGCGTCATAGCACAGACAACTGACCACATCACCAAGTCCGGCCATTTCCATACGCCTCGAAGCGACGCGCGACTTGAAGTCAACGGAATCTATGCCCACCAACGGTGCCGTGCCACCCGCCCGAAGGGCGCAAGACTCAATGAGCAGGGTCTTCGTGCCCCTTCCCTGCCCGACCTCGAGCACGCGCTCCCCCGGACGCACCCCAACCATACTCGCAATCCGCTGCGCAGAGAGGTCGGCAACAACCACATCGGCATGCTCCACCAGCCCAGAACCGGCCAAGCCTGCAGGACGGCCAAGCTCGAACGACCCCGCAAGGTCGCAGAAATGTGGTTCGAGGCCCTTCTCGGCAAGCAGGCGGAAGGTCTCGTCATCGTCGTGGCAGGCACGATTCGTGGCGACATAGACAGGTGCCGGCTCCAAGGCAGACCGTGCAACGTCCTCTCGAATCGCGCCCACACGTTCGAGCAGCCATGCAGGATATCCCGAGACCCACTCCAAATCGCTCAGCCCTACCGGAGCAGCACCAGATGCGACTACGTCCACAGCGGCCGCGCGAGTGGGAACGTCCTCGGACACGACCTTGCGCAGCACCGCATTCGCCAAGCCCGCCGCCCGCGGACGGATGCCACGGACCAGCTCCACGCCCTGACTGACAGCGGCAGCCTCGGGCGTGCCAAGGAAGAGCAGCTCAAAGGCCGAGAGTCGCAGTGCATCGCGCACCTTTGGCTCGCACTTGCCCCGCATGTGCGCCTCGAGACGCTCGTCCAGCAACCCGCGTGTGCCGATGACGCCCAATACCAGCCGAGTCACGAAGGCACGGTCACGCTCATCAAGACGCGCCATCCGCTCAGACGAGCGCATGACGTCACGCGCCCGTGCGTCGCGCCTTCTGACCTCGCCGAGCAGCTCGCAGGCAGTGCGCCGTGCGACGGTGACCTTAGCCACTCCTACGCACGCCCCCAAGTGATGGCATTACCACGCAGGCCCGCCGACCATGCCGCGACGTCCATCTCGCGCTTGCCGTCCGGCTTGACGCGAAGCAACTCGAGGGTACCGTCGCCGCATCCCAACATCACGCGCCGCCGTTCCACACACACAAGCCCAGGCTCCACCCGGTCCTCAACAACTCGCGCATCGAGGGCACGCAGCCCACGTCCCGCAACGGAAAGGCGTGCCGGCGCGGCATCGAGCGACGCCTGCACGCGACGACGATTCGTGAGCACGGAGTCTGCAGGATCAAGGAGCATCTCGTGCTTCTCGACCTTTGCGACATAGGTCGCCTCCGCCTCGTCCTGCTCAACCCAAACGGCATCGCCTGACACCATCTCGTCCAGCGCAACGACCAGCTCCTGTGCACCAAGCTCTGCAAGTCGTGCCATGACCTCGGGGCAGTTCTGCTCGCCAACCGCAAGTGACGCCTGCCGGCAATAGGGGCCGGCATCCATGCCACGCACCAGACGCATGATGCTCACACCAACGAGTTCGTCTCCGTCGAGCAAAGCACGCTGAATGGGCGCGGCACCGCGGCCCTTCGGGAGCAATGACGCATGCACGTTAATGCAGCCGTAGGGCGCGCAGGACAAAAGCGAATCGGGCAGCAGCGCCCCGTAGGCAGCGACGCACACCACGTCAGGATGCGCAGCCACTACAGTAGCAACCATTTGCTCGTCGGCGCGGTGCGCCTCGTACACGGGCAGTCCCAGCTCGAGCGCGGCAGCCTTGACGGCGGACGGCACGAGCTTGCGCCCCCTTCCGCGCACGGCGTCGGGTCGCGTCACAACGAGCACGACCTCATGGCGCTTCGCGAGCTCACGCAGGGAGGGGACGGCGAAGTCCGGCGTCCCCATGAAGACGATTCGCATGGTTACCCCCTACTCGTCGCCCGTCTCGCCAGGACGCGCGCCATTGGCGAGCGCCGTCTGATACTCGCGCATCATCTTTGCGCGCTGCAGGGGACGAAGGTGGTCGAGCATCGTGACACCATGCAAGTGGTCGATCTCGTGCTGCAGGCACACGGCCATCAGGTTGTCTTTGGCCTCGTAGCGCATGAGGTCGCCCTCGAGGTTGCGAGCCTCCACCACCACGTGGCTCGGGCGACTCACCCGCACGCTGATGCCGGGAAACGAGAGGCATCCCTCACCCGTCTCGCGCTCCTCGCCGTCGGCAACGATGATGCGCGGGTTGACCAGCACATAGGGATGCCGCTTGCCCTTGGTGTAGTCCACGTCCACCACAACGAGCTGCAGCAGCTCCCCCACCTGCGGGGCTGCCAAGCCGCAGCCTTCCGTCGCGTACATGTCCTCCAGCATGTGATTCGCCAGGGCGCGAATATCGTCGGTAATCTCCTCGATGGGGGCACACTCGGTCGCAAGGCGCTTGTCGGGCGCGACCACGATGTCGTCTACTGATACCATCCTCTATCCTCCGTTTCACAGGCACAATCCAAATCATTGTACCCGGTTTCCATCACGGCGAAAGCCTCGCCACCACGCCCCTAGAGAATGGTCAAACCCAGCATTCCTCCCCAGCATTGCCCGAGAATCGCTCCGATAGCTCCTACATCATGTCGCGCGCATCAACGTCGATGGAGACCGAGACCCCCGCAGACACATTCGCGTCGCGGACGCAGGCAGAGAGAAGCTCGCCCACCTCCGCATCCGACGGGGCCTTCACCACCACGTGCCTACGCACGCGATCCTTGACGCGCTTGCGCACACACTCGGCGGGGCCGAGCACCTCCCAACCCTCCGCCTCGCCAACACGCCCCCGGACCTGAGCCGCGATGGCATCCGTCACCGCCCTCACGCGCACCTCATCCCTACCCGAGACCACCATGTTCGAGAGACGCATATAGGGCGGGTATCCCGCAAGCTGCCGCTCCTGCAGATCGGAGGAGAGAAACACCTCACGATCGTGGCGCACCACCGCCTGGATGGCGGGGTGGCTCGCCCAGTACGACTGGACGATGACCTTGCCCGCTAGCTCTCCCCTGCCAGCACGACCAGCCACCTGCTCGAGCAGGGCATATGTACGCTCGGCGGCACGGAAGTCGGGAAGCTTGAGCGTCGTGTCTGCGTTTATCACGCCCACGAGCGTCACCTCGGGAAAGTCGAGCCCCTTGGCGATCATCTGTGTGCCGACGAGCACCGCGCACTCAGAGGCATCGAAGCGCTCGAGCAGCCGCTGGTGCGCCTGCCTGCCCTTCGTGGTGTCCGCGTCCATGCGGATGACGTCCACGTCGAGCCCCTCGTTCGCAAAGAGCAGGACGAGCTCATCCTCCACGCGCTGCGTACCCACCCCATAGGCACCCATGTAGCGGCTACCACAGTTCGGACAACAGGCGGACGGGTCCGGATACGCTCGCACGGGCCAGCTTGTGCCGCACGTGTGGCACGCCAGCGAATGGGTGCGTTCGTGATAGGTGAGCGACGTGGAGCAGTGCGGACACTCTGGTACGCACCCGCACTCCCTGCACATCACGAAGCTCGCAAAGCCCCTCCGGTTGTGCAGCAGCACGGCTTTGCGTTTGCTTCTTGCCACATCGAGCAGGGCCGCGGCGAGCGGTGAGGAGAAGACCGAGCGACCGCCCTTGCGGAACTCGGCCGCCATGTCCACCACCACCACCTCAGGCAGTCGTGCCTCACCAGGACGTTCGGGCATCTCGACGCGCGTCCACGTCGCGCCTCGCCACGAGCCCTGCGCACACCTGCCGATACTCTCGAGCGAAGGGGTGGCCGAACCAAGGACGAGCGCACAGCCTCGCATCTGCGCCAGACGTGCGGCAACCTCGCGCGCGTGATAGCGCGGGGGACCGTCTTGCTTGTAGGAGCCTTCGTGTTCCTCGTCGATGACGATGAGGCCGGGATCGCTGAGCGGCGCGAACAGCGCAGAGCGTGCGCCCACCACGACGCGGGCAACACCTTGTCGTACGAGGTTCCACTGGTCGTAACGCTCCCCGTCGCTGAGCCGTGAGTGTAGGACCGCAACACGCTCCCCGAACCTCGATCGGAAGCGCCCCACCGTCTGGGCGGTGAGGGAAATCTCGGGCACGAGCACGATTGCGCCACGCCCTTGCGCGAGGGCCTCCTCGATTGCCTGGAGATACACCTCCGTCTTGCCAGAGCCCGTCACGCCATCCACGACGACTACGTCACCCACGCCTGCGCTTCGGGCGTCTCGGATTGCCTCGAGAGCGTTCAACTGCCCCTGCGTGAGGTGCTGTGGCGCTGGTGCAGCGGCGGACGAGAGCGACGTGTCTACTACCCCCCTCACATGCCGCCGAGCAAATACTCGCACGACCCCGCGCTTCTCGAGCGAGCGAATCGTGGATGACGCCCCCTCTACGAGTGCACCGAGCTCCGCCATGCGCATGGGGCCGGCACCAAGTGCCTCCAATACCTTACGTTGCCTCGTGGCCGCCGCCTTCGGCTCGAAGCTCGCACCGCCTTCGGCAAGTTCTGCCCAGCGGTCGTCGTAAGGCGCCATCGCATCGCTCACAAGCTCCCATGTACCGTCTGCGGCCTTGCGCACCCGCATCTTCTTGCCAGGCGGAAGGAGCGGATGGATTGCATCGGCAAGCGTACAGGCATATTCGCGAGCCATCCATTGCGCCAAACGTGCGCCAACCTCGTCGAAGGCAGGAGGGGCAAGCACCCGCTCCACGGCGAGGATGCGATCTGGCGCGATGCCCGTGGGCGCCTCGTCCGACAATTCGACCACGTACCCGACGGCCGCGCGATGCGAGAACGAGACGAGCACCGTCGACCCGACGGCGACTGCCTCGCCCATCGACGGCGGAATCGCATACGTGAAGGCCTCGTCCAAGGCCCGTGTGGTTATGTCCAAAACAACTGATGCGTATCTCATGCGAGCCATGGTAGCAGAACGACGGGACGGGTTATGCCGATGAGGCAGTGGCAGCGTGCCTGCATCCCCCTGGGGCACGTAGGCACAAAAATGGGCCTCCCCGTTGTGAACGGAGAGACCCCTTGCCATGTTGCGCTTGAATGGTTACGCGCGCGGCTTTCCGCAGTTGGCACAGAACTTGCCTTTGTTCTCGGTACCACACGAGCAGATCCAAGATCCGTCGGCAGGCTTCGGCGTGCCGCACTCGGCACAGAACTTGCCAGAGTTGGAGGCGCCGCACTTCGGGCACGTCCACCCGCCCGCAGGCTTGGGTTCAGGCTTGGGCTTGCCGCACTCCTGGCAGAACTTGCCTGTGTTGGTGGCACCGCACGAGCAGGTCCATCCGCCCGCCTGACGATACTGGCCCTGCTGGGAGACGGCGTACTGGTTCTGCGGCTGCTGGTACGGCTGACCCACGCCATCGTACATGCCGGGCTGATTCATGCCCATGCCCGCCATGTTCATGCCCATGAAGCCCGTCATGGCACCGGCGCTATTGCCCGCAGCCGTCCTCATGGCATCGGCCGTGGCCATGCTCGCGTTTGCGGCGCGCATGTTGGGATCGCGCATGACAGCCGTTGCCTGCAGGGTCTTGATGCGCTCCTCGTCCTCGGGGTTCGCCGTGATGGAGTTGACACCCACCTGCTCGATGCGGATGCCGCGGCGCTTCTCCCAGTCCTCGGAGAGCTCCGTGCGCAGGGCGTCGCGCAGCTCTAGGGTGTGGCCGGGCACTGCGCTGTAACGAATGCCCTGCTCAGAGATGCGCGCAAATGCGGGCTGCAGCGAGGTGAGAAGCTCGCTCTTGAGCTGGCTGTCCAGCTTGTTGCGCGTGTAGTCGCTCTCCACGTTGCCGGCAACGTTCTTGTAGAAGAGCAGCGGGTCGACGATCTTGTACGAGTACTCACCGTTGCAGCGCACGGAGATGTCGATGTCGAGCCCGATGTTGGCGTCAACTACACGGAAGGGCACCGGTGATGGAGTCCCGTACTTGTTGCCCATGATTTCCTTGGTGTTGACGTAATACACGCGCTGGTCGTTGCCCGTACCACCACCAAAGGTGAAGCGGCGACCAATCGTGGCAAAGGTGTTCTTGATGCCCTCGCCCAGACGACCGCAGAAGATGCTCGGCTCGGTGCTGGCATCGAACTTGTATGCGCCAGGCTCCGCGCAGACGTCCACAATCTCGCCCTGTTGCACAATGAGCATGCACTGACCCTCGTTGACGGCGATGATGGAGCCGTTGGAGATGATGTTCGACGAGTCCCTGGTCTTCTTCTTTTGGTGCACGCCCTTCGACATGAGCACGTCAGACGGCAGCGACTCGCAATAGAAATACTCGAGGAACTGGTCCGAAAGCGAACTCTTGACAGCGGAGATGCCCATGCTGATAAGTCCCATGTTGTCTTCCTCCTATGTTGGGAACACCTACAGTCAGTATAGCCAAACGAGGACCGCAAGGCAGCGGATGCCCTGTCTAAACGAAACTACGACAACGGACTACCACAGTATTCGCAGCAGCCGTTGGCGTCGAGTATCGTGGTCGCCATGCAATGCGGGCACTGCACGGGAATCTTGGGCTCCTCCGCCACGCGCGTGCCTTCCCCTTCCTGCGCGAGCGCCGCACGAATCTGGCGGCAGACCTCCTCGGTACGTCGGTAATCCGTAGAGTCGCGTCGCTCGATCGGCTCCTGGTTCGCCTTGAAGCGAATCGTGGACACGTAGGGATGCTCGAGGCGAATCGTTACGTGGAAGTCGTACGCCGAGTCGAAGCGCGGCGGGTCGTAGCTGACCTCCTCGCCTCTGCCGTTCTTCCGCAGAACCTCGGTGCGGTTCTCGTCCACCTCAAAGTCGCAGCCCGTCACTAGACTGACGTCAAAGACATCGGGATTCGCATCGTGCCACTCGGGGTTGTCCGTCACGATGAACGTACCTGCGTCCTCGTCGAGAATGACCTGCGTCCGCCCACCAAGGCCCAAGGCGACGGTTCCGATGCTCTTCGTAGGGCTGAACGCCGCAACGGCCTTCTTGTTCTCCTCGCGATACGCCAACTGCTCCTTAATTTGCGCGGTCGTGGCGTGGCGTCGACCCTCAAAGTAGGGAGAGAGCTTCCTGGCGCACGCAATGCACAGACAACCGTCCTCAATCCTGCGCCTACCCAGTATGCCTGTCTCAGCCTCGCAGACCGCGCAGTACTCCTTCTCGAAGAGCCTGGCAAAGAGCCCCATACGAACCTCCCGACGTCCCGCACTTGTTACATAGGCGATTATGCTACAGAGCACGTCACGCACTGAACGTTGGCAGAACACATTCGGCGAGCGCCGTTTCAAGATACCCGCCAGAGATACCCGACGGGCCGCATGTTGGGGGCATCTAATCCCTTCTTGAAGTCATCGGACCCTCTCTGAAAGGCAGTCGTTGGCTGAAAATGCGTTATTTGAACTCAAATCTACGACATACCGAAGTATGGTCCTTTCCTGAAAGCTTCTGACCTGCGAAAACGCACGGGCGAACGGTTAGATACTCAGCAGAGGCGCGAAATCGAGTTCAGAAAACGCATTTTCAGCCAACGGAAGCGCTTCTGTTGCTGAAATACCCTAGGAAAACGAGTCTGTAGACCTAACGCAGCTGATCACTTACAATCCCAGGGACAGATTTCAAGGAGGCAAAGGCATGAAGACGTACCATGTGGTCGCAGCGATAATCCAGCGCGAGGGCAAGCTACTCGCCACGCAGCGCGGATACGGCGAGCACAAGGACGGCTGGGAGTTCCCCGGCGGCAAGGTCGAGCCCGGCGAGACGCCCGAGGAGGCGCTCGTGCGCGAAATCCGCGAGGAGCTCGCCATGGATATCGCGGTCGAGCGCCACGTGACGGACGTCACCTATGACTACCCCACCTTCCACCTGGAGATGGCCTGCTTCCTCTGTGGCGTCGTAGAGGGCACGCCCCACCTGCTCGAGCACGAGGCGGCGCGCTGGCTCGCTCCCGAGGCGATTGACTCGGTGGACTGGCTTCCCGCCGACGTGCTCGTCGTGGACGCGCTCAAGGAACAGGGCGTGGTCTAATGCGCACTTGAGAGCCACGCACGAGCCACCAATGCCCTCTCTTCCGCAGTGAACAACGTGCAGGCATTGTCGCATTCTTCCATGCGGAGCAATTTGAGAAGTGCCGCGCGCGACGGCTCTCCCATCGTAGCCATCGCTCTCACGAGCAAAACCGCCACGTCCTCATCACCCTCTATCATGCGCATGGCATCGGCGAACTCCGCGTCACTACCAGTGACGCCCAATTCAAGCAGCCTGCCCGTCGCTTTGTCGAATAGATGCGGCAACCCGCAGGACTCAAGGAGCGAGATTAAACGGAAAAGCGGGTCCGGCATACCACCATACCCTCCGTAAAGAAGGCACATTCTGGACCCATGCACTTCCAAGCGCCATCCAAAGGTGGACTCGCCCTGCGCGGTATCCCCGAATTGTCCATCCCACAGATGTAAGCCTAACTCGCAAAGCCTTCGAGATGAGAAGTCCTGCGCGAGATCCACCCTCATAGACTTCCAGACGCCCTCCAAGTTGACGACCGCAACCCAGCGATAGGTCCAATCCTTCTCGCTTGGCTGAGGTTCAATGACGACTTCCATCATGGGGCGAGCAACTCCTTCGTACCAACACGTGATGCGCAGCTTTGAGCACATGAGCAGCGTGTCGTATCGATCTCGGGATTCGGGTGAAAGGGTAAGCCAAGCGAGATAGCCCTCAATGCGCCTCCGTAAGTCTTCGGAATTGTCCCATCCCCTCGCACCACATCTCCCGGATCCGGGAGGCCACTCTCCGCTGCACATGGCATGGACGACCATGGGGTCATGGACTCGAAGCAATCGGTAATTGGTTACGTGAGAGCGAGAGATAAACACTCTTCGCAAACCCCTCCTGTTCCTCGGCTGACCGAGCACGAGCATTCGCTCGCCATTCTCATGGAATCTCGGATACACGTAGAGTTTGGCACCGGCTGGGAACATCTTCGTGCCAGCGCCTTTCGACCTCCCTCGCCCGATGGGAGTATCCGAGACAACGTTCGCGACAAGACACCAAATCCATGTTGGCTCGACAACAGGCTCTTCCTCATCGGGTTCATGCAACACGGAGGACGCCACTATGGCATCAGAACCTGTTTCCCCAGTATCTGCTTCAATGCGAGCCGCACGTTCAGCCTCCTCCTCGGCTTGTCGCCACAACTCGGTTTTCCGCAAAACGTAGGCTACGATTGTCTCCGTCGTGAACCGAGCAACCTCCTCCCGCGACATGGCACCACGTTGTATGACGGATACTACGTCGATCACGTGCACTAAATCCGGCGCCATGGGCTTGACGGCCTCCATGCGCTCGTTAATCTCGATGACGCTAATGAGCCCTGTTGTTGGAGAGATGTCCGATGGAGCTGTGACGACCAAGAGTCTCCGCCCACGCTCGTCAGTGATTACATCACCCTTTTGTGTATTGAACGCTCGCCGCATCTCCAGCATCGCACGACGGTCTGCCGTATCGATGACGCGAAGGCATTCCGTAACTCCAGGGACGTCATGGATAAATTCACGTTCTCTTTTCTCGTACGCAGTGTTACTCCGCTCCCATTCTCTGACGTGGGAACGGGCAATCTCCCATGGATCGTAAGTGGGATGCTCGCTGTGGAAGGCCTTCAGAAAGAGCTCCCTCCAAGGCGCGCCTCCAAAGAGACCAGGATCGATAGACGCGGCCTCCCGGAATAGCCTTCCGCTCACACGGTATCCACGGCCAATCCCATAAGGATATGCCATGCCCTCCTCTGCAATGTCTCCGACGATCCACCGGCACCCGTCGCTAGAACACACGGAGGGCGCCGAAGCCTGCCGCACGACATGATCGATCTTCTCCGCCGTGACCGTTCTTTGGGGAGGCACCTCGTCAGTGGGGTCCATTCCAGGCTCATCCCAATACAGGTACTTCTCGCCCGGTACGATGACTTTGGAAATGCATACGGTGTTTCCGTTTTTGAGCATTACCCAATCGTACACCTTTAGATTGACGAGCTCGGAGCTCAGCATACGACCCCTCCCAACGCCACGCGCAAACAGCGCAACTTGCTTTGGCATGATTGTCTCAGGAGGCAGGGACAACAATTGCTGGCGGCCGTCGCTCACGACGGGAAGTTCTGGCTCCTCGCCGAGCACCTAAAGACAGAGACCGTCATCCTCGCGGAGTTAGACACCACCATCGTCAACACCACACTTCTGGGTGAGGAGTGAGCGACTTCGTTCGTTACCACCCGAGGACGCGGTCGCGCATGCCCTCGATGTCGAGCACGCCGTAGGCAAAGCCCTTGCGCACGAGCTCCTCGGGCACGAACTCGTCGTACTTGTCGAAGACGGGCACTTCGGCGGGATACACCAGCTCCAAGGGATCGAACTCCTCGGCGGCGGCCGTCTGCAGCGCGTCCATGAAGTCCTCCGCGCTCGCCCGCATGCGGAACTGGATGAAGTACGGCCTGCTCACGTCCACGCCCTTGACGCCCAAATCCTTGGGAAGCCGCAACTTGATGAGCCGTTCCAGCGCAAGGAAGGCATACGTCCCCAGCCACGGGAAGAGCGCCCACATGTCGCCGCCCAAGTTGATGAGCGGATCGCGGCCGATACCGGCGTTCATCGCCACGGTCCGCGCGTGCGCAAGCCGCGCGCGGGCGTTGTCGCGCAGGTACGGATAGTCGCGCGCCTCCACGAGCACCTGCCGCATGCGCTCGAGCACGCGCGTGTTGATGTCGCCAGGACACTCGCCGAAGTACGCCGGCACCTTGCCGCGCACCTGTGTGCAGTATACGAGCCGACGCTTGTGGTCGATCTCCTCGACGATCCACACATGCCCAGCAATGGCAAGCTTCTCGCCCACCGGCGGTGGCTGCACCACGGTGCCGAGCTCTTGCGATTCGCTGCGCACCGTGTACTCCTCACTCTCGACGAAGACGCCGTAGAAGCGGAAGTTGTTGGTGACGCGCTCGCCCGCAAGCCCCACGATGAGCCCGCCCGTCTCGGTCTGCTCGATGTGGCCAATCTCGAGCAGGTGGCGCAGCAGAACGCGATAGTCATCGGCATCAACGCGATGGAAGTAGGCCAAGCTCAGCACACGGCCTGCCAGTGCGGCGGGACTCATCTCGCCACCCGACGCGAGTGTGGCCATCGTCTGGTGGTAGAGCAGGCTGTAGGGCAACCGGTCCAGACGCGGCGGCTCGACCCAGCGCTCCTCAAGGTAGAGCTGAACGAGCGCGATGCCCTGGAGCAGCTTCCACGGCATCGTCTCGCTCACCATGGCGCGCGGTTCGGGTGGGTCCTCTCGCATGACGAACCACATCTCGGGCGGGGCACTGCGTCTGCCCGTGCGGCCCATGCGCTGCAGAAAGGCGCTCACGGTGAAGGGCGCGTCTATCTGAAACGCGCGCTCCAGTCGCCCGATGTCGATGCCGAGTTCGAGCGTGGCCGTGGTGCAGGTGGTGAGGGCGAGGTCATCGTCTCGCATGAGCTCCTCGGCCGTCTCGCGAAAGCTCGCGCTGAGGTTACCGTGATGGATGAGGAAGCGGTCCGGCTCGCCGTTCGCCTCACAGTAGCTGCGCAACGTGGTGGTCACGGCTTCGCAGTCCTCGCGCGAGTTGGAGAAGACGAGGCACTTGCGCCCCCGTGTGTGCTCATATATGTAACCGATACCTGGGTCGGCGTTCGGCGGAGCGGCATCGGTCGCATCGTCTTCCAGAAGGTCGGGACTCTGCAACGCGGGTGTCGGATTGGACTCGCTCCCCATGAGCGCAGGTGCAGGCAGGGCATGGTCGTCCACGGCCTCGACGATGGCATCGACGTGGGTGTCGCCCCGGCTGGTCTCGCTCGCCTGCCGCCCATACGTGTAGAAGTGCTCCATGGAAATGCGCCACGTCTGCCCTGCCGCCGCCACGCGAGGGACCACGGTCGTGCGCCCGGTTCCCTGCGCGAGCAGCGCGCCCGTCGCCTCGGGGTCGCCAATCGTCGCCGAAAGCCCGATGCGGCGCGGGTTGCACCCTGCCATGCGCGAGAGCCGCTCGAGCAGGCAGAGCGTCTGTCCCCCGCGATCGCCTCGAAGCAACGAGTGCACCTCGTCGATCACCACGAAGCGCAGGTCACCAAAGAGGCGCGGGATGGCCGAGTGACGATGCAGCAGCATGGCCTCAAGCGACTCAGGCGTTATCTGCAGTATGCCGCGCGGCTTCTTCATGAGACGAGCCTTGTGAGAAGCGCTCACGTCTCCGTGCCAGTGCCACACGGGAATGTCGGCCTCCAGGCAGAGATCCGTGAGCCGATAGAACTGGTCGTTGATGAGCGCCTTGAGCGGACCCACGTAGATGGCGCCCACCGTCGCGGGCGGGTCCTCGTCAAAGAGCGTAAGAATCGGGAAGAACGCCGCCTCCGTCTTGCCCGATGCGGTGGATGAGGTGAGCAGCACGTGCTCGTCCGTATCGAAGATGGCCTCGGCCGCTGCGACCTGAATGCCGCGCAGGGACTCCCAATCGTTCGCGTAGATGAAGTCTTGGACGAACGGCGCAAACCTGCTGAAGACGTCGGACATCGGCTAGCGCCCCTTTCGCACGATGGCCGCCAGCAGCGCCTCGCAGCCGCGCCGCACGTCGGCATAGGTGGTGTCGTAGTCGTTGGTGTACCAGGGATCGTCAATCTCACGCGGCTCGTCCGTCCAGTCAAGCAGCAGGCGCACCTTGTGCTCGGGGTCGCGCCTGAGAATGCGCATCATGTCGCGGCGGTTTTCTCTGTCCATGCCCACGATGAGGTCGTATCGCTCGTAGTCGGCCCTCGTCATCGCCGTCGAGCGATGCCCGCCGCACCGAATGCCATGCTTGCGCAGCACCTCCTGCGTGCCGGGATGCACACCCCATCCCAGGGCATCGCGCGTCGCGGCAGCCGAATCAGCGACGATTCGACCTTCCAGTCCTGCCTCGCGCACGAGGTGGCGCATCACATACTCGGCCATAGTGGACCGGCAGATGTTTCCGTGGCAGACGAACAGTATGCGTGTGGGCATCGCGACCTCCTTGCGCTCCTTCTCATGGAAGTATAGGCCAGAATGGTTGCGCGGGAAGCGTAGTCACCATAGCGGATGGGAAGTAGCCGCTGGTAGTTGCAATGCTCATACTGCAATGAGCTTGGGCTATACTATCCTTGTTTTATTCATTGTCAACATTGAAAGGACTCCCATGCTCTTGTTCAATGCCTCGTCCCCCATCCAATGGCTTGGCTGGCTGCTGGTCTTTGTGGGACTCATCGTCACCAACGAAATCGAGCGTCGCAGCAAGCTCGGCGGGCTCATCTTCTTTGTGGGCCTGCCCATCCTCATGACCATCTACTGCATCGCCATCGGCATCGGCGTCGCCAACGGCGCGGAATGGGCACTCAACAACCCCACGCACATCTACCAGAACGGCTGGTTCCACTACGCAAAGGTCTACGCCGCGCTCACCGGCTGCATCGGCTTTATGGCCATCAAGTACAAGTGGGGTGCATTGGGGCGTGCCCATTGGTTCCGCGCCTTCCCGTTCGTGATCGTTGCCATCAACATCCTCATCGCCGTGGTCTCGGACTTCGAGAGCTTCCTGCACTTCACCAGCGGTGACTACACCATCGTGACAGCTGGCAGCGAGCTCGAGCAGTATGCCGCCGTCGGTGCCCCGGTGTGGCTCACGAGCGAGGGCGTCTGGCAGCTCTGCGGCATCAACAACCTCTTCAACGGACTGGCCGGCCTCATCAACATCTTCTGCATGACGGCCTGGTGGAGCGTCTACGCCGGCAAGGGCGAGGAGGACATGCTCTGGCCCGACATGACATGGGTCTACATCGTGGCATACGACATCTGGAACTTCTGCTACACCTACAACTGTCTGCCCACGCACTCGTTCTTCTGCGGCTTCGCGCTGCTGCTCGCCCCCACCGTCGCCAACGCGATCTGGAACAAGGGCGGCTGGATCCAGAACCGCGCCAACACGCTTGCCACCTGGTGCATGTTTGCGCAGGTCTTCCCGTGGTTCCAGGAGGAGTCGATGTTCCGCACCATCTCCGTGCAGAACCCCGCCATCACCAATGCCATCGCCATCGCCGCCTTCGTCGTCAACGTCGCCGCAATCGCCTACATCGCCTACCGCGCCAAGAAGCTCGGCGTCAACCCGTACAAGAGCGACGTCTTCGTGGGCACGCGCGACTGGGAGCAGGCAACCGCACGTCGCGAGAGCCCCGCGCTCGACCCCGCGATCACCGCGTAGCCGCAATCACCGCGTAGCGGCCACTGGTCCATTGTCGCAAGCCTTGTGCCACGCGACAGTTTGCCTCTATGGACACTTGAACTAGCAGGGAGCCCCGGACGGATGATTCGTCCGGGGCTCCTCCCTTCCGCGCCGTTGCTATAATGGCCTCAATCGTCATCCAGAGGCCTGTGCCTTGGCCCGTCAATGGACCTCGCCTTGTTGTCCGCATGATATCTCACAGAAGCGGAATCGTCATGCAGCTCAACCTCTCGAGCATCGAGTACACGTACCCCACCGCGGTGGAACCCGCCCTGCGTGGCGTGACTGCCACGTTTCCTCAGGGTTGGACCGGCATCGTGGGTGACAACGGAGGCGGCAAGACGACGCTCGCCTTGGTAGCCTGTGGAATCCTGCAACCCGATGCGGGATCCGTCTCTCCCCTGCTCCTCACCCTCTACTGCGCGCAGGACGCGACCGACCCGCCAAGCAACCTGGAAGACTTCGCGCTCGCGTACAATGGCCGCGCTGTCCGCCTGCGTCGCGACCTCGGCATAGAGGACGACTGGCCATGGCGCTACCGCACGCTCTCGGGCGGCCAACAGAAGCGACTCCAAGTGGCATGCGCCCTTTGGGCAGATCCCGACGTGCTTGCGGTGGACGAGCCGACGAACCATGTTGACGCCGCCACGAGAAGGGCGATTTCGGCCACGCTCAAGACGTTCCGTGGCGTGGGGCTACTGATCTCACACGACCGCGAGCTGCTCGACGCCCTCTGCTCACAGTGCCTGTTTGTGTCTGACGGAAAGGCAACCATGCGCCCGGGAGGGTATTCGCAGGCGTCGTCGCAGGCAACGTTGGAACGGTCGACCGCAATGCATGCGAGGGAAACTGCGAAGAAGGAAAAAGCACGTATAGAGCGCGAGACACAGCGACGCCGCGAGGAGGCGTCACGCGCCGCCGGCAAGCGGAGCCTGCGAGGCGTGAACAAGCACGACGGCGACGCGCGACACAGGAGGCGCGTGGCGGTTGTCTCTGGCAAGGATGGACAAGCGGGCAGGCTCTCGTCCCGCATGGAAAGCAGGTTGCAAACCGCTGGGGCAAAGCTTGCGGCAACACGCGTGGAAAAGCGCTACGACGCCGACGTGTGGCTCGATGCCACGCCCAGCAGGCGCAAGGTACTCCTTCGCATGGAGCCGCAGCTTCTGTCCCTAGGGGGCGAGGCGCTGAGCGTACCGGCGCTGCACATTGCCAACACGGACCACATCGGCCTAACAGGCGACAACGGCACCGGCAAGACAACGCTGGTCAAGCACATCATGGCAAGCCTGCCCAGGAACACGCGGACACTCTACATACCGCAAGAGCCCGACGAGGAGCAGAAAAGCTCCGCCATCACGACGCTGCGCGACCTTCCCAGCGGACGACGAGGACGGGCGCTCTCCATCGTAGCGCAGCTCAACTCCGAGCCGGAACGCATCTTGGAGGGCGGCACCATCAGTCCCGGGGAGATGCGCAAGCTCATGCTTGCGCTCGGAATCCTTGACGAGCCGGAGCTTATCATCATGGACGAGCCCACCAACCACCTGGACATCGGCTCAACCGAGGCGCTCGAGCGCGTGCTCATGGCGTATCCCGGCGCGCTTCTTCTGGTGTCGCACGACGCGGCGCTCATCGAGGCAGGCAGCCACATCGCATGGCGCATCGAGCGGCATGGGAGCAGGTACGAGCTCGTTGTGCGATAATGTCTCGCCGAGCCTCAATGGATGGCTGCCAATCGATCGTTTATCGCCTGCGTCACTTCCCCGTCGGTTCGTGTGTACTCGATAGTCTCCCCATCATTGCTACCGATCCAGCAACTCAATTTGTGCGAATAATCGGAAAGGTCGGTAGCGCTACCAAACGTGTTTACGAATTGTGTCATCTCGTCGATGAAGGACAGCTCTTCATCCGAAAAGGGCATGTTTTCGCATCTCAGTGGCGTGAGTATTTCCCCGTAACCATACTCAATGAAGTCTACGACACCTCGTTCCGCAAGGATAAAGCGGACCTCCTCCTTGCAATCGATAACCGGGCCATATGTTGCATGAGCGTAAGTCAACCCAGTGAGTGATTGGCTGGTCTTATCGAAGTAAGCCATGTCAACAAAGAATGTGGCCTTTTGGAACTTTGTCCAATACAGTTCCTTGCATTTCTCGGCAAGGATGAATGCCAGTGCAACGACGCGCTCGAGGCTTAGCCTCCTGTAACCGTTGACAGCCGAGGGACTGCTCGCCTCACGATCCTCCAAGGTGAGCCGTATTTCGAACTCTTTGGCAGCGCCACCTTCCATCGCTTGTATGCGTTGCTCAATCCTGCCGACAGACCTATCACTCAGCTTTCTCCTGTTTTGAGATAGCAGAAGCCGCGCCCCACTGATAGTTGAGGCGGATCGCAGCGTATTACCGTGAGTTTGGTCGGGAAGATCACCCCGCTCGTAACGGTACGCAGTTTGCTCGCCAAAACCCAAGAACCTGCTGAACTCTCGCAACGAGAGCCCATATGAAGCTCGAAGATTCCGTATCTCGTCTGGGGACATGATTCCATGACAAGAACGGTACACGTCGTACGCCCGATCGAGGTTTGCCTCCTCAATTCGTGCATCGCCAATAATAGTGCCGCAAGCAGGACATACGGCAATAGATTCGTTGTAGACAACATCCTCGCCGCGAACGACGAGGACCGCCTGCTGCATACGGATGTGAGCGTGAACTTCGGCATCGCACTCGGGGCAATAGGTGTCCACGTAATTATTCATCAGCGTCTCTTCTTCCAATATAAGCTTTGACTGACAGGCACTTCACACGTTCAGCATCGATTCGTATGGACATCTTTAAATAGAGTGTTTCACCATGGTAGTCTGGAGCAAACTCGGCAACTGTCCACTCTTTTGCGTACTTAGGGTCTCGATCAGCCTCCGGACCATCGAAGCAATCTTCGGGTTTGAGTGAAAGAATCACGTCCGTGAGCATGCCCATAGATATGCCCCTGCTTGCCATGAACTGTCTTGTTGCTTCCCGATCCACCAAGATGAATGAGTTCTTTTCCACGAATTCCTTAAGCTGCCGAAGGTAGAGTTTGATAAACGCTGTTGGTCTCATACCCCTCCTTCATCTCGTTTTGTCATTATATGATGACAAAACGAGAAAAGCAAGAGAATGACTTCGCACATTACAGCGTTAATGAACAGGTGACATGCCTCCTATTGAGTGGCGCATCGAGCGGCATGGGGGCAGGTACGAGCTCGTTGTGCGGTAGCTTTGGCCTCCCCCAGCCGCTATTGATAGCTTACGACAAGCCCGTTCTTCTCCATCTTGATGGAACAGGTAGCCCTGTCCTCGCTGTCTTGGAGCTGATAGGTGATTTCGGGATAGGTGTAGCCCGCGTCGTCACGCTTCATCTCCACAACGTAGATCCGCTCCGCGCCCTCGATGTTGCATGACGGCTGGTTGCTCGCGTTCGCCTCCTTGATGCGCACGCGACACTTGGTGCCATCACTCTCCTTGATGCTCTTAACACTATAGGTCTCCACGATACCGTCATTCGCGGCATCCCAATCGAAGGAGTCCCTCGAATAGCGCATCCTCGTCGTGCCGCTCTTGATGATGAAGGCCTTTCGCTTGCCGAGGCCGTCCTCTATCACCATGCGTGCGATGTCAAAGACAGTGCCAGGGTACTTATCGTTCTCCAACCGCGAAACGGAGTAGCCACTAAAGACCTCGGCACCCGTGTAGACGTCCTCGATAATGGGAAAGAGTACGTCGTCGACGGCCAAGGCGGTCTGACCTTTGAAGGTGAAGGTCTGGGTGCGCCCGTCATCCCAAGAAAAGACGAGCTCGTTCGTGTAGAGCGCGCCCGAATCGGCCATCGCCAAGTCCGGGGACAGGCGCATGTAGAGGACGCGTCCCCATAAGTCGTTGATTACGTCCCGATTTGTGATGCTTCCCTCGGTACCGTCCGAAAGCGCGACGTGCAGGCTATCTGGATAGTCGTGTTCGCCGCTCTTGGTATCGTATTCCTTGAGATCAAAGTAGTTGCAGATGGCATCTATCTCCTCAAACTCCATCTCCTCACCGGCGCCCACGTCATACATCTCCAGCCATGTCGGGCCATCGGAGGCGTTCCATTGCCCACTGGGCTCCCTGTCGGTAACGGTAACGGGGGCGGCGAGGTGGACCTCCTCCGCGGTGGGCTCACTCTTGGGGACAGCTTCCTCCGGTTGTAGCGTGCCCTGCGCGCAGCCGACCAAGACGATCGCCATTGCCACGGCGAGCAACGCCCTCACGACGACGGACTCGATTTTGTCGACCATGTGCGCGCCTCCTTGCCTAGGTCTGCACGTGCAGGAACGGCTCTGTTTTAGATGATTCCCAGCGGGATCAGCGTCGCCAAAAGAAGCGCGTCGACGCCCCATATGCCCAGCAAGAACCGCGTGCGCCGCTTGGGCTCCCAGTCCGGCACGTAGTTGCACGCCAGGAAGAAGGGGATGTACGTCGTCACGAACACGGGCAGCACGCCCCACCACGGGTAAACCCAGATGAAGGAGTGGTTGCTCGTCGCGGCAAGGAAGCTCTCCACCAAGGCAAAGAGAAGCGCCATGCTGATGGCACCAACTAGTTTGGCACTCACGCCACCCTTGCCGTCCTTGGCAAAGTAGCGGGTCCGTGGGTCGGCAGGCAACATCTTGTACGAGATGATTCCCGCAAGGGAGAACATCATCGACAACTCCCAGCACACGCCCACGAGCAGAATGAAGGTGGTGGACTCGTTGCTCACCGACCACAGCGGGTACCCCGCGAAATGCCCGATGATGGCATTGCAGATTTCGTAGAACCAGTGCACGCCGTAGAGGGCAAAACCGGCAAAGATGACCTTGAACTCTCCTTTGTGGAACTCGCTCCAGTACACATAGAAGACCACAGCGAGGATGAAGATGAACGTCCAGTTGAAGTTCTCTGTGCTGCGGACCACGATGGCATCCACGAGGTCCTTGGCTTGCTGCGACCCGTCTCCCCAGAACTTGAACATGGCCCCTCCTCGGTACGTCGGACTGCCCGTCGTGCGTAAACGACCCATGCGGCCATTATATGTCCGAGACACGGTATGCGCTCTAGGTAATCCCGCGAAGGTACCGCAGGCCAAGTCGTTGACTGCCGAGCAGCGCAGGGCTACCTTGTCCAATTGGCTATCTCGATCATGTCCTCGACGCCAGATGAGGTCACGACCCCCGTCTTTGCAAAGTCCGCCCAGATGCGCCGCATTGGCAAACCTTGACGACGGACATCTTCCTCGGTATAGCCCATGGCTATGGGGACGTCAGCCCCTCCCCTCAGACCAAACAGCGGGACGCAATCCATGGCATGACAGGCACCGATGGGTGAGCGACCCAGACCCCAGCTGAACAGGTAGCGCCACACCCTTCCGCCAGCCTCGGCGTAGCTCCTCGCAAACGCGTCGTCGGCTGCGGTGAAGATGGCGGCGCTCTTTCTCTTGACCACCAGCTCCACAATCCACCTCGTGAGGAAGCACCCATGCAAGGCCATCAAGGTGCGGTTTGAGCCAATGTATGCGGAGACCTCTCGCGCATTGCTACCGCAGAGCAGCTCGTGAGAGGGGGCCACCTGCCGTATGCGCGCTGCTATCTGCGACTTCGCCGGCAAGGGATGAACCCCGAAGTGCGGCCCAAAGATCATGTACTTGGCGTTGCCCTTCTCTGTGACGTTGGCAGTGATGCGCACCTGGGCGCTGCGAATCTCGTCGAGCGAGGCATCGACTGGCAACTCATTGAGCTCGTCGAGGATCTTGCGCTCCATGTCGTCGCGACCGTCCAAAGTGCCGAGGGGATCGCTCTGCATGATGGCACGCCGGTACAGGCCGTCCGTTCCCTCGGCGAGCATGATGCAGCGAACGCAGTCGGCACCCGCAGACTGGCCAAAGATGGTCACGTTGGAGGGGTCACCCCCAAAGGAGGCTATGTTCGTCTGTATCCACCTGAGCGCCTCGATCACGTCCAGAAGCCCGTTGTTGGCAAAGCCGCCCTGCTGGTCGCGGACAAAGCCGAGGAGCGAGAGGCGGTAGTTCACGGCGACGAGTATCACGTTGTTCTCGCTCACGAGCGGCACGCGGTCGTAGCTCGGGCTATCGCAGCCGCCGTTTCGGTATGCGCCACCGTGAATCCACACCATGACGGGGAGCGCGTCTCCCGGGCAAGCGTTGCCAGGTGTCGCGAGCGAGAGATACTGGCAGCTCTCCTCTTGGGGGAAGCTCTCGTAGGCGATGCCTGCCAGGAAGGTCTCGACATCAGAGCGCAGTTGCACGGCAAACGGCGCCGGCTCGATGCATTCGTGCGCGCCCGGTCCGTAGACGTACGGGACAGGCGCGCCATAGCGCTCGGAGCTCGCGTAGCGGATGCCCCTGACCTGCTGGCATCCCCTATCTACGTATCCCACAAAGGTACCGGTCGGGCATTTCCATGTGTTGGGCCCTTCCATGCTCGCCTCCGTCTCGTAAGGTTTTTTTGCAGGATACATCACGCAGAGCAATTGCCGTGGCACTTTGTCGCGCATGTCTCAACCCTTCAAGTGCTTTGGCCTACGATAATCTCCCGAAAGCTTCCCGACACACTGCCTCAGGAAAATCATGCAGGGCATTTTGTCACACGTATCGTGTTATAATGTTCGAATTTGTTATTACATTTTGCACAAGGAGAACAGGATTATGTCCAAAGAATCAGCAGCGGAGTTCGCCCAGGCAGTGATGGAAGACAATGAGCTTCGCGAGCGCACGGCGAAGTTGGAGCCCAAGGAACTATTGCCAATCGCGACGGAGATGGGCTACGACTTCACAACCGAGGAGCTGGAAGAAGTCATGAACGAGGGCCAGGAGCTTACCTCTCACGAACTTGATTCGTTAGTGGGTGGCATGAATAATCAACGCATCAGTGAATTCGAGCTACGTAAACACCGAAGGGAATCAGACCGCGATACGGCCAATCATTGCTATGGCAAGCTCAGTGGTCCATTACATGATTGGGTAGTGGTCGGCCACGAGGAGCGGTGGATGTTCTGGGCGTGGACTCGCGGGTACGACCTCCTTAAGTGCTCTCGCTGCGGAGCAACCAAGGATCGCAGCGTGTAAACCCCCTTCGTAACGTATTGGTGGCCGATCTCGCGTCAACCCTCTGGGCCGTGCCCTACGTTTTGGAGTTCCCTGATAAAGCAAACGCTCATCGTCACCATCGCTATTGCGAGCGTGTCGGATGCAATGAGCTGCCCGATGGCGGCTGCCGGTATCGGCTGCAGCGGCCAAGGCTCGATGAAGCTGGCGAGGCAGGCCCGGAAGACCCAGACGAGCGTGAGGAAGAAGTAGAAGAAGATTACCTCGCGATTCAGAGACAGCGCCTTTCTCCCCAAAACGATGAGCATCGCGCTCAGGCCAAAGAGCAGCAGCGAGAAGCAGTAGTTTGTGTAGTCGATGCCGACTATTAGATTCTCGTACTGCGTCGGTAGATAGTCGTACCACTGGAACATCCACGGCACGAAGAAGTGCCAGAGCCCCACCAGGGCGCTGATCGCAACCGTGGCAAAGTACAAGACGCGCAATCCCCTCTTCACAACCACTCTCCCCCGTTGCAGCTTCCGGTCTGCCGCACCGCTCCATTCTACGGCACGCGGAACAACTCTCCGCGGCAGTTCTGTTCCGCATGGTTGACCAGAGAGGACTGCGCCCGGACAAGAGGCTCAGGCTCAGAGGCGAGCCGGACAACCCCTACGACCCCAACGCGGTGTCGCCCGTCATGGGTGTAAGATGTACCTCCGGCTGACGGTTAGCCTTGTCAGTGCTAGGCAGCGCCTTTGCTACGTTAGAAAGGAGTTGCCATGGAAGTTCTACTTGCTGTTCTGCAGCTGCTGATAGTGCTCCTAGGGGTACTGAAGGCATACTTCGAGCTCAAGGGCTCGGGGAAGGAGGAGGATGACCATCCCGATGCACGCGATGATGACCACAGGCCAAAGCACCTAAGGGGTTGAGACAAAAGAATAGGGCCGGCGTTGCCGCGCCATAGGCCCTAGTCGAAACCCCGACGGCGTTGCCTAGCTACACCTTACAACGACTAGGCTGCCGTCAGTCGTATTCTACCCGCTTCCGCTGGCCTCAGTCAACGGGAGCGTTTCTTCTTTGGTCAGCGGCGAGGCCTTGCGCGTCTGACTTGGCCGTGGCCTTGTCCTCTCCGCACCGCCCCATTCTATGGCACGTCACTGCGGATGGCGCGCGGACCAATTGTTGTCCCGCACGCCCCGTATGCTGGGCCCAAGCGCGGAGAAGGGTCCGCGAGGAGGCGAGGAGGAACCATGTACGAGATGTCACGCGAGTTCATGTCGTGCCACGTGGCGGGGTTCGGCCACTGGTACGGGCCGCAGGTTGCGGAGAAGCTGCGCCCTGGCAAGAAGCTCAAGCTCAGGAGCGAGCCGGACAACCCCTACGACCCCAACGCGGTGTCGGTGTGGTGCGGAAAGGTCAAGATCGGCTTCGTGCCGCGGTCGAGGAATGCGGAACTTGCCAAGATGCTCTTCTTCGGGCACGGCGGCGCGTTCGAGGCGTACGTGCAGTCGACCGACTGGGCGCAGCACCCGGAGAGGCAGGTCAGGATGGTGGTC
>CADBYM010000008.1 GCA_902798915.1 uncultured Coriobacteriaceae bacterium | reverse complement strand
CACCTTGCCGATCTCCTTGAGGTACATGCGCACGGGGTCGCCCGTGAGCATGACGGTGGAGGTGTCCTGGCGGCGGGAGCGCACGCGGCTCGAGCGCTTGTGGCGTGTGCGGTGGCGCGACCTGAAGAGAGGCTCCGAGCACGGCGGCTCCACGGACCCTACCATCTCGCCTTGGAGATTGACCTCGAACTCCTCTTCGGCCTGCGTGTCTTCGGACTCGTCATTTTCGAGCATGGCCATGAGCTCCTCGCCCAAGGACTCCTCGATTTCCGCCGGCACATTCGTCTTGCCCTGCGTCCTATCTTCCATCGCGCGCTCCTCTCTGCCGTCACTTCGCCGTCCCCTCAATCGTACGAACCCCGTCAAGGACAAATCAGCCTCAGCCTCATACTCGGATTCGGGCAGCTACCACTAGCCCCGCTAGATTCGATTGCGCAACCGATATTCCACAGCGTGATACGCTTTGCAGGTGTTCACGAGCGAAAGGAGGTTCTGCGATGATCTATGTGACAGGCGACACGCACGGCGCGCTTCACCGAGAGAAGCTGGATGCCACCGGGTGGCCTGAAGGCCAGACGCTGACCCGCGACGATTGCGTGGTGGTGTGCGGAGACTTCGGGGGGCCAGCCCACGTAATACCAGGTCACCCGCATGTGATCCACCTCATGCGCGGTCATGTGTACGACCTGCCCGTCAATGCAGCGGAAACCATCTCCGTCCTCGCGATGGGCGGGGCACGCAGCACCGACCGCGCGTGGCGTGTGGAAGGTGAGAGCTGGTGGGCGCGCGAGATGCTTTCCGACAAGGAATACGATCGTTGCACCGCAAGCTTGGCGGAACGCAACTGGTGCGTTGACTACATGCTCACCCACGAGCTCCTCGCTGACCTCCGCATGCACGCGCTCGATTGGCGAAGCTACGCAGAGCTCGCTTCCGGAGCCGACCCCCTCTCCAATTATCTCCAGTGGGTGTATGACACCCTCAACAGAGAAGCGCTGCGCATGTGGTACGCCGGGCATTATCACGTCGACAAGATGGTGGCCGAGAAGGTGCGCGTGCTGTTCAACGACGTGGTCGCCCTGGGCCACACTTCGAGACGGGGGTAGGAGATGGCCAATTCGAAGATGCGCTACGACCAGTTCGTTAAGGCGTTGCTCGACGTCGTTCAGCCGGTACTGCCAAAGGGCATCAGCCCAGAGCTCTCCTTCTCTGGATCGATGGACTCGGGACGCAAGCCCGGCCCGGATATGGCGATCGTGGGTGGCAGGCGGGCAATCACGTTTCTTAGAACTGCCGCCCTGGCTTACGACTCCACGGACGTCTCCCCCGACGACTATGCGGTCTCGCGCTCGCTCGTCACCAACGTGCCGCTCATCGCACATGCAGCGTACGCCCGAAACCTCAGACGTTGGGAGGCAGGCACGCTTCCAAGGAAGCGCCGCGCCCGCGCTGACCTCGTGGTCGTGGCCACGTGCTGGCTCACCGGTTGGGAGGACGGCCGTGACGCGAATCCGGACCAGGTGGCCGAGGCGCGGGGGCGTTTCTGCACGTTCGCAGGCGTCACCTTGGACGACCCCTCGAATCGGACGTCCGTGGTGGCAGTGCTTTGGCACCTCTCGTCGGAGGCCTACGAGGCCTCGCTCGCGGCACGAAGAGGCGAACAGGACGCAAGCCTCTCGTAGTCGTGCGTGAGGACTGCCGCACGAAAACCGCCGTCCCAATCGTTGTCATAGAAGTTGATGTCCTCCCAGCGTTCGGTGGAACCCAGGGCACGGTAACAGAGCCTGTCGATGTCATCTCGGCCGCGGGACAAGCGGCGACTCCCTATGTTCACCGTGACGGTAGCATCCCTGGCGGGACCGCCAAACCCGAGCGATGCCAAGAGGGGGTCGCGCGCATCCGGGGCATCAACGATGCAAACCTCGCCCGTCACAAAGTCAATCTCCAAGTCGAGGAGCTCCTGATTCTTTAGCATAAGAGTACGTTTCATACATGCCGTTATTCTGCTCACGGTCTGCAATATGCACATCGCTAATCAGCCTATCGCTCAGCGCGAATCGATTCCGTGCTTCATCGGCAGACGTTGCGCCTCGCAAAAGGCGGCGTGACAACACCCAACGTCCCCGTTGTCACATCTCGCTACAATCCGAGTCCCGGACGCCGCACAGGGGTTCGAGGGGATCCGCGCGAACGGGTGCTTCTACGTGGACAAGACCGGGTTCGTGCGGGACTGGTGGCTCGCGCAGGACGACGTCACCCTCGTTTGCCGCCCCCGCCGCTTCGGCAAGACGCTCAACCTGGACACCGTGCGCTGCTTCCTCTCGCGCGACTTCGCGGGCCGCGGGGAGGAGCTCTTCGGCGGGCTCGGGGTGTGGGAGGACCCCGCCATGCGGGAGCTGCAGGGCACGGTGCCGGTGGTGGCGATGAGCTTCGCGCGGGTGAAGCAGAGCAACTTCGAGGCAATGTGCGCGCGCATCAACGAGCTGATGGTCTCGTTGGTCGAGGCGCATGCGTACTTGTACGAGTGGAGCGGACTGAGCGACCGCGACCGTCAGGGACTCGACTCCGTGGCGCGTGACATGGATGCCGTCACCTGCACCAACGTCCCCAACATGCTCTGCAGACTGCTGCGCCGCTACCACGGCGTCGCGCCGGTTGTGCTCCTCGACGAGTACGACGCGCCCATGGAGTGCGCCTGGACGCACGGCTACTGGGATGTGGCCTCCGACTTCATGCGCGACCTGATGAACTCCACCTTCAAGACTAACCCGGCGATGGGCCGCGGCCTGATCACCGGTGTGACGCGCGTCTCCCGCGAGTCGATCTTCTCCGACCTCAACAACTTGGTCGTGGTGACCACCTCGACGCCGCTCTACCAGACCGCCTTCGGCTTCACGCAGGCCGAGGTCGACGCAGCGCTCGCGGAGTACGGACTGGCGACGAAGCGGGACGCCGTGCGCGACTGGTACGACGGCTTCACCTTCGGCGGCATTGGGCACATCTACAACCCCTGGTCGATGACGCAGCTCCTGCAGTTCGGGGAGTTTCGGGCCTACTGGGCGAACACCTCCGGCAACGGGCTCGTCTCCGAGGTCGTGCGCCGCGGCGACGAGGAGCTCAAGGCGGACTTCGAGGAGCTCATGCGCGGCGGCGAGGTGGCCAAGCCCATCGACGAGCAGGTCGTGTTCTCCGAGCTCGCCACGACGCCAGAGGCGGTGTGGGCGCTGCTACTGGCCGCCGGCTACGTCACCAGCTCGGGCCCGGTTCCCGAGTTCGTCGAGATCACTCCGCGCTCGCTGCGGCTCACCAACCGCGAGGTTCGGCTCAGCTTCGACCGCATGGTGCGGGGCTGGCTCGCCCCGGCGAACGCGCGCTACCAACCGGCCCGCGGCGAGCCAGCCCGAGCGCTTCTACCACGGCCTGGTGCTGGGCATGCTCGCCTCGCTGCGCGGGCGCTGGAGCGTGGAGTCCAACCGCGAGAGCGGCTTCGGGCGCTACGACGTGGCGCTCGTGCCCACCGACGGTGCGGCAGGCACGGACCCCGGCGTGGTGATGGAGTTCAAGGTGTTCGACGACTGGGACGAGGAGACGCTGGCCGACACCGTGGCCCGCGCCCACGCACAGATCGACGAGAAGGGCTACGTGGCCGGCCTCATGGAGCGCGGCATCGCCCCCGAGCGCATCCATACCTACGGCATCGCCTTCCGCGGCAAGGAGGTGCTCGTCGGGTAGCTCCGCAATCGTCGCATAGTGGTCGTCAGCACCCTAACGAAATCGGAGCTTGTGGCACGCCGCGGAGGCCCTTCGGCCCAGGTCCCTTACGGAAATGGAGCTTGTGGCACGGCTTCTAACAAAAGGGGACCTTGCGGCACGGTCCCCTAACGGAAAGGGACCTTGGGGCACGCCACAACCTCGCTTTTTGTTAGACCCTCTGCCACAACCTCGACTTTTGTTAGACAGTCACCCAGCCCTCTGCCACAACCTCGGTTTCTGTGGTCCGCTGGGGGGCTACCCCCAATGAACCACGCCGCCCCCTCGAGAGGTTCACGACGGAGGAGAAACCCCAGTCTGATCCCAAAATGCCATAATAGAGACGTCCACAACACGCCATCGGCGGAAGCGAGGTAGCTCATGATTCGGTTCGGGATTCTGGGAGGCGGCAACATAGCCCATCGCTTTGCGAAGAGCCTTGTGCACGAGAAGCGTGCCGAACTTGTCGCGGCAAGCTGCAGAACGCTCGTTAAGGCCGAGCGATTCCTCTCTGAGGTGCCCCGCGCCCAAGACGCACGCGCCTATGGCAGCCACGAGGAGCTGCTGCTCGACGGCGATGTCGACGCCATTTACCTCGCACTCCCCCACGCCCTGCACCACGAATGGTCGTTGCGCGCAATGCGGGCCGGCAAGGACGTGCTCTGCGAGAAGCCCGCCATGCTCACAGCGGAGGAAATGCGCGACGTCGCCACGGTCGCGCGCGAGACCGGTAGGCTCTTCATGGAGGCGATGAAGCCGCGCTTCGTCCCTCTCTACGCTCAGGTGCTCGAGGCGCTGGAGCTCATCGGCCCCCTCACGCAGGTCGACGCCACGCTGTGCAACGACATGTTGGGGCAAGTGGAGGGCACCGGCACGTACCACATGAGCAAGGGTCCGGGGGCAGGAGTACTTTTGGACTGCGGCATCTACTGCGCCAGTTGGATCGCCGCCCTCTGCCCAGAGCCCTACGAACTCGTCTCGTTCCAGGGTCGTCAGAAGGACGGCATCGACGTTTACACGGATGCGGGCCTGCGCTGCGGCAGTACGGGCGCGCGCTTGGAGTGCGCGTTCGACCGCGCGAAGCCCCGCACCGCGACCCTCGTGGGCGAGCGTGGGCGCATCGTGGTGGACGAGTTGCATCGCCCCACGAAGGCGACGGTACTCATCGAGGGTACACAACCACGTGCGCTCGAGGCACCCTACGAGGTCGACGACTTCTTTGGCGAGATTCGCCACTTCGTGGGCCTGCTCGAAGAGGGAGCTAAGGAATCGCCGCTCATGTCGCTTGACGACTCCATCGCCTGTGCCTCCATCATCGACGTCGTCCGCACCGGCTTCGCGCGCAAGCAATGACCCTCGGCGCAACGAAGACGAACGCCCCGGGGCTCGTACACCTCTACTGCGGAGACGGTAAGGGCAAGACCACAGCCGCCATGGGACTCGCACTACGCGCGCTCGGCCACGGGTTGCGGGTCGTTATCGTCCAATTCGCAAAGGATGGTACGAGCGGAGAAATCGGGCCGCTACGACAGCTTGGCGCCAAGGTACTCGCCGGGAGCACGGACGGACGCTTCGTGAGCCAGCTCTCCGATGAGGAACGCCTCACGCTGCACCGCCGGCAAGACGCGCTGCTCGAAGAGGCGTGCAACGCGGGCGCGGACCTGCTCGTGCTTGACGAGGCCTGCTTCGCCGCAAGGCGCGAGCTCGTGGACCAAGAACTCCTGCGTGCTGCGGTGCTCGAACGACCTGCAGGCCGGGAAGTCGTCCTGACGGGCCGCGACCCCCTGCCCTGGATGCGCGAGGCGGCCGACTACGTCACGCAGATGGCCTGCATCCGCCATCCCTACGCGAGTGGCGTCACCGCGCGTCCCGGCGTGGAGTATTAGCCGAGTCGACGACCCACAAGAGCCCGCCTTACGAGCACGCGCTGTGCTATAGTGGCCAAAAACCGAATAAGCGCAGACGGTGCCCCTGACGGCAGCCATGCCGCGGCAGGGGACAATAGGGAAACAGGTGCGAAGCCTGTGCGATCTCGTCACTGTATGTGGGGAGCTCGCCGCCACGCGTAGGTGCGGTCACTGGCAACAGCTGGGAAGGCGGCGGCGAGCGACGATCCGCAAGCCAGGAGACCTGCCGTCTGTGAGGGTACAGGACGCAGTCTTGCAAGCGGGCTGGTCCAGGCCACGAGCACTTGGCCGTATCGCACACTGGGTCCGGTCGGCAACTGGGCCTGATGCGGCTGCATGTCCACACGCATGCGGCCTTTTTTGTTGTTGGGAGGGGACGCACGTCCCCACACGAAGGAGGTCATCATGAAGAAGACCCTTGCCGCCTTACTCGCACCGCTACTCTGTTTTGCCTTGCTGCCCGCCTGCTCGGGCAGCACCTCGGCCACGAGCACCGATGAGGAGGCCACCACGCAAACCGAACAGGCCGCGGACGTCGAACAGGCCGAGGAAGCAGAACCCGACACCGGAGACGCCTCCCTCGACGACCCACGCAACGCCGACGACATCGGCGATAACGAGCTGCTGGTCGTAAGCTTCGGCACGAGCTTCAACGACAGCCGCCGCCAGACCATCGGTGCCATCGAGCAGGCGCTCGAGGACGCCTTCCCCGACTGGGACGTGCGGCGTGGCTTCACGAGCCAGATCATCATCGACCACGTCAAGTCGCGCGACGGTGAGGTCATCGACAACGTCGAGGAGGCGCTTGCGCGTGCGACCAAGAATGACGTGAAGAACCTCGTGGTCCAGCCGACTCACCTCATGCACGGCTACGAGTACAACGACCTCGTCGACGAGGTGGGCAAGAACTCCGACGCCTTCCAGAAGGTCGCTGTGGGCGAGCCCCTGCTCACGAGTGACGAGGACTTCGAGCGCGTCGCGCAGGCCGTCGCGGATTCCACGACCACCTACGACGATGGCAAGACGGCCATCGTGCTCATGGGACACGGCACCGAGGCCGAGTCCAACGAGGTGTATGCACGGATGCAAAAGGTCTTCGACGGCCTTGGCAAGACCCACTACTTCGTAGGCACGGTCGAAGCGACTCCCTCACTCGACGACGTCATCGCTGCGGTCAAGAAGGGCGACTACCAGCGCGTCGTGCTCGAGCCGCTCATGATCGTCGCCGGTGACCACGCAAACAACGACATGGCCAGCGACGACGATGACTCCTGGAAGAGCAGGTTCGAGGCAGAGGGCTACGAGGTCGAGTGCGTCCTTCGCGGCCTGGGAGAGCTCGAGCCCATCCAGCAGATCTTCGCGGAGCATGCGCAGGCGGCCGTCGACTCCGTCAAGGGTTCGACCGAGAAGTCCAAAGTGGCCGACGCCTCTCAGATGGCAAAGCCCGTCGAGCTCAACACCGAGGGCCTCACGCCCATGACGGCAGACGCCCTCGTCAACGGCACCTACGCCATCGACGTCGAGTCGAGCTCCTCGATGTTTCGCATCACCGCATGCGAGCTCACGGTGGCCGAAGGCGCCATGACTGCGCGCATGACCATGGGTGGCACGGGTTACCTCTACGTGTACCCGGGAACCGCCGAAGAGGCCGCGGCGGCGAGCGAGGCAGACTACATCACCTACGAGGAGGTCGACGGCGCCCATACGTTCACCATCCCCGTGGCGGCACTCGACGAACCGCTGCCGTGCGCAGCATACAGCAAGAAGAAGGAGCAGTGGTACGACCGCGAGCTGCTCTTCAGGTCTGACTCGCTCCCCGCCGAGGCATTCGCTGAGGGTGCGGCAAGCAAAGGCAGCAGCGTAGAGAGCCTCGGGCTCGAGAACGGCACATACAACGTAGACGTGACCTTGGAGGGCGGCTCGGGCAAGGCGAGCGTCGACTCCCCCGCCCTCATCACCGTCGCCGACGGCGCTGCCGTCGCCCGCATCGTGTGGAGCAGCCCCAACTACGACTACATGCTCGTCGACGGCGAGCGCCTGGAACCCGTCAACGAGGATGGCAACTCCGCGTTCGACGTGCCCGTCTCTGCGTTCGACACACCCTTGCCCGTCGTGGCCGACACCACGGCGATGAGCACCCCACACGAAATCGAGTACACCCTCACCTTCGACTCGTCCACCATCACCACGGCCGATGCGTAGGATCGCGACACAGATTTCCCTGCTTATGTGGGGTGCCGTGCTCGCGCTGCTCCTCGTGAGCTGCGCGGGTTCGGCACCTGCGGACGACGGACCCGCGCCGGGCGGCTCCGCTCCCGAAGGAGGCGCACCCAATGTCGTCGCCTCCGATACCGTCGACCATCTCGAGCTGACGTACGCCACGCAGTTCGACATCGCCCGTCTCTCCGACGGCACGTATCTGCTCACCATCGGTGATGCGGACCACTACCTCTTGGTGCCGAAGGGGGTGAATCCGAAGGGCGCTTCGACCAATCCCGATGACGTCACGACACTTCCCATCCCCATCGACGGCCTCTACCTCGCGGCCTCCTCGGCCATGGACTTCCTTCGTCAGCTCGACGCGCTCGATAGCGTGCGCATGACAAGCACCAAGGCACAGGACTGGAGCCTCGACGAGGTCGTGGCCGCGCTCGAGGACGGCAGCATGCGCTACGTGGGCAAGTACAGCGCCCCCGACTACGAGCTCGTGCTGACGGAAGGCGCGCAGGCTGCCATCGAGTCCACCATGATCTACCATGCGCCCGAGGTGGCCGAGCGGCTCCGTGACCTCGGCATTCCCGTGCTCGTCGAGCGCTCGAGCTACGAGACGAACCCGCTCGGCAGGCTCGAGTGGATCAAGCTGTACGGCCTCCTGACGGGAAGGCTCGACGAGGCAGAGCAATTCTTCGAAGACCAGGTAGCCGCCGTGGAGGCTACCGCCGACCGCGATTCCACCATGGGAACCGCGTCAGACGCGACGCCACGGGTGGCGTTCTTCTCGATGGGCGCCAACGGACACGTGGTCGTGCGCAAGCCCGGCGACTACGTCTCGCAGATGATCTCCCTGGCAGGCGGACGATACTTCCTCGAAGGCGCCGAGACGAGTCCCGAAGAGAAGAACGCGCTCTCCACGATGAACATGGAAATGGAGGGCTTCTTCGCAGCGGCGCACGACTGTGACTACGTCATCTACAACAGCGCAATCGACGACGAGCTGGAAAGCATCGACGACCTCGTGGCCAAGGACGCCCGCCTGGCAGACCTTGCGGCCGTGAAGGAGGGCAGGGTGTGGTGCACCGGCAAGGACCTCTTCCAACAGCCCACCAGCCTCGCCCAGATGGTGGTGGAGATGGGCCAGATCTTTGACGGCACCGCGCGCAAGGGTTCACTGAAGCATCTATACCAGGTGGATTGGGAGGACCAGAGGTGAGTCGCTCCGCAAGATGTGCCTGGGGTTTCGTGGCGCTCGCCCTGCTCGTGCTCGCCCTGCTCTCGCTGAACCTCGTGGTGGGCAGCTCGTCAGTTCCCGTCGGAGAGGCGCTACGCATCGTGGCCTCCAGCCCCGATGCGGCAGGCGACATCGGCTCCCAGGTGATTTGGGGAATCCGCCTGCCCCGCCTATGCGCGGCGGCGCTTCTGGGCGGCATGCTCTCGGTGGCGGGCTTCATGCTCCAGACCTTCTTTGCCAATCCCATCGCCGGACCATATGTGCTGGGCATCTCCTCGGGAGCCAAGCTCGTCGTCGCCCTCGCCCTCGTATGGTCCCTCGGCAACGGTGTTGCCCTCGGGTCGGCCGCCCTCATCATCGCAGCCTTCGTGGGGGCCATGGCATCCATGGGATTCGTGCTCGCCGTCGCGAGTCGCGTGCGCAACCCGTCCGCCCTCATCGTCTGCGGCGTCATGATCGGCTACGTATGCGCGGCTGCGACGGACCTCGTGATTGCCTTCGCCGACGACGCCAACATCGTGAACCTGCACAGCTGGTCTCAGGGCAGCTTCTCGGGTATGGACTGGAACGGTGTGGCGACGGCCGCGCTCATGGCGACGCTTGCCATGGCTGCAGCGATTCTGCTGTGCAAGCCCATGGGCGCCTATCAGCTAGGCGAGACATACGCGGCAAGCGTCGGCGTCAACGTGCGGCGCTTCCGCATGCAGCTCGTCCTGCTCTCCAGCCTGCTCGCAGCCTGCGTCACGGCCCTCGCAGGACCCATCTCATTTGTGGGCATCGCCGTTCCTCAGCTCGTCAAGGGGCTCTTTGGCACCGCCAGGCCGCTCGTCATCGTCCCGGGTGCCTTCTTGGGAGGAGCGGCGTTCTGCCTGTTGTGCGACCTCATCGCGCGCACGGCCTTCTCGCCCACCGAGCTGGGCATCTCCACCGTCACCGCCATCTTTGGCGCACCGGTGGTGCTCTGGATGCTTGTCGCACGCCAACGGAGAAGGGCGGTGCCCCATGGATAGGAGCCGAAGCGCCCTGCATACCGTAGAGCTCGACGTCGGCTACGCGGCTACGGTCGTTGCGGACATCGGCCTGACGGTCGAACCCGGACGAATCTGTACCCTCATAGGCCCCAACGGGGCCGGCAAGTCAACGATACTCAAGACCGTCGCGCGTCAGCTCGCCCCCAAAGGCGGCACGGTGTACATAGGCAAAGACGAGCTCTCTTCGCTCAAGGCGGACGAGCTTGCCCGCACGATGGCCATACTCACGACCGATCGCTCCGATCCCGAGCTCATAACCAGTGCGGATGTGGTCTCCCTCGGCAGGTACCCCCATACGGGGCGCCTCGGCCTTCTGACCGATGCCGACCACCGTGCCATGAACCAAGCGATGGCGCTGGTAGGCGTCGCCGACCTCGCGGAGCGGCAGTTTTCCCAGCTGAGCGACGGACAGCGTCAACGCGTGCTGTTCGCCCGGGCGCTATGCCAAGAGCCGCGCGTGCTCGTCCTCGACGAGCCTACCTCGTATCTGGACATCCGCCACAAGCTCGAGTTCGTGCGCACGCTGCGACGCCTCGCGCGCGAACGGAGCATCGCCGTGCTCATGAGCCTGCACGAGCTGGAGCTCGCCCGCTACGCATCGGACCTCGTGGCATGCGTGGCACGCGGCCGCATCGACCGCATCGCCCCACCTGACGAGGTCTTTTGCGGCGGATACGTGCGCACGCTCTACGGCGTGGACGACGACCTCTTTGACGAGCTCTACCCGGGACTCGACGGCCGGCTCGACCGGCCGCAGGCAGACGACGGCCACGACGAGCGCTACGTGCGCAGCGGACAGCAGCGATTGCGCCGTGGGATGACCACCGGCACCTGCGCGGCGCTTGCGACCGCCGGGGCAACACGCCTACTGCTGGCGGGACGTGCGCCCCAAACGGTGGAGCTGGTGACCCCGAAGGGCATCACCGTCACGGCCGACTTGGAGTTCTGCGCACTCGAAGGGAACGTCGCCACATGCGGCGTCCGCAAGGACGCGGGTGACGACCCCGACGTCACGAACGGCATCGTCATCACCGCGCGCGTCTCGCGCACCGAGCAGGGCATCACCATCGAGGGCGGCGACGGCGTGGGAAGGGTCACGAAGCCCGGCCTCGACCAGCCCGTGGGCGCGGCGGCCATCAACCGGGTTCCCCGCCAGATGATTGAGGAGCAGGCACGGGCAGTCGCGACCGAGCTGGGCTATGCGGGCGGCCTCACAGTGACCATCGAGGTATCCGGGGGGAAGGAGCTTGCCGCACGCACCTTCAACCCGCAGCTGGGCGTGGTCGGCGGCATCTCCATTCTGGGAACGTCGGGCATCGAGGAGCCCATGAGCGAGCGGGCCCTGATCGACACCATCGAGGTCGAGCTACGCCAGCAGCGAGCGCTCGGAGCGACGCGCGTGGTACTCCTGCCCGGCAACTACGCCGAAGACTTCGTCCGAACGTCTCTCCCCGAGCTTGCCGACGCCCCACAGGTGAAGTTTGGCAACTACCTTGGCGATGCACTCGATGCCTGCGTCGAGCAGGGATTCTCCGAGGTGCTCGTGGTGGGGCACATCGGCAAGCTCGTCAAGCTTGCCGGAGGCATCATGAACACGCACTCCAAGGTGGCAGACTGCCGCATGGAGCTCCTGTGCGCCCACGCCGCCAGCTGCGGCGCTGGCCAGGGCCTCTGCTCGAGCCTCTTGCAGTGCGCCACGACCGACGCGGCACTCGACCTGCTTCGCGATGCCAGCCTGGCCGATGAGGTTATGCGGAGCCTCATCGCCGCCATGCAGCGCCACCTCGACCAAAGGACGCGAGGCACGCTGCGCACGGGCGTGGTGGTCTTCTCGAACAAACACGGGCATTTGGGAGAGACCCCCGCTGCCCGCACGATGCTGCAGGCACGGGCGTGAGCACGATCATTCGGCACATCGCACGTGTGCCGGGCTTACCCGAGCAGCTGCTCCCATTCGCCCACCTTGAAGCCGACGAGCACCACGTCGTCCCGCACGAGCAGGGGGCGCTTCACCAGCATCCCATCGGAGGCGAGCAGGGCGAGCATCTCGTCGTCGCTCATGACGGGCAGCTTGTCCTTGAGGCCCATCTCGCGGTAGGCCTTCCCCGACGTGTTGAAGAACCTCCTCAGCGGCAGGCCGCTCTTCTCGTGCCATGCACGCAACTCTTCCACGCTCGGATTCTGCTCCACGATATGACGCGCGTCATAGGCGACGGAACGCTCGTCAAGCCACGCCTTCGCCTTCCTGCAGGTGGCGCACTTTGGATAATGGATAAACAGCATGGAGTCCCCCTCTCTTTGACGCAACCATTCTATTATGTGTGCGGGCGGTTTACCCCCTGCATTTGGAAGGAGGAGATGCCATGATTCACTTCGTAGGCGCGGGGCCAGGAGCCCCCGACCTCATCACCGTACGCGGCTCGCGGTTGCTCGGCTCCGCCGACGTCGTCATCTACGCGGGCAGCCTCGTGAACCCCGAGCTCCTCGCGCTCGCGACCAAGGCGCACGAGGTTCACGACAGCGCCCGCATGACCCTCGAGCAGGTCATTGACGTGATGGTTCGCGCCAATCGCAGCGGTTACGAGGTGGTGCGGCTGCACACGGGCGATCCCTGCCTCTACGGTGCCATCCGAGAGCAGATGGACGCGCTTGACGAGCGGGGCATTCCCTACGACGACACGCCCGGCGTCTCCAGCCTGTGTGCCGCCGCCGCGAGCCTCAAGGCCGAGTACACGCTCCCCGGCGTGAGCCAGAGCCTCATCGTAACGCGCCTTGCCGGGCGCACACCCGTCCCCGAGGGCGAGCGGCTCAGCGCCCTCGCGGCGCATGGTGCGAGCATGGCCGTCTTCCTCTCGGCGGGCATGCTGCCCCAAGTGCAAGAGGAGCTCATACGCGGGGGATACGATGCCGATGCGCCCGCCACGCTCGTGTACAAGGCGAGTTGGCCCGAGGAGCGCGTGGTGCGCACGACCGTGGGACGGCTCGCGTCGGACGGCGAGAAGGCAGGCATCTGCCGCACCGCCCTCATCCTCGTGGGCGCATTCCTCGCAGGCGACGGAGAGCGAAGCAGCCTCTACGACCCGTCCTTCTCCACGGGCTACCGGAAAGCAAAGCACGCGACGGGGCAGGCGCCACAGGGCGTGCGAATCGTCTCGTTCACCGACCGTGGAGAGCAACTCGCGCGCCTGTTGGCACGCAAGCTCGAAGGTACCGCATGGCGCTGCGAGCCGGGAGAGCTCCCCCATTGGACCGCCGAGGGCTTCCGGGGCGCCGGCGGGCTCGTCTTTGTGGGAGCCACAGGAATCGCCGTCCGCGCAATCGTGCCTCACGCGCAAAGCAAGGTCAGCGATCCCGCCGTCGTGGTGGTGGACGAGAACGCACGCTTCGCCGTGCCCCTCCTCAGCGGCCACTTGGGAGGCGCTAACGACCTCGCGCGGCGGATATCAGACGCATGCGGGGCGCAACCCATCATCACCACGGCCACCGACGGTCGGGGGCTCTTCGCCGTCGACGAATGGGCACGTCACCAAGGGTGCGTCATCACAAATCCCGAACGCATCAAGGACATCTCGTCGAGACTCCTGGCGGGCGAAGCCGTTTGCGTGCGTTCCGACTGGCCGTTGCCCAGCGACACACCCCGCGGCATCACCGTCGTGGGTCAAAAGGACGCATGCGACGTGTTGCTCTCGGCACACGAAGCCAGCGACGGGCGCGTACTGCACGTCGTACCGCGCGTGCTCGTGCTGGGAATCGGATGCCGTCGGGGAACGCCTTGCGACCTCTTGCTGCACCGCGTCGAGAGCCTCATGGCGCGCACCCGCTACGACCTGCGCTCCCTTGCGTGCATCTGCTCCATCGACGCGAAGTCAGACGAACAAGGCATCGTCGCGCTCGCCCAAGAGCTGGGCATACCCTTTAGGACCTTCTCTGCCCCCGAGCTCGCTGCCATCCCGGGATCGTTCGCCTCGTCGGCCTTCGTACAAGACGTCGTGGGCGTAGACAACGTCTGCGAGCGCAGCGCGGTTCTTGGCAGCAACGGCGGCATGCTTGTGCATCCCAAGGACGCCAACGATGGGGTGACGCTGGCCCTGGCCGAGCGCCACTTCGAACCGAGCTGGGAGTGGACTCGTGGGTAGGCTCTTCGTCGTGGGCATGGGACCTGGCAACCGCGCCACCATGACGCAAGCTGCCTATGACGCACTCGAGGCAGCTGACGTCATTTGCGGATACACCGCCTACGTCGAGCTCGCGACGACGCTCCTTCCCCATAAGCGGACGCATGTCACGGGCATGGGTGGTGAGCTCGAGCGCTGCAGGTGGGCCGTGCGCGAGGCGGCGGACAAGGACGTCGCGCTTGTCTGCAGCGGCGACGCGGGCGTCTACGGACTCGCCGGCCTCACACTGGAGCTCGCCACCAAAGCAGACAACGTAGACGTCGAGATTCTCCCTGGAGTGACGGCCGCCCTGGCAGGTGCCGCCGTGCTCGGGGCACCGCTCGTCAACGACTACTGCACCATCTCGCTTTCCGACTACCTCACGCCTTGGGAGACCATCGCCCATCGGCTACGTTGCGTCGCGGAGGCCGGCATCGCCCTGTGCCTCTACAACCCGGCCTCACGTCATAGGCCCGACCACCTACGCAGGGCGTGCGACATCCTACTGGAGGTGCGCGACGCGCAAACCGCCTGTGGGTGGGTGCGCAACGTCGGTCGGTCCGGACAACAGCACAAACTCCTGACGCTTGCCGAGCTGCGCGACGAGCCTGTGGATATGCTCACTATCGCATTTGTCGGTGCCCCCCAAACGACTATCGTCAACGGCCACCTGATCACGCCAAGAGGGTATCGTATTAGTTAATAGTCATTCGTAGCGAACGCATACCCGTATACTGATAACCCTTATGCATGTAGGCGCAACGTATGCAGACGTCGATCCTAAGCAAGGAGGCACCCATGAGAATACTTCTGTTTGGAGGAACGACCGAGGGACGCATCCTTGCGCAGCGTCTGGTCGAGCAGGGCCACGAGGTCCGCGTCTCGGTTGCCACCGAGGTAGGTGCCGAGGAGCTCGAAGGAACGCCAGGCATCGAGGTGCTCGTCGGTCGTCGAGACGCATGGGCCATGGCAGAGCTGCTCAGGAATTGTGACCTGTGCATCGACGCGACCCACCCCTACGCCGAGGAAGCAAGCGCGAATGTTCGTAAGGCCTGCATGGACGCTGCCGTGCCAATGCATCGCATAGCCAGAGAAGCAACGAACGCCTCCGGCTGCATGGTCGTCTCGTCCGTCCGAGAGGCAGGACGGTTGCTCGCCTCTACCGAGGGAACCATCCTCGTGACCACGGGATCAAAAGAGCTCTTTGACCTCAAGGACGTCGACCCAGCGCGCCTCGTCGTGCGCGTCCTCCCCACGCACGAGGGAATCGCCGCATGCGAGCGCATGGGAATCCCCCATCGCAACATCATTGCGATGTACGGCCCCTTTTCGCAAGAACTCAACGAGGCTTTTATGCGACAATACATGGTTTGTTGGCTCGTCACCAAAGACGGGGGACGAGCTGGCGGAATGTACGAGAAGCTCGCCGCCGCAAGGAACTGCGGAGTACGCACGGTGCTCATCTCGCGACCAAGCGATGAGGGCATGAGCATAGGCCAGCTGCTGTGGGGCTTGGAGGAGGAACACACATGAGAGTCACGCTCGTTGGCATGGGTTGCACGGGTGGCAACCTATTGCCCGAGGCGAAAGAGGCCATCGCACACGCAGAGCTCATCATAGGTGCAGGGCGCTTCGTCTACGGCCTGCCTCCCACGAGCGCAGAGGCCATCGTCGCGATTCGCGCGCAAGAGGTCGCCACCATCCTGCGTCACTCTCACGCAAAGCGAGCCGTCGTCCTGCTCAGCGGCGACGTGGGATTCTTCTCTGGGGCAACGGGCCTTCTTCCCCTACTCAAGGAGGATGGTCATCTGGTCCGCGTGCTGCCGGGCGTCTCGAGCGTACAGCTGTTTGCCGCACGACTCGGAAGGCCTTGGCAGAAGTGGATTCTCGCGTCCGCCCATGGGAGGGAATGCGACGTGGTTGGTCTCCTCCGCAACGGACGACCGGTCTTCATGCTTACCTCGGGGACCCAGACCGTGCGTGCGATATGCGGCGAACTCACCGATGCAGGTCTCGGCACGTGTCGCATTACGGTGGCAGAGAACCTCGGCTATGCTGACGAACGCATGACCGAAAGCACCGCAGAGACCATGGCCACAAGCGACTTTGACTCTCTCAACGTGATGCTCATCGAGATGCCCCACGAATTGCTAGCACGCAGAAGGACGCCAGGACTGCCCGACGAGGCATTCATTCGTGGAGATGTTCCCATGACCAAGCAGGAGGTGCGGGCCTGCGCCTTGGCGAAGCTCGGCGTCACGCCCCATGCGGTATGCTGGGATGTGGGTGCGGGCACGGGCTCGGTAAGCGTCGAACTCGCCCTCGTCGCACAGGAGGTATGGGCCGTCGAACGCGACCCCAAAGCCCTCGGGCTCGTACGAGAGAACCGCAAACGATTGCGCACGTGGAACCTTCATATCGTCGAGGGAATGGCACCCGATGCGCTCGATGGCCTCCCACGTCCAGACATGGTGTTTGTGGGCGGAAGCTCAGGCGAACTCGAGGGCATCTTAAGCGCGACCGTTGACGCGAATCCCAATGTGCGCATTTGCGTCTCGGCCATAGCGCTCCAGACGCTCGAGCGAGCCGTCTCTTGGATGGACGCACGCGGTCTTGACGTCGAGGTCACCCAGATCGCGGTAAGCCGTACGTACAAGGCAGACGAGCTACGCCTCCTCAAGGCAAACAACCCCGTGTTCCTCATCGTGGGACAACGCGCGGTGGAGGCACGCGCAGGAGATGCCGACGCATGATCGCCCTCATGGTAGCCGCCCCGCAAAGCGGCTCGGGCAAGACGGTACTCACGTGTGCGCTGCTGCGCGCGTTGCAGCGCAAGGGTCTTTCGGTCACAGGCTTCAAGTGCGGACCAGACTATCTCGACCCGCTGTTCCACCGCCGCGTGCTCGGTGCCCCCTGCGACAACCTCGACCTCTTCTTGCAGGGCGGTGATGCCGTGCACACGACGATTGGCCTCGCCCAAGCCGACGTCGCCGTAATCGAGGGCGCGATGGGACTCTTCGATGGCATCGGCGGCACCGACGAGGCGAGCGCATGGCAGCTCGCGGCGCAGGAGCACATTCCGGCGATTCTGGCCGTTCGGCCCAGGGGAAGCAGTCTGACCCTTGCCGCACAGATACAAGGCATCTGCGCGTTCCGCAAGTCCAACGTCGTGGCCGGCGTGGTTCTCCTCGACTGCAAACCCAAACTCGCCACCCACCTAACACCCCTCATCGAGCGCGAGTGCGCGATTCCCGTCTTTGGGTACCTCCCACCCATGGAGGAGGCGAAGTTTGCGAGCCGGCATCTCGGACTTGTTCGGGCGCAGGAAGTGCCTGACTTCCAGCATCGCATTGACGTAATCGCCGCGACGCTCGAGCGCACGTGCGACCTCGAGGCCCTTCTTGCCGTGGCGGCAGCGGTCGAACCTGCGCCACGTCCCGGACGGGTCGCCCATGCCCAATGTCGCATCGCCGTGGCGCGTGACGAGGCGTTCTGCTTCTACTATGACGCCAGCCTTGCCCGGCTCACAGAATGTGGCGCCGAGCTCATGGCGTTCAGCCCACTGCGCGACAAGGAGCTGCCCCCGGCAGACGGCCTCTATTTGGGGGGTGGCTACCCAGAGCTACACGCCGCCCAACTCGCCGAGAACCGTTCCATGCTGCGCTCGGTACGCGACGCCGTCGTGGAGGGGCTTCCCACCGTCGCTGAGTGCGGGGGGTTCATGTATCTGCAAGAGGAGCTCGTTGACAAGAGCGGGCGCGCATATCGCATGGCGGGCGTGCTGCCCGGCCGCTCATATCCCGCCGGACGCCTTGTGCGCTTTGGCTACGCACACCTCTCCGCACGGCATGACAGCATGCTCCTGCGTGCCGGCGAGCAGGTACCAGCACACGAGTTTCACCATTGGGACAGCACGCACAACGGCGAGGACCTCGTGGCACGCAAGCTCGACGGCACGACGTGGAAATGCTGCCATGCCACGCCGACGCTCTACGCCGGATTCCCACATCTACACTTCGCTGGCACACTCCCTCTGGCAGAGCGATTCGTACAGAGCGCTACGAAGAAGGGAAGGACCACCCAATGACCACCTTGGAGCAGACAATTGCCAACATCAGGCCCGCCGACGATGCGGCCATGGCTACCGCGCGGACTCGGTGGGACAGCCTTGCCAAACCGGTCGGCGGGCTTGGCAGGCTCGAGGACCTCGTCGTGCAGCTCGCAGGCATTGTCGGCACCGCTGACGTCACCCTCGACAAGCGCTTGCTCGTCGTGACCTGCGCCGACAACGGTGTGGTATGCCACGGCGTGAGTGCCTCCGACGCCTCGGTAACGCGCATCATGGCTCGCGCGATTGGTGCAGGCCAGAGCACCGTATGCCAGATGGCGCGCCATGCGCGGTGCGAGGTGCTACCGGTGGACGTGGGCATGCTCGAGGGGCCACGCGTCCCCGGCGTTCGCACGCGACCCGTGCGACCTGGCGGCACGGATGACATCGTCTACGGCCCCGCCATGACGCGCGATGAATGCGTACGCGCCATCGAACTCGGCATCGACTTGGTACATGAGTGCAAGGAGATGGACGTTTCCATCGTGCTCACGGGCGAGATGGGCATCGGCAACACCACCACATCGTGTGCCGTCGCCTGCGCCCTGCTTGGTCGGTCGCCCGAAGAATTCGTCGGCCCCGGCACGGGCCTTTGTGCCGAAGGCGTTGCGCACAAGATCGCCATCATCGAGTCGGCGCTCGAGTCGAATCGGCCCGACGCCACCGATGCCATCGACGTTCTCGCAAAGGTCGGCGGCTTCGACCTTGCCACGCTCTGCGGCATCTGCCTCGGCGGGGCGTCCCATCGCGTGCCCGTGCTGCTCGATGGCATCATTACGCTCGCCGCAGCCACATGTGCCGTGCGGCTGAGTCCCGCATGCCGATTCGCATTGCTCGGCAGCCATGTCTCGGCCGAACCCGTTGCGCACCTGTTGCTCGACGAGCTGGGGCTCGATGCCCCAATCCATGCGGGAATGCACCTAGGCGAAGGAACCGGGGCCGTCGCAGCGCTTGGACTCATTGACGTGGCACTCGAGGCGTACCGGCGCACCAGCACCCTCGACCAGCTCGACATCGACGGCTACCAACCCGCCATTCATCCCTAGCGGGCGCCTCTCGCGTCGCGGCCACAGAGCAAGCCGGGCACGGCATGCCCTGCGGCAATGCCGTGCCCGGCTTCGACATGCAGGTGGCCACCTACGTGCCACCATGCTGAATTACGCGAACGTGAAGGTCACGTAGAGGATGCGTCCAGCCGTCACGTCCTCGTAGGCGTTCTTGATCGTTTCCCATTTGTTGTAGGTCAAGACCTTCTCGTGGATCTTGCCCTCCCACGTGAGAAGGTCGACATAGTGTTTGCTCTTCTTCTCGTATGCGTTGATGCCGATGCCGTGGGCGTCGTCGGTCACTCTATTTGAACCTCGTTCCCAGCGGTAGTTCGCACCGCTCCCCCAGAGGCCGGCAAGGCGCAGGTCCTGCTCGACGTCGTTGCCGTGGAGCTTCGACACGTACGTCTTTAGCACGCTGCTGTCGAATTTGTACTTCTGCCAGTCTCCTCCATACAGGTTGCTAGTGATTAGCATCTTCGTGGCGGTCTTGTCAAACGTCGCGCTGTACACGGGTTTGCCGAGGGTCACGTTCCAGCTGTTGTACACCGAGCGGCTCTTCTCCGCCTGCTCGGGGGACACCCCCGCCGGGTTCTTCTCCAGGGCCGTGAGGGAGGTCGCCGTGTCCGCCACGTACCCGTCGTAGGTGGTCCCCACCTTGGGCGAGCCGATGTTGTAGTAGACCGCGAGGCAGGCGAAGCCGGCCTTGAGCTGGTACTCGATATTCGAGCGGTAGGACTGGCGCAGGTACCACCCCTGCGTGTGCCAGTTGAAGTACAGGTCCCAGTACGAGTCGTAGGCGGCGAGGGGGCTGAACGTCCCCGTCTTCGCGAGCTCGGCGTTGACGGTGTTCATGTTCTTCCTCAGGTCCTCCGCGTGCCTGTCGAAGCCCGCGAAGGCTTCGTTGCCGGAGTTCTGCTCGGCCACTATGAGGGCCTTGAGCTGCCTGTTGTACTCGAACTGCTCCTCCGCCTGCGCGTCCTCCTCGGGGACCTCGATGCCGCGCTCCTCGGCAAGCACCGCGCCCTTCTGGAGCATCGACGAAACGACCCCGGCGTTGACGCCGATCGCGTACACCGCGTCGTCGAAGAGCTGCAGGTGAATCGCGTAGTCCTCCTGCAGGGCCTTGTCGAGCTTCGCGTTCATGTTCGTCACCAGGTCGCGGAGGTCGGCGACGTCCTCCTTTAGGCCTTGGAGTTCCTCCAGAATCTGCTCGTTCGTAACCTCCGCCTTCGCCTGCTTCTTCTTGAGAACGCCCACGAGCGTGAGGAAGTTCTTGCCGCTCTTGTAGAGGCCGCCGATGTCCCCCTTGTAGGCGCTCTTGACGATTTGGTAGATGGACTCGCCGTACTTGGCAACCTTGCCCGCATCCTTGTTCACATACCCGAGGCCCTTGGTGGTGTACTCGACCGCCTTGTCGGCGACCTTCCAGGGGTCCGTGCCGCGCGACAGCTCCATCTCGACCGACGGGTCGTCCTCCAACGCATCGACGACGGCCTCGGAGGCCTCGTCGGTCACGACGACGTTGCCATCGTAGATCTCCACGCCCTCGGGAAGGGCTATGTCCTCCTCACTGAAGGAGGGCTCGTACTGAATGTCTTCGAGCTGGGCGTCGTAGTCGACGGTAACCAGCTCGGGCTCTTCGTACTCTGGGTAGACCTCGACGTGGGAGCCCAGGCGCTCGATCACGATATCGAAGAACGCGGGCGAAAACTCCTCTTCCACCTCGGGATTGGTAAAGGAGAGCGTCACGGCCCCGTCCTCGTTTGCATAGTCCGTGATGGGGGCCTCGCGGTCTTCGTAGAGCTCGTCGCTATCGATGAGGGGGTACTGGTACACGACGCGCACGTCGTCAAGCGTCACGTCCGCGAGCGTGAGCCCCTCTTCTGCGACTACCTCTGTCAGCTCAGCTTCCCCGTCCGCCTTCTCGTCGCCCTCGTCCGCGATGGCATCTTCGGTGGACGCCTGCCCGTCAGGCGTGACCGCGTCGTCCTCCACGACATCAGAGTCTGCGTCTGTCGCCTCGACCGCCCCTTCGTCCACCGTCAGCTCGTCGCCCTCAGTGGCCTCCGCGCCGTCCTCGGCAACCGGCTCGTCCTCGGGCACGAGCTCGGCGTCTACATCACCACGGCTCATCTCCTCCTCGCCGATTCCCACGAGGTCATACTCCGAGAAGGTCACCTCGTAGTTGCCCTCACTGCTAAAGGGCACGCTGATGGTGCCAACGTCCCCGAGCTCCCTGACCATCTCCTCCTCGGCTGCGCCACCTCCCGACTCGGCCGCGCTCGTGCATGCCGCCAGAGGCGACACCGTCAGCAGCAGGCTGAGCGTGGCGGCGATGAATCTCTTTCCCTTCATGTTTGCTCCTTTCCCTTGAATGTCACTCTTCTTCAGGACCCATCCGTCCCAGGCCTTTGCTCGAACGGACAACGCCTGTCACATACCAGGAGCCCCGACGCCCATCCGCGGAGGCTGAGGGTCTCCCCCGCGCGCGCCGCCGGCAGCGACGTCCAACGAATCGAAGGAGAGCTCGGCGCACTCGGCCGGCTCCGGCTCGCCCCGGCCCGACGTGGCCGGCTCCTGCACCTCGGCCTCGCCGCTCCTCGCCCCCTCCGCCTGTCGTCCATCCCAAATGGAAGCTGACCGGTACATCGTCCCCACCACACCTTTCTGTCAAGCCAACAACGTACGACACGAATTCTAATGGGTAATACTCTTACACCGAACGCAGCAAGACCCATCCCCGTATCGCTTGTTTGGTGCTCTTCACATATCGACCACAACTGTGCCGCCATCGCCCACCGTGTAGGTGCAGACATCGGAGGTGTATTCGTTGCCGAAGAGGTCGAGGGCGACGAACCAGCACTCGTATTTCCCCGCTTCCATCGGCTGGTCAACAAGCTCTATATCACCTTCCAACGTCACGCTACCACGCGCTTCTCCCGTCTCCAGAGCCACTGCCTCCACCTTGTCCCCCAGCTGAAGATCGTCGAGGAAACGATCGGCGAGACCGGTCACGTAATCTATACCGTTCCAGGTGCCCAGCATTTGGTAATAGCCGCCCTCGGGATTCTCCTCGTCAGTCACCCAGGCGAATCGCAGGAAAGTCTCCTTCCCATTCACCCTTATGGGAGACGAGAACACGATGTAATCATCAGTGTACGAGACGGCCCTTACGTCGAGCGGCATCCCCTCGAGCGTCACCATCACTGCATACGAGGGCTGCCAAGTGAATGTGAGGGATTCCCAGTCGTCTTCCCGATCGACGTTGTGGTCCTCGTAGCTGCCGTCCACGCGTCGATTGACTACGTATGAGTCGTAGAACGCGGAGGCGGTCTTTGGGTCTATGGTGACGGAGAGCTTTCCGTCAACAATGGATCCCGCATCAGAGAATTCTACCCTACCGATATCCATCGAGAAGAATTCATTGAGCGCGGAGGCATACGTCGTAAGGGGCGAGACCTTCACGTAGTCTTTAAGCTCAGAATCCTCAAGCGACACGGGATACCAGATGGACATGCCAGCAGCACCAACCGTTGTTGAACCGTTGACGTGATGCGCCACCGCCTGGTCCACCGCTGCGACAAGTTCGTCCCAAGGCACCTCGTCAGTACCATATGCCTCTGAGCAGGCTTGTGCGAGGCCCTTGAGGTCCACGAGGTTCGACTGGCCCTCATCGGCAACAGCCCCACCAAATTCCTCGGCAATGCGAGCACCATAGGAGAGTCGGCGCAGGCTGCTCGCGCTAAGGCCATAGTGCTCCTTAAGCGCATCGAGCACGCTCTCTAGGGCCTTCTCGACACCCGAAACACGGGACAGGTCTATGGCGGCGCATGTTGCCGTAGCGTCCTTTCCCCGATCCGCGCACTTTTCTTTATAGCCGTCACAGATTGCGGCCGAGATCGCAGCGACATCTGCCCCTTCGGTACCCATAGCGCCCACAAGCGGGTTGTAATCCCAACCAGCCCCCGACACTATCTCCTCGGAGGCCACCAACCAGTCGGCATCATCCGCCAAGGTCACCGCCGTCTCCAGCGAACCCATAAGACAGGCATCAAACCCCACGATGTCGTACGTTTTGCCTCCGCGTGCCTCAACACCCCTCTTGAGCGCCTTGTCGAGTTCGGCAAGCGTGAGCGCATCAAAGGAGGAGTTTTCGTCGAAGCACGCACCACGAAGCGGCCCGCCGCCATGATCCCACAGTACAACGGCGGTACGATCGGAAGGATAGTCGCTCTGACAGAACTCAAGGAAGTCGCCGAAGATGGTCGCCTCCCCCATGGAACCCTCGGATGCCGTGCCGACCTCACGAACCTCTCCTTGCTCCACGACGAAGCGTTGTCCGTCCTGCTGCACGTTCTCGTTGCGCCATTTGCGCGCACCACCAGCCTGCACGACTACGGTGACATTCTCTGGGATGGAACAACCCTTCAGCTCCTCGAGCGTCTTTGTGGCCCAGCCTTGTCTGCTCTCTAAGTTTGAGCCACACAGATACAAGCAGAGCGTCCAACTCTCCGAGGAAGCCTTTCCACGCACCGCACCAGACTCGCCAAAGCGACACCCGACGATGGAGAACGCCGTCGCCACGACCGTAAGCACGAGGGCGGCAGTGGCCAAGACCCACTGCTTGTGAGGACGTCTGTCGACACGTGGCATTGCGCCATCCTTTCCGTGAGATTGTCCCAGCATCGCCAACCAACGCGTAGCCAAATCCCATGGTAGCATGCAACAACAGGGAATCCGTTGAAGGTCGCGTCGCGCCTGACCCGAACTGGTTGGAGCACAGCCCCACTCCGGACCGAACCATGAAGCATCTTGGGGAAGCATTGGGGATCGTCACCGATGACAAGCCCACAAATGCAGGCAGGCCATCGTTTCGGGCAAGAGCTGCTACAATTCTTGCTTTGCCGACCAAACATCGTATAGAGGGTACACGTGGTTTCACTCATCGTAGGAGGGGCTGCCAGCGGAAAGAGCGCCTACGCCGAGAATCTCTCACTTGGCCTAGACGGACGTCGCGTGTACGTCGCGACGATGAAGCCATGGGACGAGGAGTGCCGCACGCGCATCGCACGGCATCGCGCACGCAGGGCGGGCCATGGCTTCGTGACGCTTGAGTGCTACCACGACCTTGTGACGCTCGAGGTTCCCCGCGACGCAAACGTGCTGCTCGACTGCCTGGGAAACCTGCTCTCGAACGAGATGTACGACCACGACACCAATGCCACGAACGTGAGGCTGCTGACGGCTGACGTCGTCATCGAGGGCGTCCGACACCTTGCTGCCACCTGCCAAAACCTCACCGTCGTCACCAATGAGGTGTGTCTTGGCGGCACCAACTACGAGGGCGACACCCTCCCCTACCTGCAGGCACTCGGCCGCACCAACCGCACCCTCGCCACCGAAGCCGACTTCGTATGCGAGGTCGTCGCCGGGCTTCCCAACGTACTCAAGGGGGCTCGACCATGCGCATGCTGAGGATGACGGCAAAGTCAGTCGCCGTCGCGTTCTCGATGTTCTCTGCCGTGCCCATGCCCCAGTTAGCCTGGGACAAGGACTCGATGCGGCTCATGCTCATCGCGTTTCCACTGGTAGGACTGCTCATCGGATTGTTCGCATGGGGGTGCTCGCAGATGAGCGCCGCCCTGGGCCTCTCCTCGCTCGTGCGCGCGCTCGTGCTCACCGCGCTACCCCTGCTCGTGACGGGCGGCATCCACCTCGACGGGTTCTGCGATACGTGGGACGCGCTCGCGAGCCATCGCGAGCCGAAAGACATGCGGCGTATCCTCAAGGATCCGCACATCGGCGCGTTTGGCACCATGCATCTGGCGCTACTCTTGCTGGCGACCTTCGTACTGTGGACGGAACTTCCTTCCGTGCCGCCCGCGTGTCTGATACTCCCTTATGCGCTGAGCCGCAGCCTCTCGGGCTTCTCCGTTGCGGCCTTCCCCCTAGCGCCCCATGACGGGCTCGCGCGTTCGTTTGCCGAAGCCTCCGACCGCACAATCGTGAGGTGGGGCTGCGCCCTCATCGCAACGGCAACGTCAGCCGTGCTCGCGTTCACAGGCGGATGGAGCATGATCATCGCCGCCGCGCTCACCTTCGCATGGTATCGGTTCGTGGTGGTGCGACAGTTCGGCGGGCTTTCCGGAGACCTCTGCGGTTGGTACGTCCAGACGAGCGAGCTCTGGATGCTCGCATCAATATATATAGTGCGGTGCTTGGAGGCAATCCTATGATGTTCGTCACCGGACCCGCATTCGCGGGCAAGCGCACCTTTGTGAGGCAGGCGATGGGATGGGACGAGGACGAACTCGCCCGCCATGCCGTGTGGGATGTCCAAAACGTTGGCCCGGAGACCGACCTCACGGCTCTGGCCGACGAGCTTGCGACTCGCGAGGTGGTCATCGCATGCGAGGTTGGCGGCGGAGTCGTCCCCATCGATGCCACCCAGCGCGCACAGCGCGAGGACGCCGGTCGACTCGCCTGTCTGCTCGCAGAGCGTGCCGCATGCGTCGTTCGCGTATGCTGCGGCCTGCCCCAAGTCCTCAAGGGTGAGCTCGCATGAGAATCGAGGTAATCCGACACGGTCGTACCGTGTTGCAAGAGGAGCATCGCTACGTCGGCCGCACCGACGATTCCCTCTCGCCGGCGGGGGTACAAGAGCTCGAGGTCGCCCCATACGCCCCGGCGCACGTGTACGTCACACCCCTCCAGCGCACCAGGCAGACGGCAGAGCTCATCTTTCCCGGCGCATGCCTCGTCGAGGTGCCCGGTTTGGGGGAGATGGACTTCGGCAGAGCGGAGGGGCACACCCACCAAGAGATGATGGAGCGAGACGCCGACTACCGAGCATGGGTGGAGCGTGGCTGCGTGGGGCAATGCCCCGGTGGAGAGTCGCGGGACGAGTTCTCCACACGGGTCTGCGAGGCGTTCGCACGGCTCGCAGACGATGCGCAATCACAAGGCACGGACGTGCTCGCCATCGTGGCGCATGGCGGAACGATAATGGCCGTGATGGACCGCTTCGGACTCCCTCGCCGTGAGTTCTTCTCTTGGCATACGGAACACGGATGCGGCCTCCTACTCGATGCCTCTACATGGGCACACGAGCGCGTGCTGCGCCTCGTAAGAGAGACCGACCACCGCAGGAAGGAGTCACGGGTATGAACCATGCCCTCACCTGCGTCGCCGCACTCGCCATCGACGCTATACTGGGTGATCCGAGCTGGATTCGCCATCCCGTCGTGGTCATGGGGAGCGCCATCGAGCGACTGGAGACAACGCTTCGCGCTCGATTCCCTCACACACCTGAGGGGGAGGTTGCCGCCGGACGCCTGCTGGCGTTCACGATGGCTGGCGGGACACTTGCCTCCTCGCACCTTGCATTGTGGGGCGCCCGTAAGCTGCATCCCGCACTGGGAACGGCACTCGAGGTCGTTTGGGGATGGCAGTGCCTTGCGATGCGCGGGCTGTGGGACGAGGCAAACAACGTCCTCGACAAGCTCCAGACATCGACGCTTGCCGATGCCCGCGAGGCAGTGGGACGCATCGTGGGGCGCGACACCGAGCACCTCGACGAGCAGGGCGTCATACGGGCTGCCGTGGAGTCGGTGGCCGAGAGCTTCTCGGACGGGGTCGTCGCGCCCATGCTGCACCTCTTCGTCGGCGGGGCATCACTCGCACTCACGTACAAGGCAATCAACACGATGGACAGCATGGTGGGTTACCGCAACGAACGGTATCTGCACTTTGGCAGTGCCGCCGCGCATGCGGACGACGTGGCGAACTATGTGCCCTCGCGCGTCGCCGCACTGCTCCTCGTCGCCTCAGCCGCACTATGTGGGGAGGACGCTCGAGGCGCATGGCGCATCTGGCGCCGCGATCGACGCAAGCACGCGAGCCCCAACTCTGCGCAGACCGAGTCTGCTATGGCGGGCGCCCTCGGCATCGAGCTCGCCGGTCCCGCGTGGTACTTCGGGCAGCGACACGACAAACCCACCATCGGGGACACCACGCGCAATCCGACTCCTGACGACATCACCCGCGCGGGGCACATGATGGTCACGGGCAGCGTTGTGTGCCTCGCACTCTGCTGCGCAGCGCAAGTGGCACGAAGGTGTGCGGGTCTTGGCCTGCGAACATAGCCTTCTACACATAGAGAGGGCCCTCCCTACAGAGGGCCCTCTCGACCCGGTAAAGCTCCCACTTTTGGGAGGTTCGCCCGATGAATCCCGTTAGGGATTTCACCTGTTGATGCTCGCAACATCGGACGTCCACTTCAGGCTTCTATGGGCGAAGCGTGCTCACGATTGCGCGACCCGCAGACCTCGTCAACTGGGCTACACTTAGGCATCGATTTACCGCAGGTGAGCGCGCTGGGATGGACACCAACAAAAGGAGGGCGGATGCGGACGCATGGCGGTCGCTGGGCGGAGTACCTGGAGAAGTACGGGCGCATGCCCTTGGACTTCTCGGCAAACACGAGCCCACTCGGCATGCCTGAGTCGGCACGCGCTGCGGCAGTTGCCGCGCTCGAGCTCGCCGACCGCTATCCGGACCCACGATGCCGTAGTCTGCGCCACGCACTAGCCCAGACCTACGGCCTCGATGCCACGGACGTGCTCGCCGGCAATGGGGCGGGCGACCTCATCGACCGCCTCGCACTCGCCCTCAGGCCGCGACGCGCACTCGTGACGGCCCCAACCTTTAGCGAGTATCGAGCGGCATTCGAACGCACGGACGGATACGTGGAGGAGTACCTTCTCGACCAACGTACCGATTTCGCCCTGGACGACGGTATTCTGGACCGCATAACACCCGAGCTCGGCGCACTTGTCCTGTGCGAGCCCAACAACCCGACGGGCAGAATCAGCGAACCCACGCTCCTGCGACGCGTGGTCGAACGTTGTGACGCCACCGGAACGCTGCTCGTGGTGGACGAGTGCTTCGGGGACTTTCTGGACGAGCCACAAGCCCAAAGCCTTCTGCGGGCGGTCCCCCGTCATCGCGTTCTCGTCCTGCGGGCATTTACGAAGTTCTACGGGATGGCGGGACTCAGGCTCGGCTGGTGCGCCTGTGCGGACCACAATCTGCTGCGCCGCATGGCAGAGGCCGGCCAACCGTGGCCCATCACGATCGTCGCACAGGAGGCGGGCATCGCAGCACTTGCCGACAATGACTATGCGTCACGTGTGCGGAAGATCATCTCGCGTGAACGCGAGCGCCTCGCCTCCGCACTGCAAGCCACGGGAGGTCGCGTCATCTGCGGTGAGGCGAACTATCTGCTTGTCCACGACGACACGCCCGACCTTGCGGCTCACCTCGAGCGTGAGGGCGTCCTCATCCGCGACTGCTGCGACTACTCCGGCCTTGGCCCGGGTTGGTATCGCGTGGCCGTACGCGACGCACGGGACAACGACCGATTCTTGGACGCATGGGAGGCGGTACACGCATGACACGATGCATCATGGTACAGGGAACCATGTCGGGAGCCGGCAAGAGCCTGCTCGTCACGGCACTGTGCCGGATTCTTCGCCAAGACGGCCTCTCCGTCGCCCCATTCAAGAGCCAGAACATGGCCCTCAACAGCTACGTGACGGCAGACGGCCTCGAGATGGGCCGCGCCCAGGTGGTACAGGCGCAGGCGGCCGGCATCGAGCCGGACGTGCGGATGAACCCCATCCTCCTCAAGCCGTCAAGCGACGTGGGAAGCCAGCTCATCGTCCGCGGCGAGGTGCGCGGGCACTACGATGCCAAGACGTACTTCTCGCTCAAGCACACCCTCATCCCCGAGATCATGGCCGCGTACGAGAGCCTTGCGCGCGAGCATGATGTGATCGTAATCGAGGGCGCGGGCAGCCCCGCAGAGATTAACCTGCGCGACGGCGACATCGTGAACATGGGCCTCGCAGAACTTGTGGACGCCCCGGTACTGCTCGTGGGAGACATCGATCGCGGTGGCGTCTTTGCGCAGCTCCACGGCACGCTTGCGCTCCTGCGTCCGGACGAGCGGTCGCGCGTCGTCGGCACCGTCATCAACAAGTTTCGCGGAGACGTCGCCCTGCTCCGCCCGGGACTCACCCAGCTCGAGGAGCTCACGGGCGTCCCCGTGCTCGGGGTCGTCCCATACGTGCGGGCAGACATCGACGATGAGGACTCGCTCTCCGAACGTCTGCTCCATACGCAGGGGCATCGTCCGATCGACGTCGCCGTCATCCGGCTTCCCCGCATCTCGAACTTCACCGACTTCGCACCACTCGAGCACCACCCATCCTTCGGCGTGCGCTACGTGAGCGACCGGGCCAGTCTCGGCGAACCCGACCTCGTCATCATTCCCGGCACCAAGAGCACGATGGATGACCTCCTCTGGATGCGCCAGACCGGACTTGAGATGACCATCCACAGGCTGTGCGATTCCGGCACCGTCGTGCTCGGCATCTGTGGCGGCTACCAGATGATGGGCATACGTCTTATCGACCCCGATTGGGTCGAGCGGGGCGGGGAGCTCGCAGGCATGGGACTGCTCCCCTGCGAGACGACCTTCTCGACGCAGAAGACCCGCGCCCGCGTCCGCGCGCGGGTCGTTGCGGATGGCCTCGACGGCGCCGCAGTCCAAGGGTACGAGATTCACATGGGCAGGACGCAGCGCTCGGGAGGGACGCCCTTTGCTCGTCTTGACTCAGGGGTCGAGGAGGGTTGTGCCACCGGATGTGCCTTGGGCACCTATCTGCACGGCCTGTTCGACACGGGCGAAGCGGTAGACGCGCTTGCCGGATGGTTGCTCACGCGCAAGGGACTCGCTCCCGACGAGGCGCACACGCTCGACCACGCCACCTACCAGGACCAGCAGATTAACCTGCTTGCCGACGCCGTGCGGGCGGCGCTCGACATGGAAGCGATTTACCGTACCTTAGACGCGGGAGCACCAAGAGTCATCGATGCGATCATGCCCGAGGTCAGAATCACCGAGCCTGGCCAGATTGAGGCCCGCAGCATGCAAATCATTGAGGCTGGTTTGCACGCGCGGGACGTCGCCCTTCCTCAGGAAGCGCTCGCCGTACTACGGCGCGTAATCCACACCACCGCAGACTTTGACTATGTGGACAACCTCGTGTTTGAGGGAGACGCAGCACGCGCTGGAATCGAAGCCCTCACGCGCGGATGCACCATCGTCACCGACACGCACATGGCGGAGGCCGGCATCAGCAAGCCCTCGCTCGCGCGTCTGGGCGCCGAGCTGCGCTGCTTTGTCACGGATGCCGACGTCATCGATGCGGCACGTGCGACGCACGAGACGAGAGCGACCATGGCCATGCGCAAGGCGTTGGCGAGCTGTCCGGAGGCAGTCTTTGCGGTAGGCAACGCCCCGACGGCGCTCTTCGAGCTGTGCGCACAATTGCGCAAGGGTGCGCGACCCGCACTGGTCATCGGCGTACCCGTCGGCTTCGTCAACGTGGTCGAGGCCAAAGAGGAAACACTCGCCTGTTGCAGGGAGTTCGGCATCCCCGCCATCGTGGCACGGGGCCGCAAGGGCGGAAGCACCGTCGCCACCGCCGTCGTCAACGCCCTCGCTTACGAGGCAACCGGCAGGCGCGTGTGACCACACACGGGGGTCATCTTCGGATGATATGCCAAAACGGAAACGCCATGCGATTTGTCAACCAAGCGAGAAGCATGTATTAGGATGGAAACCTGTCCCATACTTCGGCTAACATGTCATACGTTTACCATAGAGTCGAGGGACCGCTATGAGCGCTGCCACACAACTTCAGAAGCTACCCTTTGGGTCCGATTATCTGCAAGGCGCCCACCCCGCCTTGCTCGACCAGCTCGTTGCCACCAACATGGCAGCGACGCCCGGCTACGGCACCGACGCATACAGCGACCGCGCACGCGAGCTCATCCGCGCGGCATGCGAGGCTCCCCGTGCCGAAGTTCACTTCCTCATCGGGGGCACGCAGGCAAACGCAGTCGCCATCGATGCCCTGCTGAGTCCGTGGCAAGGCGTCATCGCGGCACGAACGGGTCACATCAGCCTGCATGAGGCGGGCGCCATCGAGGCATCCGGTCACAAGGTGCTTGAACTCCCCTCCGAGCAGGGAAAGCTCTCGGCCGCCGATGTCAAGGCATTCGTCGATGGGTGGTGGCAGGACGGCAACCACGACCACATGGTGATGCCTGGCCTCATCTACATCTCCCAGCCCACCGAGTATGGCACGCTCTATTCGCTCTCCGAACTGCGGGAGCTCCGCACTGTGTGTGCCGAGCACAACATGCGCCTGTACGTGGATGGAGCCCGCCTTGCCTATGCCCTCGCGGCTCCCACGAACGACGTCACGTTGGCGGATCTCGCAGAGCTCACGGACGCCTTCTACATCGGCGGCACGAAGTGCGGCGCGCTCTTTGGCGAGGCCATGGTATTCCCCGCGCCCAACACCTGTCCGCACTTCTTCACCATCATGAAGCGCCGCGGGGCATTGCTCGCCAAGGGCCGTCTGCTCGGCGTACAGTTCCAGGCACTCTTTGAGAATGGCCTTTACCAGCGCATCGGAGAAGACGCCGTCAAGCAGGCTGGGCGCATCGCCCGCATGTTCATCGACGCGGGCTGCGAGCTTGCCATTCCCCAGTACACCAACCAAGTCTTCGTGTCGTTCGACGACGCGATGCTTGCAAGACTCAAGGAAGATGTGGACATGAGCTTCTGGGAGCGCCTCCCGAACGGCAGGACGGTCATGCGACTCGCGACGAGCTGGGCAAGCTCGGAAGATGACGTCGTAGCGCTCGCCAAGCTTCTAGCATGTTAGGAAGGGAGTTGCACATGCACGCAACGCACAAACACCCGGCACGCATCGCCTCCGCCCTCTACTTCGCCCTTGCCCTCGGAGCAGGTACGCTCGTCGTAGGCTGCGGCGGATCGCCCAGTGCCACGGGCTTATATGGCTCTGCCCCCGCGAACGAGTCAATGATGTCGTTCAACGCTGACGCGCCAGAGAAGGCCGCAAGCGACGATGACGTGACCGCAGGCGCGGCCAAGCAGTCGAGCGACGACGCGAACGCGGTTGTCATTCGCACCGCTTATGTGAGCCTGCGCACGCGCTCCTACGACGACGCCCTCGTCGCCGCAAAGTCCATCATCACGAACGCCGGCGGCACCGTGGTGAGCTCGAGCGAGAGCGGCGGCCACGCGCGCAGCATCACCATCGAGGCCCGCGTGGAGCCCGGCAAGCTCGAGGCGACCGTGGAGCAACTCCGTGCCATCGATGGTTGCACGGTAGAGAGCGCCAACGTGTCGGCAAGCGACGTCACGCGCACGTACAACGACACCGAGCGCCGCATCGAGATTCTCAACCAGCAGTACGAGCATTATCAGAAGATGCTTGAGGAGGCGACGACCACCGAGGACATGCTCGAGATCAGTGACCGGATGTACGACGTCATGGCCGAGATCAAGTCCTACACCGACGAGCGTGACGACATGAAGCACAACGCCGACCATTCCCTGCTCACCGTCACGCTCAACGAGGAGGCTGCCGCAGGCGAGACCATCAGCACTACGCCCGGCAACTTCGCGGCAGATGCCTGGGAGGACTCGTGGGGCATCTTCGGAAACGTCGTACGATCGCTCCTGTACGCAATCATCCTGCTGTTCCCCTATCTGCTCATCGCCACCATCATCGTGCTCATCGTTCGGGCCGTACGACGCAGGAAGCGCGCCCGTGCCAAGGATGCCGACGCAAGCGCGGCCGAAGCAGCTCCGAGCGCCGCTGGGTCAGATGCCGACGAGCCGACTCCCAACGAGCCTCCCACCCAAAGGCTCCCGACGCCCAACTCAGGGAATGAGTCCACGGGAAGGCCACAGCCACCCCGATAGTCTCTGACGTCGATGAACGCACGGGAAGGCTCGCGCTCAGAAGGGACGACAAACACATGGAGTCAGGCATCACGTCCGAGGAAGCCATGCGCCTCATGGAGCAGGGCAAGGCAAACGTCGTCTCGACAAAGACGGACCTCAGCGTCAGGAGCATCATCGTACGCAATGTCTTTACCTACTTCAACGGCATCTTTGCGCTGCTTGCGACGCTTGCCATCATTGCCGGCTCGTACAAGAGCCTTATCTTCCTACCCGTCGTCATCGCAAACACCGTCATCGGCATCGTGCAGCAGCTCCGTGCCAAGAAGGTCCTCGACGAGCTCGCGCTACTGGATGTAAGCGAGTACACCGCAATCCGAGACGGACACGATACCAGCATCGCCTCGGACGCATTGGTGCTCGGCGACCTCGTACGGCTGGGGAGCGGCCAACAGATTCCGGCCGACGCGGTCGTCGTCTCGGGCGAGGCAGGTGTGAACGAGTCCCTTCTGACGGGTGAGGCAGACGAGATCCTCAAGGAGCCGGGCGACGAGCTCATGTCGGGCAGCTTCGTCACGGCAGGCCAAGTCGTCGCACGGCTCACACACGTGGGGGCCGACTCATACGCATCCCAGCTCACCGCGCAGGCCAAGCAGGTAAAGGAACACCCCTCCCAAATGGTCGCGGACATCGAGCGCATCATCCTCGTGGCGGGCATCCTCATCATTCCCGTGGGCGGTCTGCTCTACTGGCAAGAGACAAGCAACGGGGAGCCGATGTCCGAGGCCATCATGAGCATGGTGAGCGCCGTCACCGGAATGATTCCCGAGGGACTGTATCTGCTCGTCACCGTCGCGCTCGCGCTCTCCGCCATGCGACTCGCCAAGCACCAGGTGCTCCTGCACGACATGCGCAGCATCGAGGAGCTTGCCCGAATCGACGTGCTCTGCGTGGACAAGACAGGTACCATCACAAGCGACCAGATGAGAGTGCACGAGCTCTTCGATACCTCGGGAAGACCTGTGGAAGTCGCTTGCGCGGAGGCGTCGTTGCTCAATCACTACGTTCGCACGGTTCCCGACGCCAACGCCACGATGCTCGCCCTACGCGAGGGCCTTCCTCAGGCGGAAGCCTTCGAAGGCGCCGACGTCACCTCCTTTACCTCCAAGCTCAAGTACTCGCAAGTCATCGTAGACGGAAGGACCCTACGACTCGGAGCGCCCGAGTTCATCCTACCCGACGAGGCCTTGCGGGCATGCAACCCTGCGCTTGAGGAGCGTACCGGCGCGGGCATGCGTGTGCTCGCGCTTGTCGAGGCCAGAGGCGAGGAGACTTCGCCCCTACTGTTCGTGGCGCTTGCCAACGAAGTCCGCGAGAACGCACCCCAAACGTTCGAGGAGTTTGCCCGCCAAGGTGTTGAGGTAAAGGTCATCTCGGGCGACAACCCCCTCACAGTTTCGCGGGTCGCCACGCAGGCGTGCATCGAGGGGGCAGAGCGCTACGTGGACGCCTCGACGCTCGACACGCCCGAGAAGGTCGCTGAGGCAGTGCGTTCCTACACGGTCTTTGGTCGCGTCAAACCCGACCAAAAGAAGCAGCTCGTCGAGGCCCTGCAGGCAGAGGGCAGGAAGGTCGCCATGACCGGTGACGGCGTCAACGACATCTTGGCCATGAAGAAGGCGGAATGCTCCATCGCCATGGGCACGGGAAGCGATGCGGCGCGTCAGGCAGCGCAAGTCGTCCTCCTCGATTCCGACTTCTCGCACATGCGCAAGATCGTGAGCGAGGGCAGGCGCGACATCAACAACATCACACGCTCGTCAACGCTCTTTCTGTACAAGAACATCTTCTCGCTCGCAATGGCGCTCTTTGCCATCTTTGGGTCGTTCATCTACCCGCTCACGTCCAACCAAGTCTCGCTGATTTCGGTGTTCAACATCGGCGTGCCGGCATTCCTTCTCACCTTCGAGCCCAACGAGGAGAAGCAGAAGGGGAGCTTCAACGCCACAGTCTTCATTCGCGCCGTCCCCGCCGCCCTTACCTCGTTCTTTGCCATCGCCTCGATGATGTTCTTCGCCAATCTGTTTGACATACCCGTCAGCGACATCAGCACCGCGAGCACCTACCTGCTCTCGGCAGTGGGCTTCTACATCCTCGCCGCCCTCATCCAGCCGCTCAACCGCTATCGCGTCTCGGTCTTTGCGCTTTGCATCGTCGGACTCATCGCAAGTTGCTTGGTGTTTTGGTACCTGTTCGACATCAACGGTCTCTCGCCGAGGGCGTTGGTGCTCTGCGTCGTGTTCGGACTCGCCGAAATCGGCGTCCTACAGATGCTCAGCACCGTGATCGGTTGGATCTATCGCCGCGTAATGGCGCGCAAGAACTCAGCCGATCGCCACGCTCATCAATAGCGGTTGTGGATGTGCTCGGCCGAGCCGCGTAGCCCGCGAATGTCCAGGCGCAATCCGTCATCGAGCAGTACCCATCCGTCAAAGAGGCCAAACACCTGATGCTGTTCAGACCGCACTACGCCGCCCACGTCAATGTTGTCAACGCGGTCGATGTGCGGCGTGAAGGTTAGGTCGAGACGCCCCTCGTCATCAGTCACATGCCACTGCTGCAGATACCGATAGGTACCGTCCTCGGCGACCGGGATGCCGAAGAGCACCCGATGAAGCTTGTGGGCAACGCCGTCGACAAAGGCCATGTTCTCGCTCGCGGCGGACGTGTCGCCAAAGCCATATCCCAGATTGAGGGCGACCACGTGCCCGCCCTGATGGCCGTGCGCCGCCGCCCAATACCACACGTTGTCGTAGGTCCACACACCTCGGCCCCAGTCCAGTAGCCCCAAGGCCTCGCGCCCGTCGAACTCATGGACCTGGGCACCACACCTAAAGCCGCCGCGCGCTCGCATGCCCAGAATCTTTCTGTTGTAGTAGAACGCCTCAGGCGAGTCGAGCCATGGCGTGCAGATCACCATCGAGTCGCGCGGCTCTTGGTCGAGCAACAGCTCAACCTCCAGTTCGTCCTCTCCATCGAAGCGCTCCATGCGGAACGAGAGCCTCCTGCCGCCCGGCCTGTGCAGAAATCGCACGTCACAACGCTTGTTTGACCATACGACATCGCCTTCTTCCGAGCTCGATGGAAGGCCCATGCGTCCCATGGGCGCAACCACCAGCTCACTCGTCGTCTGGTACGTGCACGCCCGCAAGTCAAGGACGCTGGCAGAGACGAACCCGATGTAGCCCAAGTCCGAGAACGTGAGCGCCACCGCGAAGTGGTCGTCGTTCACCAGGTAGTAATCCCAGTCCTTGATGCGAAAGGGCAGGGCAGCAATGCGATCATGGGAATAGTCGAAGGGCGGTCGCAGCGCATACCCCGGCTCACGCAACCTGCCCTTCTCGTCCAAGAGCGGACCAGAACCTGTAATGAGATGCTCCTTCGACATGCAAGACCACCCTCCCCCGCTAGCATTCCTTGGCCGTGGGCCACTTCCCGCGCCTGCGTGCCCCGCGCGTTTGCCCTGAGTCTATCATGGAGTGGGCAGGCTCATCACAAGAAGGGACGGGTGATAACATTGGGTAAGCCCTTCATCGTCCTTGCCACTCCCCCGCCCGACCGCAGCATGCCAATCACCCAAAGAGCCAATCGTTTTGCGCGGCAACTCTACCTGCCCATTTGGTGCTTTTCGGGAAAGATCTGCGCAATATCCGGGAAATTGCGGTTACCATGCCGGATATTCTTCTGCACGTCAGCTCCGCCAAGCCATATGCTCAGTGCATGGAGCCGATTTGCTTACATATCACCGGCGAGCAAGCAATCAAGCTCATGCGCGCAGCGCGCGTTGGCAAGGTCGTGTCGGCATCACCCTTGAGCCGAACGTGTGCAAGTACGACGGCGCCACGGAGCCTTGCCGAGTTACGTGACCTTGGATTGGGTGCGCTTCTCGACTGGCTGGGCATCTCGCCGTTGAACCCGCTCAGGCTCGCTGTACCTCACAAACACCAGCACATACGTACGCGCGAGATTTGCACTGCAGCGCTCTCCGAAGAATTGCCGGACGGAGCACTGCTGAAGCTTCGATCGGGCAGCGATGCAGAGAACGCAATCACGCTTCCACCCAATGTCATCGTCTATCTCGACTCGCCCGCACTTGCATTCGTGAAGATGTCACATGAACTGGGGCCAAAGGTGGCCAAGGATGGCAACGAGGGCTTGGCCACGTCACTGCGTCTGATCGAGTTCGCCTGCGAATGCTGCGGCTCATACGTTCGCGATCCGTTTACGCCGCGCACCGTAATCGCTCATTATGACGAACCCAACACAGATAGCCGATTCTGCGACATATCGGGCATGCGCGCGTTCGCTGCAGCCAACCATAGGCTCCATGGCAAGAATCTGGCTCTCAAAATGCTCGCCCACGCCACGGACGGCTCAGGATCAGGAATGGAGTCATATCTCAATCTGGCACTTGCCGGTGCACCGCGACTTGGTGGCCTCGCCATGCACGAACCGCTCGTCAATCAGCACCTCGTCATCAGCGAGAATACCAAGTTACTGCTCAAGCACAAATCGATTCGCCCCGACTTGCAGTGGCCTGAATACCAGACGCTCGTCGAGTACATCGGCGATGAGCCGCACGCCTCAAAGAAGGCCCGCATCGAAGACAAGGATCGATTGCAAGATTACGCAACGGCAGGGTACACTGCATGCTCGCTCATGTTTGATGATGTGCGGAATGCCACTGCGCTCAATCGGACCGCAGAGATGATCGCGCGGTCGCTCATGCAGCACGGCAAACGCAACGAACTATATCGTGTGCGGCATCTGCTTAAGGACGATAAGTTCCTGTCGCGTCAATCCCAACTCATAGCTACGTTGTTACCACCCGTCACCCGATACGACTCGTGAGAAGCTCCTAACGGATATCGAGCTTGCGGCACGCAGCCGGGCGGGCCCCTAACGGATATCGAGCTTGCGGCACGCGACCTAATGGAAATAGAGTTTGCGGCAGCAAATCTTACGAAAAAGAAGGATCTGGAGTGCCACAAGCCCCATTTCCGTTAGAGACGGTGCCGCAAGCCCCATTTCCGTTAGGGGCGCCCCGGGCGGGGTGCCGCAAGCCCCGTTTCCGTTAGGGGTGCTTGGAACGGCGCAAATTCAGACCGAACGGAGCGACTCGCAGCAAATGATCGAAAGCATATGCGTCCCCTACGTCAGGCGCTCACGCATCACTCGGTTCGCCTCGAGCTCCTCCGCATCGTCGAGGGGCACGAGCAGGCGCCCAACCGCATCGTCGCCATAGCGCCGCTCCAGCGCACGCGCAATGAGCCAATCCGCCACGCCAGGGTTCTTTGGCAGCAACGGCCCATGCACATAGGTACCAACCACGTTGCGATACAAGCACCCCTCGTAACCGCTCAAACCATCGTTGCCAAACCCATGCACCACGCTGCCCAGCGGCTCGACGCCATCGCCAAGGTGCGTACGCCCACCATGGTTCTCGTATCCCACGATAGGCTGCGGCGAAATGCGGCTCTGCACGACCACGTTGCCGATGAGTCGCGGACTCCCCCGATCGGTATACAGGTCCACAAGCGAGAGCCCCTGCACCTCCTCGTCTCCCATCAAGTAGCTGTGGCCGAGCAACTGATACCCACCGCACACCGCAAGCAGTACCCCACCGTCACCCACGTACGAGACGAGCTCCTTGCGCTCCTCGAGCAGGTATTCGCACACGACGCGCTGCTCCCGATCCGATCCTCCCCCAATGAAGACGATGTCCACGTCCGAGAAGGACGGCCGCTCGCCCACATGAACCTCGCGCACGTCGCATGCGATGCCACGCCATTCCAGTCGCTTGCGCAAGACAAGCACATTGCCCGTATCCCCATAGAGATTGAGTAGCTCGGGAAAGAGATGCGCGATGCGCAGTCTCACCTCACGTGCGCCCATGTGGCCCACCCGCCTTCTCCAGCTCGCACCGCGCCGGCTCGAGCGCCGAATAGTTAGTGAGCATGTACAGTGGCTGCCCCGCCGGTAGGTCCTGCACCGACGAGAGCGCATCTGCCACACCCTCGACACATCGGGCAGGGATGCCGGCATACTTCAGCCGAACCTGCAGGTCATGGGCACGTGAACCTCCGGCCAAGACGCGAACGACCTGCGCGTCCGTCGCCAAGCGCTCGAAGTCCACGTCCCACAGCCACGACACGTCTCGACCGTCGTTGTAGTTGTCGTTTATGAGGACGCACACCGCCTTCGGCCTCGTGTCCGCAAGCAGAAGCGAGATGTTCTGATTCAGACCCGTGGGATTCTTCGCAAGGTTGAGCACCACCTCGCGTCCGTCAACCACAAACGTCTGCAGTCTGCCATTGTGGGGGTCATACGCATCGAGCGCCCGCTGCAGACATGCGGCATCGACCCCTGCGCACTCGGAAACCGTAGCAGCTGCCAGTAGGTTGTATACCATGTATACGCCACCGAAGTCCGCACGAACCCGTCGCTCAGCTCGACCTCTCTTCTTGACAAGCGCGAACGAAACGCCCTCACGATCAACCGTCACGCCTCGGGCAGCATAGTCGAGCGTCGGCCGTCCAAAGCCGCAGGTGGGACAACGGAATGCCCCGAGCTGCGCATACGTACGGTATGCGTAGTCGAGCTCTGCCCCGCATCGCTGACAGAAGCGGGCCTCAGGCACGCGGTCGGTCGGAAGCCCCAGGTCCTCGCTCACGCCAAAGGCAAGCACGCGCGTTCCACGCTCGCGCGCACGCTCGGCCACGCCCATGCTCAAGGGATCGTCACCACAAACCAGCAGCGTCGTCTCCGGCGACTGCTCAAGCGCCGAGGCTATGACGTCCTGCACATGGTCAATCTCGCCTGCACGGTCAAGCTGGTCTCTAAAGAGGTTGAGCAGCACGAGGTAGGTCGGTCTCAGGTGAGGCAGAATGTAGATGGTCGAGAGCTCGTCGGCCTCGAGCACCGCCCAATCCGCACGACGAAGCGGAAGGAGTGCCGAGGCGACACCGGCCGCCATGTTCGCGCCATCCCGATTGCACAAGACGACGTCACCGCGCTCCTCGAGCGTCGCGGCGACGAGGTTCGTGGTGGTCGTCTTTCCGTTGGTGCCGCACACGACAACGAGTCCGTGCGCGACCTTCGCCCGCACGTGCGACAAAAAGCCCGGGTCGATGCCAAGGGCAACGCGTCCCGGCAACTGCGAGCCGCTGCGATGCAGCACATCGTGCAACGCCCAGTGTGTCAGGCGGCCAAGATTCGTTGCGATGAGGCTTCTTACGCTCATGAGCGACTCCCTTCGACGAGAGTAGGACGAAGGCCACCTTTATCCGGACGGAACTACGCGAGCGCCTCCAGCGCCCTGAGGTAATGCTCGTGTCGGATGCCTTCGCTGTCCTCGATGAGCACGAGATGCCTTCCACACACCTCCGGTCGTTGCTCGAACCGCGCGAGGTCATCGAGAATTGCCCACGCATCGCAGGGGTGTTCGTCGAGCCATGCTCCTATCTCCGCCGAACGGTCCCCGCCAAGCACGCGCGGGGTCACGTCTCCCACGGGGGCACCGACCTCCGCCAGCTGGTCGCATAGGTTCTCCATGATGGCACGCAGGTAAGGATCGTTCGTATCCAGATCCTCGCGCCACGTGGACGATAGGACCACGATTGCACCTGTGAGCTTCACCAGACGGCCGATGTACATCAGCGACATGCTGTCGTAGCGATAGTTCTCGGGCTCACGACCCTGTAGGTAGTTGTTTCGCACGCTCGTCGGCGTCGCGATGACCCCATCGATGTCCAAGAAGATGGCCTTCATGTTCCACCCTCGTTTCGTATGCCTCCGCGGTACCTCGGAATAACTATTCTAGAGTAGAACCATGTCGGCATGGTAACGCCTCTGTGAATGCCGGGTACCGTCGCACTGGGGCAGCTCGTACGAAGGGGGTCGTCATGGATGCCGCGCTAGCCCGCAAATACGAGGAACTCTCGCAAACGCTGCACGACCTCGGAAGCGTCGCGGTCGCGTTCTCTGGCGGAGTCGACTCCACCCTGCTCGCCAAGGTCGCCCACGACATGCTCGGTCCCCGTATGCTTGCCGTGACGGCAGAGTTGCGCGCGCTCCCTCACACAGAGCTCTGCGACGCAAAGGCCTGGTGCGCGAAGCAGGGCATCCGTCACGTGGTAGTGACATACGACGAGCTGCAAATACCGGGCTACGCGCAGAACCCTCCCGACCGCTGCTACCTGTGCAAGCGCGCCGTGTTCCAGGAGCTTCGTCGCGTTGCCCGCGAGCATCAAGTCGAGCATGTGGTGGATGGATCCAACGTGGACGACCAAGGAGACTACCGGCCCGGCATGCGTGCCCTCGCAGAGCTGCACGTAGAGAGCCCGCTCAAGGACTGCGGCTTCACCAAGGCGGACGTGCGCGGCCTGTCGCGCGAGCTGGGGCTCCCCACCTGGAGCCTGCCCTCCGCCGCCTGCCTCGCTTCGCGCCTCGCCTACGGCGAGACGATCACCGCAGAAAAGCTCAGCCGCATCGAGGCGGCCGAGGCGTTTCTTCGCAAGATGGGCTTCGCGCAGCTGCGCGTGCGCATGCACGGAGAGGACGGCACCCTCGCACGCATCGAACTCGAGCCCGGCCAAGTCGCACGGCTCGCCCAGCCCGAGGTGCGCACGAAGGTATGCGCGCGCTTCCGCGAGCTGGGCTTCTTGTACACCACCCTCGACCTCACGGGCTTCCGGTCGGGCGCCATGAACGAGGCGCTTCCCCTCTAGTCACAAGCCTATGCCAGCAGCTCGGGAACGAGCTCCTCAAGGGCATGCGCGATGCCATCGTTGTTGTTGTCGAGCGTCACGTAGTCCGCCTTCTCTTTGACTGAGTCCACGGCATTGCCCATCGCGACGCCGATTTGCGCCCACTCGATCATCGTGAGGTCGTTCTGGGCGTCCCCGAAGCTCATCACCGCGGACTGCTCGATGCCCAGAGCCGCAAAGGTGTCCTTGAGGGCGCGGACCTTGTCGACGCCAAGAGGTGTGAACTCGAAGTAGACGGGCGCCGTAAACATGGATGTGAGCTCTCCCTCGAAGGGAGCCGCCATCTCGCGCCAGTGTTCCTGCAGATACTCAGGGTCTCCGGCGTTGAGAATCTTGTTGAGCGGGAAGTCGCAGAACGCGGCAAGGTCGCGCTTCTCGCAGAGGAGAAAGTTGTTCGAGTGGCCCTCGTACTGGATGATCATGTGGGGGAACTTGTCCTGGTTGGGCAGCTCAAAGAAGACGTCATTGACGTACATGTACTCGCCGTGGTCGATCACGGGCGCCACCTCGAAGTTCTTCATGTGCTCGAGGACGCGCTTGCCCTGCTCTACCGTAAGCGCCTGTTCGAAGTACACCTCACCCGTCTGGCAGTTGAGCGACTTGGCCCCGTTGTAGCACACAAGCACGCCGCTGTGGTGCGCTAGGTCAAGGTCCTTCGCATACGTCGAAAGTCCGGTCGCGGTGCGCCCGGAAGCCAGTACCAGCACAACGCCCTTCTCTTGAGCCGCAAGCAGCGCGTCACGCGTACGTGGAGTTATGACCTTCTGGTCATTGGTTAAGGTGCCGTCGATGTCGAGCAAAATCGCCTTGATGTTGGAAGCCATGGCTCTTGGTTCTCCCTTCCCCGCGTCCTTACGTATTGCCCCATAGTACTACGGCAGAGCGCTTCGACTCGCTTGGCGCTCCGTCAGATGCTGACAAGAGATAATCTGTTATCGTAGCTACGGTCTTATGCTCCGTTCCAACGCAAGCTGTTGAGGATTGCCCGCATGAAGAGAATCGCCTTTCTTTCGTTCAACTGGGACTACGAGATAATCACCGAGTATTACTACGGCCTGCAAGAACGTCTGAAGGAACTCGAGGGCGTCCAGGTGGTCATCTTCAACGCCTTCGGCTACTTCTACGCTCGTCATACACCAAAGGAGAGCTCATTCGAGGTCTTCTCCCTCTGCCAGTTGGAGAGCTACGATGGGTTTTTGATCCAAGGAAACCGCGCGTGGCCACCAGAAGTTCGCCAACAAATCGTGAACAAAGCCGTTGCGTTGCACAAGCCCGTCGTCTCTATCAACTATGACCTGCTCGGCGCCCATTCCGTCGGCACGGACAACTATCATGAGGAATACGAGCTCGTCAGTCGCATCCTACGCGAGCACGATTGCAAAAGGCCGGCCTTCGTGAACGGGCTTAGGACCTCCGTCGAGGCACGTGCGCGCGCACGGGCGTTCAACGACGCATGCGCGCAGCTCGGCATCAAGGACGCCCGCTTTTATCAGGCGAACTGGCAGATTGAAGCAGGCATCGTCACGGCAAAGAAGATGCTGAGGAAGCCTCACGACCTCCCCGACATTGTGTTCTGCTGCAACGACGACCTCGCCGTCGGTGTCCAGCAGACCTTGCAGGCGGCCGGTCTGCACGTCCCCGAAGACGTGATGATTACCGGCTTCGACAATCGCAAGGTGGGCATACATGCCACCCCGCGCATCACCACAATCGACCGCGACTATCGCACCATTGCCGTCACTGCACTCGACACCATCCTGCAGCTCATCGATGGGAAGGACCTCCCTGCAAAGCTCTACAGCCCCGGAATGCATATCCTCACCGAGTCGTGTGGGTACCCCTCGACAGATGTCGCTGACGTGGACAAGCATGAGTCACAGGAGCTTTCCCTCCTGAGCTTCTACGAGACGCTCGGCAACTTCCAGGCCGCCGTGATGGACGCCGAGATGCTCTTTACGGTGCTTGAGAATTGCGAGCAGTTCGTACGCGAGCTGAACTGGCCCAACATGTACCTTACGCTGAATGACGACTACCTGCGTGCAGCACCATCCCATAGCGCCAAGAAATACGGGCAGACCAGTCACCTCGTCGCGCTCAGCCGTCGTTCGAGCACCCTGCGCTGCGACTCCAACCATGTGTACGCCACCTTCGATTCGCGAAGCATCCTGCCGCATGAGGTACCCCTCAAGAAGCCCATATACACGGTGTGCCCGCTTCGCCACGACGACACCTGCATCGGAACGCTGGTGACTGAGGGCGTACTTCCCGTCATGCACCACGGCTTCCTCGCGTTCTATCTCACCATGCTCTCTGGCGCCATCGACGCCGTGAGAAACAGCGAGCTGTTGCGACAAATGTGTCAGTAGGCTCGCCGCGCCAGCCGGCCGCACCAGCCGGCTGCGCCACCCGATCCGTCAAACGGCTGCCGTCTTTGCAACGAGCTTCGAGTAGATGCGCTCCACGAACCAAGGCTCCGTTGAGGCGGCAAGCGCGTCGGCAGGCGTGAGCCAGCCGATTCTGCTGTTCTCGTCGGGCTTCACGCGGACCGGCTCCGCCGGATCGGCCTCGACCAAGTACGTGACGTTCAAGTGCAGGTGGGACGAGACGTACGCCCCGCGCTTCTCGTGGCCGTCAACGCAAAGGACCTCGACCGAGAGCATGTCGGGCCTAGCGAGACGTGCGCCCACGAGGCCGCTCTCCTCGCGCACCTCCCTCAACGCCACGGAGCGCAGGTCGCGCTCGCCATCGGCATGCCCGCCCAACCATGCCCACGACTGGTAGACGTTGTGATAGGCCATCAGCACCTTGCTCCGGTCCGGCGAGACGACCCAGGCGGAGGCCGTCATGTGCGCGGGATTCGCGCGGCCAAAGAGGTCCTCGAGTGCATCCGGCCCCAAGTGCCGCGCAGTCCTCAATTGCGCCAAGACGAGCGCCCGGTCGCGCACCTCCTGCTCGTTATAGGGTTGGTACTCCTCGAGCTCGCGCACGAGCTTCTCGACGTGGTCCATGGGGCCGCTCCTTTCGTCTGCCGACATGTTACCTGATTGCCGTTGCCCGCCGCCCGTCCGACTCGCCGCACGACATCCGGCCTGCCCAATCCTCCGCCCGTGCGCGCTATCCAACTGAATGATTTCTGAATCACAGGCGAAATTACCGACTATAGGAAGAGACACCGACAAAACCCCAGTTGCCTCCGCGCTCCGCTTCCATAGTCGGTAATTGAGGAATCTCGCCAATTACGGAATCTCGGCAATTGGGGAATCGCGCGCATCGCCAGCCCTCATCACTTGGCCTTCCTAGAGCCTTCGATTCGATTTGGGAAGGAGGTTGGCCAACAAGCGCGACCTCCAGACGAGCTCGAGCTCCGAAGGTTCCGAGAGGCTCGTCCCCAACCTCGCTGCGACTTGCCCGGCCAACAAGGATACGCCCGCAAGCGTGCATACCTGTTCGTACGTCACGACGTACACGACCCATCCCATGGCAGCGAGCCCGTTGGCGCGGGTCGCATCTGCGGCCACCTTGCCGCGTCCCGCGCCAAAATGCTCCTCCCAACCGTAATACTCAACGGCGACCTTCTGCTCCACCCAGCACAAGTCAACAATGATCTCGTCTTGTGCAATGAGCTCGCGCCGAAGTTGGTCTTTTGGCATGGACCAATTGACTACCGGACGCGGCAAACCAAAGCCACCCATGGCACATGGGAGCGTGAGCATGAGCACAAGCATCGTCTCCATGGGCGACGCCGCACAACAAAACGCCGTCGCGGCAACCTTGCGAGCTCGCTTGATGCCTCGCGCAGCTCCCATCTCCGCCAAATACTTCTGAAGCACCTCGGGTCGCACAATCGGCTTCTTTTGGAAGACGATGCCGACGGGATCGTCGGGCTTGTCCTCCGGCGACGGCACATAGCGATACGTCCCCATGAAGTCACAAAGCACCTGAGTGGCCCGGACAAACCGCGCGATGTTGTCCCAGCGCAAGAGCTCGTCAACCGTTGACGGTCTCCCATCCAGCCCAAGCTCCGCCCGAAAGCGCGCGTCTTCGGCCGCAGCGTTCTCCGCCACCGCGCGCGACATGCGATTTGGTCTCCGCGACATCGCGAGCTGCAACACCGCAAAGTAGGGTGTGCTAACGAACACGCGATCGTGCACACGCACGAACGAGCGCGAAGGGAAGAAGTCGCTCCAGACGTGAAACTGCGCCAGCCTTCCACGCGAAAAGCAGGCCTTGTTGGGAACAAGAAGGTCTACGGGTCGATTGCGTATCCCCAGCTTTGCGAGGTTTGCCTCGGCGTCCAGGCCCTTCAGGTCCTTCTGCGTCTTGATGCAATTCTCGGCCATGGGAACCAGCCAGATGCCTTCATCGTCGAGAAGCCCCTTCCAATTGCGGGCGGCGAGCGCCCATATGGCTTCAACGGCAGACTCATGGCTCACCAGTGCGTATGTTTTGGAAACACTCGTGCCCATGATGGATCGCCTCAGATCAATCCGCGATTTTGAATCAGTTTCGAATTACCGACTATAGAACGGAAGCTGACATATTAGCAGATAAGAATGGCTCACCCTTCCCTTAGTCGGTAATTCGACGCTTGGCCGCAGTGCGACCGGCCGGGGGGGCGGATGCGGGAGGCGCGGCAGGGCAGGCCGGATGCGGGAGGCGCGACGGGGCGGCAAAAGCGCGGGGGTAACCCGACGGGAGTGATGATTCCGAGGGGGAGTAACGTCAGCTCCCCTCGATGGGTATACTCTCCCCCATGAAGAACACTTCTCACACCCACCACACCCGGAGAACGGCAGGCCTCGCGCCAAAGAACCTGGCCCGTGCGCTCGTCGCGCTCGCGTCGATTCTGCTCCTCTGCCTCACCGCCTGCTCGCATGTCGATGACGGATGGTCACCCGAGGACGAGGGAGACACGACGTGGGAGGCCCGCCCATCGGGACCATACTATGACCAGGCAGCCTTCCTCATGGATGGCGGACGCTATCGGTATGACGACGGGCAGACGGTCGCCCAGCGAACCGGGGTGGACGTCTCCGACCATCAGGGGCCCGTGGACTGGAACGCCGTCGCCGCCGACGGCATCAGCTTCGCCTTCATCCGCGTCGGCTATCGCGGCAACACCGAGGGCGGTCTCTTCGCGGACACGCTCTTCGACACGAACTACCAGGCGGCGCGGGATGCGGGTCTCGCGTGCGGCGCGTACTTTTATTCTCAGGCAACCACCATAGAGGAGGCCCAAGAGGAGGCCTCCTTTGTGCTCGGTCTGCTTGCCGGTCGACCACTCGACTACCCCGTGGCCTTCGACTACGAGGTCGTGCCCAATACGCGAATCGCCAACGTTGACCCACAGACCGTCGCACAGATCGGGCAGGCGTTTTGCTCTGCGATCCGCGCAGGCGGATACGAGCCCATGGTCTACGGCAACACCTTCGACCTCGCACGCTTCGATGACACGTGGCTTGCGGATTGCTCCATCTGGTGCGCCGAGTACGATAACGGGCCCTCATATGAGCGCAAGACGGACGTCTGGCAGTATTCGAACCAAGGGTACGTGAGCGGCATCGACGGACTCGTAGACCTCAACTTGGACCTCTTCGACGTTCGTCCATCCAATTAGGTGAAGCAAGGGCCGCCCGAATCCGCGTGGCAAACAGGTCAGCTCTTCCGGACCCTGCGCAGGTCAAGAAACACCTGGAGCATCAGCACAAAGCCGATCACGAACCCAGCAAAGCCGATGGCGGGAACTCCCAAGATGCGTGGCTCGAGGTTAGTAAGGCACAGCAAACACGAGCCCAAGAAGAGCGACCCTGCCATGAGGGCGCGAATGGCACCGTCCGCCACCCACGAGAAGGTGGAGAGGCTGCGCCGCTCCATCCCAAAGTCACCACCAATCTTGAGCTGGCCCTTTTGCAGCATGTCCATGGTCTCCACCGCCTTGGTGGGAAGCCCAGCGAGGTCCTCGCCTCCTTGGGCCGTCTTGAGCAACAGCGACTTCGCATCGCGCATCATCGCCTGCGGATCGAACTTCGTGTTCACGTATGACGACAGGCACTCCATGATGTTCACGCGCGACGAGAGTGCCTTCACGGTTCCCTCGATGGTGATAAGCGCGCGGGCGAAGTTGGTGAGGAAGGGGTCGAGGTCGTAGCCGTTCTCGGTGAGCATGGTCGTAATCTCGGCCAAAAGCGCGGAGGTATCGAAGCTCTCGAGGTCGGAGTCCGCATACTCGTCGATGATGCGTTCGCACATGTCGAGAATCTTGCCGTGGTCGATTGCGCCGCGCGGCGTCGCCACATGGAGCACGCAGCGCTTGAGCCCATAGGCATCGTGCTTGACGATGGCAACGATCATGTCGGTGATCGTCTGGCGCTCCTTCGAAGTCATGGTCCCCATCATGCCAAAGTCAATCCAACATATGCCCTCGTCCACCAGCAGCACGTTGCCCGCATGCGGGTCGGCATGATAGAAGCCGTCAACGAGTACCTGCGCAGCGAAGTTGTCGGCCACCAACCTGCCAAGATAGTCGCGTCGTCCATTCGAGAGGGTCTTGAGGTATGCCCCGTCACCCACCTCAGGACCCGAAATGTAACTCTCGACCAGAATCGCCTCGGTGCAGAGTTCCCGGAAGCATGCAGGACTTCGAATGCCGTTGCGTCCCTCATTGTTGCTGCGGAAGCGGCGAAGGTTGGCAGCCTCGCGCGTGAAGTCGAGCTCGCTCTTTGAGGTGCGCTCGAGCTCGGCGACAATCTCCTTCAGCGAGATTCCCTGCGACGGCTCTCCCACGAGCTCGCTCATGCTGACGGCCTTCTCGAGCAAGGCAAAGTCGTCAGTGATGGTTTCCACGATACCCGGGCGCTGAACCTTGACTGCCACTTCGGTGCCGTCGAGCAGTTCGGCATGGTGCACCTGGGCGACGGAGGCCGAGCCTAGCGGGGCGTCGTCAAAGCTGGCAAAGACCTCGTCAATGGGTTTGCCCAGCTGAACCTCCACCTGCGTCCGCACGGTCTGCGCATCCATGGGCGTCACGTTCGAGCGCAACACCGAGAGCGCGTCACAGTACTCCTTGGGCAGCATGTCGGCATGGGTCGAGGCAATCTGCCCGAGTTTCACGAAGGTGGGACCCAGGTCCTGCAGGATGGCCACGACCTTCTCGGGAGAGATGCCTTCGATAACCTTATGGTTACGCATGATGCGCACGATTTCGGCCATGCGCTTGGGCGTGTGGTCGCTCTCGATCCGCTTGCGTGCGCGCGTAAGCGCCTGGGTTACGATGCTCATGCATCCCGCCTTCCCGTGAGCTGCTCGTGTATCATCATCTTAACGCGAACGCGCCGTAGGCCCAGGAGGACGGCCTTGGACAAGCAAAACCTAATCAGAATCTCCGAGATGGCATCGCTGCACGGCCTCTCCCGGCAAACCCTCATCCTCTACGACAAAAACGACCTGTTCAAGCCCGTCAAGGTCGAGAAGAACGGGTATCGCTACTACTCGGTGGAGCAGATTCCCCGCCTGCGGCTCATCTGCCTACTCAAGGAGATCGGCGTGCCCCTCGCGCAAATCAAGGAATACCTAGACGCCCCGACGACCACGGGCGCATGCAATCTGTTGGCACTAAGACGAGCTGCCATCGAGCGTGAGCGCGACCACCTGGACGACCAGCTGCGCGCCATCGACCGACTCGACGGCCACTTCTCAAGCGTATCCACAAAGGAGAAGAACATCGGGCTTCCCCAGGTCACCTGGATCGAGGAGCGCACGGTGGCATTCTCTCCGTTCCCCGACGACAAAATGGACCCCAGGCGACTGCACATGACGCTCATGCAGGCATGGTGCCAGTTGCTCGGCGCCGGAATCATACCTGCACGTGGGTTTGGAGCATTGCTAGATGCTCGGACCGCGCTGTCGGAGAGGCCCCTTACCGGCGCCGGTAGCATGATCGTGCTGCCAGACGAGGCGTCAGCGGACGCGATGGAGGTGCGGACGCTTCCGGCAGGAGAGTACGTCTGCATGTACAAGTACGGCATGCCCTACGACGTGGGGCCGCTTCGTCGCCTGCTCGCCTGGATGGCCGAGCGGGGACTCAAGGCCAAGGGGCCGGTGGTGGACTGCTGTCTGCTCGACTCGCTCTACCATGACGAGCGGCGTCATGCGGACTTTTGTCGCCTCGAGGTTCTGCTCGGCTAGGCCCGCCGCGCCTCCACGCTCCGCGCCCACGTTCCCTACACATGCAGGCAACCCCTGTTGACTCGATACCCGCCATACAGTTGCACAATGCTCTTAGCTCGCAAGCCAACGAGGGCATGCGAAGAAAGGGGACATCATGAGCATCACAAGGCGTGGATTCTTGGGTCTGGGCGCCACCTCGATGGCGCTTCTCGCGGCATGCGGTGCCCAAGGGACGCAGACGACGGCGACGAGCGAGGCAGATTCTGGAGCCACATCCAACACGAGCTCTCGCACGGGCGAGGCGTCTTCCAACCTTGCGCTGGACTCCGCCGCCTGGCGCTACGACGCCACGAACGACGTGTACTACCAACTCGGGATCGCCTATTGCGCGCAGCCGGCCGACGAGAGCTACGAGCAACTGGCCATCCTCGTGCCCGGCGCGTATCTTTCGGCGACGAGCAACGGCGACGACACGTACACCTGTGAGGTCAACGCGTCCGGCACGGTGGGCTCGTACACCGCAGCATCTGCCCCCATCGTGATGCCCGTCAACACGCCGGGCTACTCAGCGATGTCGCCCATGAGCGAGTATGTCGCGCAGACGACCTACACGAGCGCGGGACTCGTATACGTGCATGCGGGTTGCCGTGGGCGCGACGCTGGTGCGCCGGCAGGCATCGTGGACCTCAAGGCGGCAGTGCGCTACCTGCGTCTCGTCAAGGATCAGATTGCGGGCAACGTGGAGCGCATCTTCACCTTTGGCATGAGCGGTGGCGGTGCGCAGTCTGCGCTCATGGGCGCCACGGGTGACTCTGAGCTGTACGAGCCCTACCTGCAAGCCATCGGCGCCGTGAGCGGCGTAAGCGATGCCATCTTCGGCTCCATGGACTGGTGCCCCATCACCGGGCTCGACGTGGCCGACGAGGCATACGAATGGATGATGGGCTGCACGCGCTCGGATCTGACGGAGGAGGAGCAGAGCATCTCCGATGCGCTTGCCGAGGCATACGCGGAGTGGGTCAATGCCGCAGGCATCGTCGACGAGAATGGCGCCACGCTCGAGCTCGCGGAGTCGGGCGAGGGGACGTATCAGGCTGGCAGCTACTACGAACGGGTTCTCGACGCCATAGAGGAGTCGCTCAACAACTTCCTAGCCGACACCACGTTCCCCTACGACGCGTCATCCGCTGGCGGCATGGGTGGCCCCATGGGCGGCATGGGCGGCGGCAGACCGGGAGGCATGGGCGGCGGCCCGAACGGCAAGGGCGGCAGGCCGGACGGAGAACTGCCTGACGGCACCAAACCCACCGGCATCGGCGAAGGCGGGCCCGACGACGCCCCCGCAGGCAACGCGGACGGCGATTCGCCCGACATGGCCAATGCCGAGCAGCACGACAACATCACCCGAACCAAGACCACCGGCGGCCTCAACCTGAGCGACACTTACGAGACGGCAGCGGACTACATCGCCGCACTCAACGCGGAGTCAGAGTGGGTCTCCTACGACGAGGCGACCAACACCGCCACCATCACCAGCGTGCAGGACTTCTGCACGGCACTCAAGCAGGCATCCAAGAGCCTCGGCGCCTTCGACCAACTCGATCGCGGCCAAGGTGAGAACACCCTCTTTGGCGAGAACGGCACCGCCTCGCACTTCGATGCCACGCTCGCCCGGATTCTTGACGAGCAGGGCAGCTCATATGCCGCCGACTACGCCGACGACCTGGCCAAGACTGACGCCCTTGGGACGGATGTGGCCACACGCGTCGCCATGTACACGCCCCTCTATTATCTGTTGGCGTCCGAGGAGGGCTATGGCGCGAGCGAGCCCGCCAAGCACTGGCGCATTCGCACGGGCATAAACCAGGGCGACACCGCGCTCACCACCGAGCTCAACCTTGCGCTCGCACTCAAGGCGGATGTGCGCGTGGAGTCTGTTGACTTCGCAACGGTATGGGGGCAGGGCCACACGATGGCCGAGCGCACCGGCTCCGCCGACGAGAACTTCATCGAGTGGGTTGCCAACTGTCTGGCGTAAGTGCAACTCGCGGGCCCACGGAGGGTCACCTCCGTGGGCCCATCTCTCGGACTAGAAGTAGCTGACTTTGACGCGCTTGCCCATCTCGCGCAAGCTTGCGGTCAAGTCGTCCACGATGCTCATCTTGATGTTGAAGTTTATCGGCAGGTTCGGATTCTGGTGCGCGGGATTGATGGCGCGACCGACAAAGAAGTTGATGTCCGTCGCTTCCTCGAACAGGAGCTGGCAAATGCGCGAGGCGCCGTCGTGCCCGTAGTTCCACTCCTCGTAGCTCTCGTTGCCGCGCAGGTAGTTCTTGGCGTATTCCACTACCCTGCTCATGGTGATGACGCCCTCCGTCACCAAGTCAACACCCTCGATCTCCGAGATGGGCGGCACGTCACTCGTCGTGTCGATGATCGGCTTGGCCTTTATCGGCTTGCGCAGATACTTGGACGCAATGGTGGCGGTGGTGCCGCCGCAGATGATGTGCTTGCCTTCCTTCCCAAAGAAGAGGTTCAGCATCTTGTTGCAATCATCGCGATCGGCGGGAGGGCCAAACAGGATGTTCATGGGGACACGCTGCCGGATGCGAACGACGCAAGCGGTGGCATCGTCGAGCGGATGATACCCATAGAGCTTGTCGCACTCGTCCACGAGCATCGTGCACAGCACTTTGGCCGTGTATCCCGTGCATGACATCTCTGCCATATACTCAGCGATGTCCTCCCGCTTCCAGTCGTTGTTGTATGCCCTGTCCGCACTGGCATGGGGGCATCCGTCGCTCATGGCTATGAAGACGTCATTCTCTTGCAGGCGAATCGTGGAGCGATATATCTTCTTGCCCTCGATGTCGATCCCCGTCATGGGATAGTCCGTCACGACGCCATCGCGAATAAGGATAACATAAGGGTTATCGTACTGAATCAACTCGGCCGTGTGATTGCGAACCAACTGGATGATCGTGAAGGTGGAGTAGGCCACCCCATGATTGGCGCTCACGGGAAGCGTCTCGGCGATGGTGGACACGCACTCCCCGATCGGAAGGTCTGCGGCCATCATGGTCGAGATGATCTTTGACGTCAGGGTAGAGAGGATGCTCGCCCGCACGCCGCTGCCGAGTCCGTCGGCGAGCACGACGATCGTCGAGCCGTCATCCTTCTCCACCACGTCCACGTGGTCACCGCACAGCTCCTCCCCCGCGTGCTTGATGCTCTTGTAGCCGATGTCTGCGCACAGGTCATTCATCACTGATCGACTCCTTCAGCTTGGAAAGGGCAATCTTCGTCTCGGCGGCCGTCTCCCCGAGGAGCGAGGCAATCTCCTGCACGATGCGCATCTGCTTGTCCACGACCTTGTCGGCAACCTCCACCGTCTCGTTCGTGATCTCTTCCTTGCGCTGGCGCTGCTCCTCCTCGCTGGTCACGTCATGCATGATGCACAAGATCATCCTGCCGCCCTCCGCTGGCACGACGGTCTGCTCGACGTAGCGCTGGTATTCCGCCAGATACACCCGCTTGTTGTACACGCCCCTGCCCGACCGCTTGACGTCCATGAACACCCGCGGGTCCAGGATACGCACCACCTGATCACCCAGGACGTCCGAGGCGAACCGAACGTTGAGCAGGCGCAGGGCGGCCTCGTTGAGCTGCTGTACCTCGAACGTGTCGTTGACGACGATCAGGGCGTTGGGACTGTTCTTCACGATGGCGTCCGAGAAGCTCTCGGCCTTCTCCTTCAGGAACGGAAGGCACATGGAGATCTCCGCCTTGCCCTGGTAGATCGCCGCCGCCTTCTCGCGGCAGGTGTCATAGCCACAGGAGCCGCAGTTGAGCTCGTCGCTTGGCTTGTACTTGCCCATCTCGCGCAGGATTTGCATGACCTCGTACTCGGAAGGAGTCCTCTCCGCACGGTCGAGCGGCGAGAACTCCTGCTTCATCTCGGCGACATTGGGCTGCGCCACGGCGAAGTCCTCGCGGCCGGCAAATCCCGCCACCGCCATGTAGTCCCTCACGGGGCTGCGATGGTGCTTCTCCATGACGGGACCGCCCACGCAGCTGCCCGCGCAGGCAGACATCTCGATGAAGCACTTGTGAATCTTGCCACGCGCTATGTCCTCCAAGGCGGCGATGCAGTTCTCCACACCATCGAGCGCCATATACGTGTAGTCCGGCGCATCCCGCGCCATGGTCTTGAGGATGCCACCGGTGGTGGGAAAGAAGCGCGCGAGGCTCTGGTCGCACGCGACGACTTCGCGACGGGGCTCGATGCCCTCCTCCTCGAACCACGCCGTCAGCTCCTCGAAGGTCAGCGCTGCGTCCACGGCATCGCCATACAGGCCCGCCTCGTCCTTCTTTGCGACGCACGGGCCGACGAAGACCGTCTTTGCGTTCGGAATGCGCCGCTTGATGTCCATGCAGTGCGCCACCATGGGCGACACGACGTCCGCGAGGTACGGCAGCTGCTCAGGGAAGTACTTGCGAACGAGCAGGTTGATGGAGTGGCAGCAGGACGAGATCACGATGTCGCGATGCTCTTCCTTGAGCATCCGGTCGTACTCCCGCTTGACCATCGTCGCGCCGATCGCGGTCTCTTCCACGTCGTGGAATCCGAGCTTGCATGCCGCCTCCCGCATCGCCTCGATTCCGACGCCCTCGTAGTTGGCGATGAACGAAGGCGCAAGGCTCATGACCACGGGGTCACCACTGCCCAGGAGTACGCGCACCTTCTCGGTGTCGTCCACGATCTCCTTGGCGTCTTGCGGGCAGACGACGAAGCAGGTGCCACACAGAATGCACTCGTCGTCGATGATGTGCGCCTGGCCTGCCGAGAAGCGAATGGACTTCACCGGACAATGCCGGATGCACTTGTAACAGTTCTTACAGTTCGACTTCTTTAGTCTGAGGCAACTCCCCATTGTTTCCCCTCTCAAAACGCGTGGTCCTCATCCCCCCGTTCAGGATACTCCACAGGCGCAATCAGAATACGTATCATTTGTCACCATTTGTCGTCCACGCGACCAAGAGCACCACCTGCAACTTCTTGTCGCACTTAGCGTCGTGCCAAATGAGCCACGACCTTCTTCGCGGGCGGCCTTGTGGCGTCTCACGCCGGCCCGCCATGGATGCGCTGCCCGGCGGCGAAGGCTCCTGGGACAAACGCCCCCGTCCCCTTTGTCTCCTCGAAGTGAACTCGTTCCGCAACCAAGAGACCAGCAGCGGTTCTTCCTTGTTGGCCTTGCAAAACATGAGCATGTACCACGGAAGATAGCAGACGGACCTGTCGACCTGCACGTTTCCCTACCGTTAAGCAATCAATGCATGGAATACATGCCTCAAGACAAGCTACAGGTATTGGACATCACCCATTAGACTTGCAATAATAAGGACACGGTATCGTCAGAGAACGAGGAGGGTCCTGTGGCCGCCATCACCACGCTACTGCCAGTCTTCTTCATGCTCGCACTCGGCTTCGCAAGCCGCGCGCTCGGCTGGGTGACGCCCCAGCAGAAGGCCGGTGCCAACGACATCCTCTTTGGGATCCTCTTCCCCATCCTCATCTTCAACCTGCTCGCGACTGCCGACCTCGACGCCAGCGTCCTGCCTGTGGTGGGATACGTGGCCGTGATGTACCTGCTCGCGCTCCTCGTGGTCGGCCCACTCACCACCGCCTTCACCGGACGTGAGCGCGGCCACTTCTCCAAGTACCTCTTGGCCACGCACGAGGGCGGCAACGTGGCACTCCCCCTGTACCTCTCCATCGTGGCGGGCTCGTCCAACACCGTGATCTTTGACCTTGCGGGCACCTTCACCTGCTTCATCGTGATCCCCATCATGGTGGCACGCGAGGCAGCGGGCAGCGCAAGTGCCGGTGAACTGGTAAAGAACATCGTCACGAACCCCTTCATCATCGCCGTCACCGCCGGACTCGCCATGAACCTCACGGGGCTCTACGGGCTCATCGTGGGATCCGCCTTCGGACCAGCGTGGACGGCCACGATCTCCATGGCCACGAGCCCCATCGTCGCCATCATCCTCTTTTGCCTGGGATACGACCTCACCGTGGACAAGGACACCATCGGGCCGATTCTGCGCCTCGGCGCCGTGAGGCTCGCGTGGTGTGCGCTTATCATCGCAGGGTTCTTCCTGCTCTTCGGCGCACGCATGGCCAACCGCGAGTTCCTCATCGCCGTGCTTATCTACTTCATGTGCCCCACGGGATTCGGCATGGCACCCTTGCTGCACCCGCTGTACAAGGACAAGAGCGATGCTGGCTTCACCTCGGCGTTCATGTCGCTCTACATCATCGTGACGCTCATTGCCTACACGCTGGTGGTGTTGTTCCTGGCCTAAGGCCCGAGGGGGTTACTCCTCCAAAGATTGGGAGGTATGCCCCCGACCCCCGGCCACCCCTTCTGGGCGCGCATCGGCCTGATGCGCCTTACGGAAATGTAACTTGTGGCACGCCCGGGAGGCCCCTCAACCTGACCGCCTAACGGAAACCGAGCTTGTGGCAAAGCTGCTAACGAGAATCGAGCTTGTGGCACCCTTTCTTATGGAAGAATAACTTGTGGCACGCCACAACCTCGCTTTCCGTTAGATACCTTGCCGCAAGCTCGATTTCCGTTAGGGCGCCCACCGCACCACTGCCACAACCTCGATTTCCGTTAGGCCGCCGCCGGTCCACTGCCACAAGCTCGATTTCCGTTAGGGCGCCCTCCGCACCACTGCCGCAAGCTCGATTTCCGTTAGGCCGCCCCCGGACCGTTCATCACCACACTTGGCAATGAGAATCTCTCCCTGCAAGTTGCCCAAGGAACCGCCCCCCTTCATCAGGGATGGTCCCTTTCCGTGCTAAACTATTAAATCACCCTGACAACTGACAAACAGGAGAGTTCCATGAAGCTCAAACGCACCCCCACTCCCCTGCCCCGCATCGCGAGCGCCCTGCTAGCCATGGGCCTGGCCTTCGCGCCGACGGCACCCGCCTATGCGTCGCTTGTCGACGACCTCGCCCAACAGCAGGAGCAGCTCATTGCCCACGAGCAGGAACATGGCATGTACTCCGGCCACGACTGGGCGGAGGCCCAGTGGCGGGCCAGAAGCGTCGGGCTCACGGCGCAGGCGGAGGAAGAGCCGCTTCCCGAGAAGTTCGATCTGCGAGATCGCGGCGTAGTGACCCCAGTCAAGTATCAGAATCCCTGGGGCAGTTGTTGGGCATTCGGCGCCATCGCCGCCTCAGAGACGAGTATTCTCTCTGAACTCGGTCTCACGTACGACGAGCTTCCGCTCGACCTTTCGGAGCGACAAGTGGCTTGGTTCATCGGCACCCCGCTACCCGACGCCCAGACGTTGGCGAGCGATCCCGCCACGGCAAGCATAGCGTGCCAAGCGGAAGAGGGAGTCACGGCCGTGAAGACCGACGACAACCTCACGGCGAACCCTCTCGATGCGGGTGGCACCCCTTACTTTGCCACCACGCTCTTCGCCTCGGGAACGGGTCCCCTCTTGGAGGAGGAAGCACCGTATCGCAACGAGGAGAACATCGCAACTGTCAATCTCAGTTCTACGAGCGGCAAGCCGAAGCTCTTCCAGTACGACATGCCCTTTGATCCCAACTCGGACGAGAACGCATCCTACGACGAGTTCACCGCCGTGCGGAAGATGCTCGACTTCGACAACCTCCCCGTCGATGATCCCGACGCGCTCAAAGAATCCGACCTCCTTGAAAATCCCGACATGCTCGACATCCTAGAGAATGGCCTTATCATCGGCTCCGGCATACGCCAGAAGACCGTTACCGAGGAACTCGCCCAAAGCGGTGCCCTCAGCAACTATGCGTCGCAACCCTTATTCGACGAGAACGGCCTCTTTGTCTGCACCGAGAATGGCAACCTCCGAGACTACGATTGGAGCCTACCCCTTTCCAAGCGCTTTGCCCTCAGCGCCGAGCTCGAGGAGAGCACGTGTTTGCCGTCTCCGGCTGCCTCCGATTTGGATGACAACTACTTCTACGATGCGAATGCCACCGCAGCCATCAAGCGAGAACTGATGGCGGGACGCGGCGTTCACATCGAGTTCTGTTCCGACCAGAGTCGCCCGGGGCAGCAGTTGGCCGCCGATTCATATCTCAACCCCAACACGTGGTCCCACTATAGCTACGACAAGTATGGAGAAGGCAAGAAGGTCCGCATAAACCACGACGTGTGCATCGTGGGCTGGGACGACAATTGGGGCGTCGAGAACTTCAACCAGGGCACCTACTCCAATCCCCTTTACGATACTGAGGTAAACAGGTTCCCACCCGGACCGGGCGCCTGGATCGTCAAGAACAGCTGGGGTGCGAAGGGGGTCGGCTTCCCCAACGAGAGCGACTGGGGCATCGATGGCTCGGGCTACTTCTACCTCTCGTACTACGATATGAGCATCACCAGACCCACCACCTACAACTTTTACACCCAAAGCCTCGATGACGAACGTGAGGAGCTTTACGTCAACCAGTACGACTTCCTCTCTTTCTACGACGTTCAAAACCATCTATCGTTGGACGAAGCCTCCACCGCAAACGTCTTTACCGCCCAAGACGACCAGCTCGTGCGCACGCTCTCGGTGGAGACGGACGAGCCAAACACGCATGTCGTCCTGAGCCTGTACCGACTGAACGAACCGCCTACGGACCCCAACAACGAGGCGCAGCCCGACGGCGAGGCTCAAGACGTTACAGACCCGACGGCAGGCGACCTCCTCGAGACCGTCACTGCGGATTATCCCAACGGCGGTTACCACCGACTACAACTGGCAAAGAGTCACTACATGGCCAAGGGCCAGCGCTTCTCCGTGGTGTGTACGATGACGACCGAAACAGCCGAGGGGCTCCAGTATGCGATGCCCGTACGCTCGTGCTACAACGCTCATTCGCAAGAAGTGTCCGACTATGAGGGTCTGAGCAAGATAGGCAAGGGCGTCGTCAATAAGGGCGAGAGCTTTGTGCTCTCTGAGGGCACATGGAAGGATTGGACGTCCGTGATAACCGACCTGCAGGCACAGCTGGACGGCATCAGGGACTACGACAACTTTGCCCTCAAGGCCTTCTCCGATGCAAACATCCCCTTCACGCTCAGGAAGGAGGTCGTGGACCAGAAGGAGGTCTACTACCCAGGCGACGAGGTGCACTATCGCGTCACTGTGAGGAACGAAGGGGCCGCAGAGCTCAGTGACGTCGTCATCACCGACAGCATGGTCGGACTTGGGGAGAACGGCAGGATCGAGAGCGTTCCCGCGGGCGAGCAGCGCTCCATCGAGTACGTCTACAAGGTGACGGACGAGGACGCGGCGCGAGGGAGCGTGGCTAATGTGGCCACAGCAACCCTAGAGAACGTCGAGGGCATAAGCGCCACGGCGGATGCGAACGTGACGTGCACCGCAAGGCCTGCACCGGCACCAGCACCGGAGCCAGCCGCGCCAGCACCGGCACCCGCGCCCGCACCACAACCAGCCGCAGCATCCACAACGCGCAGCACGCAGCCAACCGCGAGCAAGCAGGCCCTGCCCGACACCGGCAACGCGCCTGTCGCCCCCATCCCACTCACCTTCGGGACGATTGCCCTTGGTGCACTGTCCCTTGCGAGGAGACTGCGTCAACAACAGTAGGACGGGAATGCACACGAGGCAAAGAGGCCCACGGGACTCCCGTGGGCCATTTTCGTGGGTCATCAGTCGTTCTCGGAGAAGAACTCAAAGAAGCCGAGCGTGTCCAAATTCTTTATGGCACTCTTGAGATACGCGTCATCCGTAATGGGCCACTTCCAGCCCAGACGATACAACGCCTTTGTTGTGAACGTGTTGTCGTAGCCCAGATAGCAGGCGCTTTGCGGGTCGTGCGTGGCATATGCGATGAGCCCGCCCACGGCATTCGAACCCTCGTACCGGGTGCTGTAATCTGCGAGCATCTGGGCGAAGTAGTCGTCATCCACGACGCGAATGCCGAATCCGAGCTCACGCATGGCAAATATCGCGTCGCCCATCTGCACCTTGTGGTTGTTGCACGCATGGAAGACCGAGAAGCGCGACGTCGCCCTGCCCAGCCGAAGCACGGCAGCCGCCACGGAGTCTATGGGAGAATACTCCTGCTCAACATCCATGCGACTTACGGGGAAGCCGCCTACGGCAACGTAGCCGCGCAACGTACGCAAGAAGCCGTTGGTGATGGAATTGATCTGGAACTCCCCGTCTGACGCACGGCTCATGAGGTTGCCCACGCGAATGACCTTGCCCTCGATGCGTCCATCCGCCACCGCCTGCAGGACACAGCGCTCCGACAAGAACTTGCTGCGCACGTATGTGTTGCTGAGTTGTTGACCGAAGTAGAGCTCTGCCTCGGTCAGGCGATGGGAGGGATCGGGACTGCCGTTAAGGCTTTCTCCCGCCGTGGAGATGGTCGATATGTGCACGAGGCGCTTGTGGCCACGCGCGCAGAGGTCCACCAGATTGCGCACGCCCGAGACGTTGGCACGGTCGAGCTCATCACCCACAGCAAAGTGTTTGACGCAAGCGGCACAGTTCACCAACGTGTGGAAGGGAATCCGCTCGAGCGCAGCGACATCCGCCGGGTCGGAAATGTCCGCCTCCAAGCAGATGATGCGCTCGCCGAAGAGCTCGGCATAGGGCCGTTCGAAGTAGTACATGAGCATGTGGGACAGCCGAAGCTCTGGACTTGGGAACCCACCCTTGCGCACGACACACCAAATGCGACCCTCATGCGTGTCGAGGTAGTTGCGCAGCACGTGGATGCCCAAGAAGCCCGTGGCACCCGTAAGGAGCACGTTGCCCAAGCCCTCATCCGCCATGAGCTCCACGTTGGACGACACGTTTGCGGCAAGCAGCTGATCGATGTCTGTGTAGTCGTAGTTCTCGGGCGACGCAAGGTCGTCATGCCCGGAGGCAGCGGCCGGCTTTGGAACGATCGTCGGCAGAGGCGCCGCAACCATCTTGGGCTTAGGCTTGGCCTCGGGCTCGGGCTCCTGCGGGGCAGGCGTCGCGCTTTGCCCTACGACATCCGCAAGCGCCCGCACGCAGCGATGCTCGAAGAGGTCGGCATACACGATCGGCAGACGCGCATTGAAGCACATCACCGCCACCTTGCTCGCGCTCAGTGACGTGCCCCCCCAGCTCGAAGAAGTCATCGTCTATGCCCACGCGCTCGCGACCGAGGGCCTTCTCGAACATCTCGCACAGCTGACGCTCGAGGTCGGTGGTCGGAGCAGCATAGTCGCCCTCTTTTGCAGTTCCCAGCGCAGGAGTTGGCAACATACGACGGTCAATCTTTCCGCCGGAAGTGACGGGCATGGCATCCAGGCGCACGAAGAAGCTCGGCATCATGTAGTCGGGAATCAGTGGTGCGAGGAACTCGTGCCACGCGGCGTCCTCGACGTCCACGCCGGTCCAATAGGCAACGATGTGGGTGGTGCCGTTGAGGTCCGAGGCAATGACGGCAACCTCATCCACGCCGTCGTGCGAGAGCATGGCGCCCTCGATCTCGCCGAGTTCCACGCGGTATCCGCGAATCTTCACCTGGTTGTCGATGCGGCCGATGTAGAGCATGTTTCCATCGCCCCGCATGCGCACCTGGTCGCCCGTGCGGTACATCACGCGCTCGTCTTCGCACGTGGCGAAGGGGTTCTCCACGAAGGCGGCCGCAGTCTTCTCGGGCAGCTTGTGATAGCCGCGCGCGACTGAACGTCCCGCATGCACGAGCTCGCCAGGTACGCCCACGGGCACGCGACGCATCTCCTCATCCACCACGTAGCTGCGAACGTTGAGGACTGAGCGACCGATGGGGATGTTGTCCTCGGGCTCCCTCACCACGTAGAGCGTGGACTCGACGGTGTTCTCGGTGGGGCCATAGCCGTTTACGAGCACGTAGGGGCGGTCGTAGAAGCGCTTGAACTTCTCTCCACCAAGGAAGATCATGCGCAGCGCGCAGTCGACCTCAAGCTGGTCAACCACGAGCTCGCCCATCTGGGTGGGCATGGTGGAGACGGTGATGGGCTCGCGTTGGAACGTCTGGCACACGGCGATGGCATCCTGGCGCACCCCGGATGGGATGATGTAGAGACTCGCACCCACGGTAAAGGGCACGAAGAGGTCGTGCACCGAGGCATCGAAGCAGAAGCTGGCAAACTCGCCGTACACATCATCGGCAGTGGGCTTCTGGAAGCTCTGGAGATGCTCGATGAGGTTCATCAGATTGTGATGCTCGAGCATGACGCCCTTGGGCTTGCCGGTAGAGCCTGAGGTATAGATCATGTAGGCCACGTTCTGCGGGCTCGGACGCCAGGACTCGAGCTCTGCGGGCGTCGCCGGTGCGGTTGCGACATCGGCGAGGTCCACGCGCACGCCATCAAAGCCGCTCACGAGGTCTGCGTACTCGGGCATGAGCAGGAGGTGTTGGGCATCGCTGTTTTCCAACATGTATGCCAAGCGGTCAGTCGGGTAGTCCGGGTCCATGGGCACGTAGGCACCACCGGCGCGCATAGCGCCGATCACGCCTATGACGAACTCCTTCGTACGACCGGCCAGCACGCAGGCGTACTGCTCGGGTCCAAAGCCCGTCTCGCGCAGGCGAGCCGCCACGGCCGCAGTGGCCACATCGAGCTCGGCATAGGTGAGCTGGCTCTCGGCATCACGCACGGCGACGTTTGTCGGGTAGGCTGCGACTGTCTCGGCAAAGAGGTCCACGAAGGTCTTGCCGGCATGCGCGGGCACATCCACCATGCGCGACGCCTCGTCAAAGAGTAGCTGCAGGCCTGCGGGATCGCGGCCTTCGATGAGCTGGTTGAGCGCGAGCTCGAGGCTGTCGATGAGCCAGCCCACCGTAGCCTCGTCGTAGAGGTCGGACCGGTACTGCAGGTCGTAGGTGTGCACGTCGCCGCTCACCGCCACCGAGAGACTCAGAGGCTCCTTGGCGGCGTCCAGATCCAGCCGTATGAGCTCGGCCGGCTCGCCACAGAGCTCTCGTACGTTGAAGTCTGAACCCTGATACGCCAGAAGCGTGGTGGGAGCGATGCCGTATGCGCGACTCACCTCAGCGAACGGGAATATGTCGTTGTCCATGCAGCCCATGAGCAGGTCGCGCACGGCCGCAAAGTAGTCCGCCGCGGCAAGTGACGTGTCCACGCGCACGGGCAGCGTCTTTACGAACATGCCCACCGAGCGAGCGAGCCGCGCCTCGTTGCGCCCGTGGTAGATGGTGACGAAGGTCGCCTCCCGCTGAAAGTGGTAGCGTGCGAGCACGGCGCCGAACGCGCCCACAAAGAACGCGTTGGGCGTGACGCCGAGCTCTGCGCAACGGGCCTCAAGCGCTGTGGGTGAAACCAGCGTGCTCGTGCGCAGCAACGAAGCGCAGCGGGCAGGGGGCTGCTCGTGGTCGTGCGCGAGGTCGGTCGTCGGCATGCAGCCCTCATACCGCTCGCGATAGAACGCCTCCGCCGCGTTGTAAGCATCGCCTTGGCGCAACTCTTGGTCGGCCAGCGCGACGTCGAGCATGCCATAGTCCTCCGGTTCCAGGACTTCGCCCGCATAGGCACGGTTGATGTAGTCCAAGAGCACGGAGAGCGAGCTTCCGTCGGCCACGATGTGATGGGCGTCGATGAAGAGATACGTGCCGTCCGTCGCGCGATGAATCTCCACACGGAAGAGACGACCGCCCAATAGGTCAAACGGACGCACGAGCGTGGCTTTGTCCAGCCCCTCGATGGTAGATGGCGCAAACGGCTCGGCATCGTTCGCGAGTCGCTGGCGAACCTCGCCATCGTCATCAAGCGACAGGCGGACATCGAGGCAGGGATGTGCCGCAACCGCCGCGCCTATCGCCTGGGCCAAGCGGTCGAGGTCGATGCTCGCACCGATGCGCAACAAGTAGGGGATGTTGTAGATCGTGCTGCCCGGATTTGCGACGGAGTCCACGAAGACGCCTTGCTGACTGGTAGTCAGCGGGCAGGGCATCGAGGGGTCGCGCGTGACGATGGACTCGTGGACCTCTTGGTCATGGGTTTGCAGGAGCGCCTCTAGTGCCACCACCGTGGGATTGGCGCGCAGGTCGGACGTGCGAAGGTCCACGCCGAACGCACGCGCGATGAGCGCGTTGAGTTGGATGGAGTTGATGGAGGTGAGCCCAGCCTCGTAAAGATCGGTGTCTGCGCCGAAGTCCTCGTGGCCGAGCGCCTCGGCCGCAAGGTCGAAGAGGCGGCGCTGCGTCTCGGTGGCGGGCTCGGTGCGCTCGTGCTCGCGACGGACCGGCTCAGGCAACGCGCGGCGATTCACCTTGCCGTTCTGGTTGAGCGGGATGGCGTCAATCTGCATGACGACCTCGGGCACCATGTAAGGCGGCTTGCGCTCACGGATGAACGCGGCGAATTCGGCGGGGTCTACAGTCTCGCCCGAAACGACGTAGGCAGCCACGTACTTGCCTCCCGAGGGCTTGTCGAAGGCGGCCACGGTGGCGTCGGTGACGCCGGGGAACTCGCGCACGACGCCCTCCACCTCGGCGAGCTCGATGCGGAAGCCGCGAATCTTCACCTGACCGTCGGCGCGCCCCACGAACTCGATTTCGCCATCCATGCGGTAGCGCACCACGTCACCGGTACAGTAGGCGCGATCTAGGTGCTGCAAGGCGGAGACCCCTGCCTCCGCGTCGCTCACGAACGGATTGCGGACGAAGACCTCTGCGGTCTTCTCGGGCCTGTTGAGGTAGCCGATACCCACGTGCGGTCCGGCCGCGAGCAGCTCTCCGCAGGCTCCCGGCGGCACGCGCCTGCCGTGGCCATCCACGATGTACAAGTGCACGTTGTCGAGCGGATGACCTATGGCGACGTTTGCCTCTCGGGAGGTCACGGTGTGCTCGGTCAAGTAGATGGTGGTCTCCGTGGGACCATACACGTTGAGGAACTCGTAGCCTTCCGGCGGGTCCAGCGTTACGAGCTTCTCGCCGCCCACACTCAGGTAGCGCAGATGCTTGGGGTGCGCGTAGAGTGCGAACTGACGGCCGACCTGCGTGGTGAGGAAGATGTGTGTCGTCTTGCGTTCATCGAGGTAGTTCGCCATGTTTGCAATCTCGAGCCGCATCTCTTCCGGCACGATCACGACACCGGCGCCTGCGGTGAGGGCAGAGTACATGTCCATCATGTTTGCGTCGAAGCCAAAGGAGGCGTAGGCGCCCACGCGACATGTCTCGTCGATCCGGAAGCGCCGGTGATACCACGCGAGGAAGCATACGAGGTTGCCGTGTGTGAGCTGCACGCCCTTGGGCACGCCCGTGGAGCCTGAGGTGTAGAGAAGGGTGAGGCGCGACTCAGCCGTCGGCTTGGGCAGTGCGGCGACGGCCTCGCGCGTCGCGACGTCGACGGCGGTCACGGTTGGCACCTCATCCAAAAGGACCACGGGTCCGTCGTAGCCCTCCACGCGCGGACGAAGCTCGGACGTCGTTACGAGCACGGTAGCGCCGGCATCTTGTGCCATAAAGCTCAGGCGCTCCGGTGGATACGTGGAGTCAAGCGGCTGATAGGCGCAGCCGGCCTTGAGGGCGGCGAATGGCGCAATCGCCATCCAGAATCCACGCGGGATGAGGATGGAAACCACGTCGTCTGTCCCCGCGCCCGTTGTAGATGGTGGCAAAGAGTGCCTCGTCCGCGTTTGCGTAGGCACCGGCAACAAGTGCGAACGCAGCCGTGGCGACGACGTTAGCCGTCGTGCGGTAGCGTACGGCAAAGGCCTCAAGTTGGCTCACGCCAAGACCACAAGGTACGACCAGCTCGCTCTGGCCCTCGCCCGGATCGTCGAGCGCATCGGGAATCGGCAGACTCTCGACCTCGAGGCCACCGAAGGTCCTTTGGTAGAAGTCGCGCACACGCCCATACGTCGGCCCTTCTCGGCGCAGCTCCTCTTCCTGGCTCACCTCGTAGCCAGACCACGTCTCGGCCTCGAGGAGCTCACCCACATAGGCAGCAGACGTGTCGCGCAAGAGGATGCCAAGTGACGTGCCGTCGAAGACGATGTGATGGAAGTCATAGTACAGGCGCGTCGCGTCAGAGGTGCGTGCCACCGTGAGGCGATACAGAGGTCCGCCGTCGAGGTCGAAGGGCGTGATGAACGCGACGCGGAACTCGGCCATAGCTGCGTCGTCAGCGAACTCCACGAGTCCCACCTCGGCAGGAGCGTCGTCGTTGCGGCGCATACGCGGAATGCCGTCATCGGACAAGAACAGCGTTCCTTTGAGCTGGGGGTGCGCATCGACGGCAGCACGCAGGGCATCCGCCAATCGAGCCGCATCCACGCCGGCGTCGAGGCGCAGGCAACCGGCTATGTGGTACAGCAGCTCATCAGGCCGTGCCGCACACTCCGCATAGATGCCAAGCTGCGTCTGGCTCAGGGGGTAGTCCGCGAGACGTGGCAGTTCGCGGACACCGCTCGCGACGGCCTCGTCGAGAGCCGCGCAGAGGGAACGCGGCGTGCGGTCCGTGAGCACGAGCCGAGCGTCCGCCTTCAGGCCGCTCCGACCAAGGAGCGTGGCGAGCCGCATGACGCGAATGGAGTCGCCACCCAACGCGAGGAAGTTATCGTCCATGCCGATGCGGTCGAGCCCAAGCGCCTGCTCGAAGGCCGCGCACACCAGCTCCTCGCGCGCGTTGGATGCGGCGACGTAGACCGCGCGCCAGGCATTTGCGTCGGGTTCGGGCAACGCCATGCGGTCGATCTTTCCGTTGGCGTTGAGCGGCAGCTCGTTCAGGCACACGAAGAAGCGGGGAATCATGTAGCTCGGCAACGATTTGGCCAGGTACTCGCGAAGTGTCGCGTCGTCTACCATCCCTTCCTCGTCCTTCTTCGCGGCATAGAACGCGGCAACGTAGGTCTGGCCGTCTTTGTCGGTGAAGCCACGGCATGCGGCGACGCTGACCTGCGGATGATGGGCAATTCTCGTCTCCACCTCGCCAAGCTCGACGCGCTGACCGTTGACCTTCAGCATCCAGTCGCGTCGGTTCACGTACACATAGCCATGCGCGGCATCATGAACAAAGATGTCGCCCGTCCGCAGCAGACGTGGATGACCGTCCTCGCTCGCGAACGGATTTGCCAAGAAGGTCTGCGCGGTGAGTTCGGGCAGGTTGAGGTAGCCGCGTGCCACCGGACCGGCGAGGTAGAGCTCGCCCTCTTCTCCCGGCGGCACGGGATTGCCGTCCTCATCCAGAAGGTAGGCAACGATGCCCGGCAGTGGCTCCCCCAAGGGAGCGTTATCGTAAACGCGGTCAATCACCCGGGCAAACACGGTGCCCGCGATCTCGCTCATGCCATACGCGTTTCTTATCGCCGCATTGTGCGGTGCAACGTTGCCCATGCGCTCACCGCCGACGTCCACCACACGCAGACACGAGGGCAGCTGTGGAAGCTGCCGCAGAAGCTGCGGGCTTGCAAACATGGTCGTCATGCCATGGCTACTAAGGTAGTCAACGATGCGCGCAGGATCGCGGCGCTCTTCTTCGCTGAGGATGTGAATGGTGTTTGCCGCGCACAATGGCATGAGCAGGTCAACGACCATGGCAACGAATGAGAACGGCGTTATGGAGAGGTGCACGTCGCCCTCCACGCGCGGCAACGCGCCTCCCCCGCCCATCGTCCGCTCTATGGCGGCAGCAAGCTCCGCGTGCTCATGGACGATTCCCTTGGGCCTTCCCGTAGATCCGGAGGTGTAGACAACGAGAGCCGCGGAGTCCGGCGAGCGCTCGGGTTCGTTCTGCAGCGTGGGAGCCTCCGCAAGGGCCTCCCTCACAAAGGCATCGTCCACCACCAGCTCCGCACCGCAGTCATGCGTGATGAGGTCCACGCGCTCCTGCGGATAGGCCATGCTCAGAGGGGCGGCGGCAGCGCCCGCACGCATGACGCCAAGAAGCGCCGCAACATAGGCAGGACTGCGCTCCATGAGGATCGGGTACACCATCTCCGCCTGCGCGCCACGCGCAACAAGGGCTGCGGCGATGCGCTCGGACTGGACATCTAGCTGGCCGTACGTTATTGTCTGGTCATGATATATGAGAGCCGGTTTGTCGGCATGGTCGCGAGCGTTCGTCTGGAGCTGGGCAACTACGTCCTGCATGGGAGTCTTCTTCGCAGAGTCACGAATTCAGGTGTTCAGAGGTTATTCGTCAACGGGATCGAAGAGTCCCAGCGTTTCGCAAGCATTCCATATGCCATCGGTGATGACATCGGTGGTGACAAGGTCGGCGAGCGCCTTCACCTCGTCGCAGGCATTGCCCATGGCGACCTTGTACCAACCGTCCACGAACATGGAGACGTCATTCATCGCATCGCCAAAGACGATAACGTCGGAATAGTCAGCCCCCAGGTGATCCATGATCTTGCGGATGCCAAAGGCCTTGTCCGCGGGCTCAACGAAGAGGTACTCCTTGTGGAAGCGGCACCACGGCAGCTCCTTCAGGGTCTCGAGCTTCTGCTCGTCCGGCGCGTAACAGGCGACATACGCCTTGTAGATCTCCGGATAGTCCGCAGGGTCAAGACCGGGCACCACGCGCGCCTTCATGTACACGTCATGCGTGAAGTCCATGAAGCGCTCGTCCGGTACGAAGCGCGTCACCGAGTTCTCTACCTGCAGACCCCACGGGAAGCCCTTCTCCTCGCATTCGCGGATGAGCGCGATCATCTTATCGCGCGGGAGGGGCGTGATGCCCAGAAGCTCGCCGTCGATGGTGACGCCGTAGCCTCCGTCGGAGACCATGTTCTCGAAGCCCATGTCGTGCATCATATCGACGGCCATGGCCTGGGACCGACCAGTGGAGATTGCCAAGAAGTGCCCTGCCTCGCGCAAGCGGTCGAGGGCCATCCGCGTGGTGGTGGGGATGAAGGTCTCCCCGTAGCCTCCTGCGGCCAACGTGCCGTCGATGTCAAAGAACAAATAGCGCCTCTTGGTCATGGGAACCCCCTTGCATGTGGTGTGAATAGGACCGGTCCTATAGGTCTCGGTAGGTAACGAGCTCAACGTCGCCTCGGTCGGCAAACGCCTGCAGCTCGGGGCTGCGCAGAATCTCTGCGTCGACGGTACGTGGAAGGGTGAGCGAGGAACCGCGCATGAGCTGCGCGTCAACGAAGCCCGGGTGGAGCATGAGGGCGTGGACCACGGGCTCGGGTGCCTGCGCATCCGCTGCAATCACGCCCGCGATGATCTGCTTGAGGTCTCCCGTACTGCTATGGAGGAGCACGTTGCTCGACCCCACATGCATCGTCTGCCCGCTTGGGGCGAGATACGAGAACGGCTTGCCATGCCTAGAGGCCACGTTACCCGTACCGATGACAAAGTTCGCGCTGCCGACGGCATGGACGTCGAGGTAGTCTGGCTCACGACCAACGAGCTCAACGAACGCCCGGAACTGGGCTTCGACCTCGCACTCCACGTCATCAAGAGTCGCGGGGTCGGACGCGGCGCTGCGATAGAAGCCCGACGAGCGAAAGCGGCCCGTCTCGTCGACGAGAGAAGGCACCGCCGTGGGGTCACTGGTCGGTTCGCCCGCCGAGATGGTGGCGTGCATGCCCAGGCAATAGTCCTTCTCGGCAATGAGTTCCCAACCATGGCGCACACCGGGAAGATTCACCATGAGACCGACGTTCATGGGAAGCCCGTTGTCGCAGGCCCAGGCGAGCCCGCAGTTGACGCCCTCGGAGTAACCCAAATCGTCCGCACGCAGCAGGATTCGCAGCATGTGGCTCTCCCCTCTCGGTTGTGCCTTTGTCGAGAAGGATACCATCACATGGGGACAGCAAATGCCCAGGGCGGTAGCCGAACGGACAGTCGGCCGGACAAGGAGGCCAGTCTCTGTGCGGTGGACTGCGCGCGGACATTTGTGGCGGAACGGCCTAACGAAAAGGGACCTTGTGGCAAAAACTCCTAACGAGATTCGAACTTGTGGCAGGGCACCTAACGAAAACGGACCTTGCGGCGTGCCACAAGGTCCAATTGTGTTAGAAGACGTGCCACAAGCTCCCATTTCGTTAGGGCGCGCCCCCCGGCCGCGCCACAAGCTCCCATTTCGTTAGGCCGCGCCCCCCGGCCGTGCCACAAGCTCTCTTTCTGTTAGGAGGCACTCGCCAGGCCGTGTTATGCTGCCGCGCGCTTCTCCCAAGGCCGCGTGGTCACGCGCCAGCGGAGGTAGGCAAGGCACCCTCCGGCAACGCCCACGAGCACGATGCCCGCGATGATGGGCGCGGCGTACGAGCCCGTGACGTCGTAGGCAAGCCCGGCAGCCGTGACTCCGAGTGCCGAGGCGACGCTGGTCACGAGCGAGATGGTGGAGTACGCGTCCGCGTACTGAGCATCTCCAAAGATGTAGCGCGTGAGCAGCGATATGCCCAAGGAGCCGATGGAGAAGCACGTGCCGTAGAGGAAGCCCGAGACCAGAAGCGCCATTTGGCCGCCCAGGTTAAAGAGGATGAGCAACAGGCCCACGAGCGTCGTCACGAGCGAGATCACGCAGGCGCGGAAGGCACCGATGCGATCGGCGATGGCACCGAGGGCGAACTTGCTCACGACGTTGCCCACCATGGACGCCGAGAGCAGCAGCGCTCCCACCTGCGCGCTGTAGCCATAGTCCTGGGCAAGCGACGCCATATGTCCAGAGAGCGTGGTGATGAGCACGATGGCGATGACGAAGAGCACCAGGACGACGAAGGTCGGCGAGAGGAGCACCAGCTTGAGGCCCAGATCCTCCGATGCCGGGCTTTCGTCCGCAGCCGCGTCGTCCGTCTCGTCCGCCCCGTATGGCTTGAGCCCGACCTCCTCGGGGGTGAGCGGGCAAAGCAGCATCACGGGCAGAATCGTGAGCACGGTGAAGCCGACGAAACCAAGGTAGGCCACCTGGTAGCCGAAGGTCTCGATGCAAGCGGTGACGATGGGGCTCGCGATGGCGGAGCCGATGCCCGAGCCCGAGAGCGCGATGCCCGTGATCGTGCCACGGCCCTTCTGGAACCAGTTGCCAATGTAGAGGGTAATGATGAACATGGCGACCGCCGCGAAGCCGATGCCGCGCACGACCGCCGCGACGTCCATGATCAGCGTGTTTGGCGCGAACGCGATGACCACGCCGGACACGAGAACGAGCGCAGTCGCCACCATCAGCACGTTGCGCATCTTGTGACCGTGCGCGAGGGACTTCGCCACGATGGGCGTAAACAGCCCAATGATGAGGTTGGATATGGACATGTGCATGGTGACGGCACCGCGCCCCGCCCCCAGCGCATCCGACATCGGAGTGTAGAAGACCCCATACGCGTTGGGAAGCCCCATCGTCCCGCACGCCATCAGGCAGACGGCGACCGCCACTATCACGTATCGAGCATCCAATCGCTTCTTGTCCACAGCTGCCTCCTTATTGAGCCTTTTATCTTCGCTTCAATTTTGGTATGGTTTAGAACGTATTGCAAATAACTATGTTGAGCAATTTCGCATGCTTCCCAGGCATGCAAGGGGGCATGATGGAACTACGAATCCTCAGGTACTTCTCCGCCGTCGCGGACGAGGGATCCATCACGGATGCCGCCAAGATCCTGCATGTCACGCAGCCCACCCTCTCGCGACAGCTGGCACAGTTGGAGGCGGAGATGGGAGTGCCGCTCTTCACGCGCGGCCGAAGCGGCATCGAGCTCACCGATCGCGGCGCGGTCCTCCATCGCTACGCGCTCGACATCTTGGCGCTCGCAGACAAGGCCGCCGAAGAGGTGGCCATGCCCGAGAGCAGCGTAACCGGCACGGTGCACATCGGCGCGGGAGAGACGCGCGCCTTCTCGATCGTCGCAAACGCCTGCATGCGCGTGCACCGACGTTACCCAAGCGTCACCTTTGACGTGCACGACGGCACGTCTGCCGACCTCAAGGAGCACTTCGCACGCGGCTTCTACGACTTCCTGCTCGACTGCAACTCCGGCGAGAACGCCGAGTTCAACCAGCTGACGCTGCCCCTACGAGACGCTTGGGGCATCGTCGTGCGCTACGACGACCCCCCTGCCGCCCTCGATGCCATACGCGCAGAGGACCTGCTGGGACGCGCACTCATCGTGCCCCCGCATGGCCTGAGTCGCACGCTGCGGCACTGGGCAGGACCGGCGCGCACACAGCTCGAGCGGCAAATCGTGGCAACCCAAGGATTGCCCCTCAACTCGCGATACCTCGTCAGCACTGGGTTGGGCGTCGTCTTCACCTTCGGTGGACTGGTGGACGGGCAGAGCGATGCCGGCGACCTCCGCTTCCGTCCTCTTGCGCCCCATGTCGAGGCCGTTCACAAGGTGCTCTGGCGCAAGGTCATGCCCACCAAGCCCATGCAGGCCCTCATCGACGAGCTAACGCCCATGTGCGGGTGACAAGGGCTACCCAACAGATGTGACGTCACCCTCCCCGCTGCCACGTTGCCGCGTTGTCGCGTTGCCACCATGCATCACAGCGCCTTGCGCGGGCAGTTCCTTGCGCACTCGAGGCACAGGATGCACTCGGTGCCGTTCTCGCGCCTACGGGAGTCGTCGAGCATGTCCACGTCCATAGGGCACACGCGACGGCACCTGCCGCATTGGATGCACTTGTCGTGGTCGCAGGTGACCCTGATTCGCGCAAAGTAGCTCATGGGCTTGAGAAACACCGTCACCGGGCACACGTACTTGCAGAAGGCCCGGTTGTCCTTGAACGCATACGCCAAGGCAATGCCAACGGCGTAATACGCCACGTTGCCGACGATGAACGCCCAGAACATGATGCGTTCGATGCTTCCCACGTGCGCCAGGAACAGCGCGGCGACAAAGCCGAGCGAAGCCGCGAACGTGACGTAGCGTATCCCGCCCAACCTCTTCCTTCTCGGCCGCTGCGGCACCTTGTAGGGCAAGAAGTCAAGCACCATGGCCGTCCAGCAGGCGTATCCGCACCAGCCGCGCCCAAAGAGCAACGGACCGAATATCTTTGCCACGGCGTAGTGGATGGTGGCCGCTTCGAAGACGCCGGTGAACAGGTAGTACCAAAAGCCCTCTATCTGCATGTTCTCGCCCGAGATGAGGCCCAGATACACAAGCATGTACAGACCGACGAGGAGCTGGCTGACTCTCCGTGCGTGGTTGCTTCCCCGGAGGAACAGGCCGACTGCCAACGCCAGCGCCGCACCGATATAGGTGAAGTTGAACAGGTAGAAGAGGTTGTCCTTCGTCAGCCAGAGCGTGATGGCAACGGCCTCGAAGACTGCGAACAAGGCTACAGGCAACGCGTTCTTCTTCATTCCGAACAACCCCCCGAGTTGCACGCCGATTCACCTTGGAGCTGCTGCTACGCAAGCGCCCACTTCCACACACGCCTTTATCACACACGCCCTTATATTAGTACGCCATTGCAGTGGTCGATCTCGTGCTGCACGGCCTGGGCGACGCGACCCTTGAAGGTACGCTGGCAGCCCTGCATGTGTACGTCCTCATACGAGACCACAATGCGCTTGTATCGTCGCGTCGGTCGTGTGCCCGACAGGGACAAGCAGCCTTCCTCGGCGTCGTATGGCCCGCTGCAATTCGTAATCTGCGGGTTGAGCATGGCGAGAATGGAGCCGTCCTCATCCACCACGGCGATGATGCGCTTGCGCACACCGATCATGTTTGCCGCCATGCCCACGCAGGTGGCCCGCTTTGAATCGAGCGTCTCCACCAGGTCACGCACGACCTCGGCGTCGCCTTCGTCGGCCTCCTCGCTGGGCTTCTGCAAAAAGAACTTCATCGTCATGATGGGTCGGATCACGGTTTCCTCGCCTTCCTCGCTCGGTGGGTTGACCACCAGCGCCACTCGTTGCGCTACATTATATGCTGTCCCACGAGGCGAGGAGGGCCCATGGACGGCCATCAGGAGATCAAGCTCATCCTTTCGGACATCGACGGCACCCTGCTGCCATACGGACATCGCGTCGTATCGCCACGCGTGATCGAGGCCTTCCATGCGGCAATGGCCGCCGGCATCCACGTGGGTCCTGCGAGCGGACGCGGCATCAGCCACGTGGTCCCCACCTTCGGCGGTGATGACGCCTGCGTCGCGACGGCCCTTGGAACCAACGGGATGCAGGTATATTTGGACGGCGCGCTCATCCATGAGGAACACCTGCCACATGCGGCCATCGAACATGTCGCAGAGGTGATACACGAGCTGCCCGGCGTCGGGGCAATCGTCTTTGACGGCGGCACGCCCCTTCTTGTGGAGGGAACGCGCGAGGACCTTGCGCTCAGCTTCCCCGTGTACGCCGAGCAGGCACGCGACGCCGTTGGAATCCCCGACTTCCCCATAGTCAAGATGAACGTCTTTTGCGACGGGGACCTGGACCGCACACGCAGGCTCTACGACCTGGTTGCCCACGAGGTTCCCGAGCTGGACTTCAACGTCCCCATGGCTGGCTTTCTCAACATGGCACCTCCCGGATACAGCAAGGCGAGTGGCATCAAGATCATCTGTGAGGCGCTCGGCATCGGCATCGACCAGGTCGTCACCTTCGGCGATGGTGGCAACGACGTGGAACTGGTCGCGCATGTGCCCAACGGCGTCGCCGTGGCGGGTGCCGTGCCCGAGGTCAGCGCCGCTGCCCGCTGGCACATCGGACCCTGCGAGGAGGACGCTGTGCCAGCGGCCATAGAGGCACTGGCAAACGGAGCATGGCCGTTCGTACGTTGAGAAGGCCGAATCGCGCACCTGCCGCCGTATACTGGAGCAAGACCACATCCACACAGGAGGAACTCGTATGGCTTGGCCCGTAACCCTACGCACGGAACGTCTCGTCTTGCGACCGTGGCGCGAATCGGACGCCAAATACCTCTTTGCCTATGCGTCAGACCCCGACGTCGGCCCTGCTGCGGGATGGCCCGCGCACCAGAGTGTCGAGGAGAGCGCAGAGGCGATTCACGACGTGCTCACCGAGCCCCAGACCTTCGCCATCACCTTGCGCGACGCAGAGAACCCCGATGCTCCCGTCGGTGCCATCGGGCTCAAAATCGGCGAGGCATCCGATCTCGCCATCGGCAGCGACCAGGCGGAGCTGGGATTCTGGATTGGCAAGCCCCTCTGGGGCATGGGCTACATGCCCGAGGCGGTGCGCGAGGTCATGCGCTACGGGTTTCGCGAACTCGGGCTCGCGGCCATCTGGGCAGGCCACACCGACGACAACGACCAAAGCAGACGCGTCCAAGAGAAGACCGGCTTCACGCGCCAGCGTTCCATCAGGAATCGCCCACGCAAATTGGTGGGCGACTACAAGACGGAAGACGTGAACTGGATCACACGCGACGAATGGGAGATTCTTACGCAGGCGGACCCCGTAGACGAAGAGACGATTCGCCAGCAGCAAAGCGAGGTGGCCACGATTTCGTCGTCCTTGTCGCGCATCTCCTACATCCGCTCCGGCGGCCAGACCGGTGCCGACCGTGGCGCCTTGGATGCAGCACGCGAGGCAGGGGTTCCCATCTGTGGTTGGTGCCCACCGGGAGGTCTTGCGGAGGACCTGCCGCAGGCACCAGGACTCTTGGAGCGCTACCCCGAGCTCAAGGAGGGCGTAAGCGAGGGATACGTCGAGAGGACTGCTTGGAACGTGCGTGACTCCCACGCCACGCTCATCGTGGCACCCTCCGGCCTCGAGCCAAAGAGCGGAACCGAGATGACGGTGCGCTTTGCGGAGGACTACGGCCGCCCTTGTCTCGTGATTCGCAGCATCGCGGAACTTGGCCACGTGCGCACGTGGCTCTCTACGCTCGGCTATGGCCTCACCCTCAACGTCGCCGGCCCGCGCGAAAGCAAAACGCCGGGCACCTACGCACTCACGAAGAAGGTCGTAGGCTTGTTGCTCGCGTAGCCTTACGTCCTTGCCCACAAGGGACTGCCCCCATGCGCAGGCCCCATGCGCATGGCACTCAGTAGTCCCCGCCTTTGATCTGGTCAAGATGGGTGAAGTCGGCACTCGGCTCGAACCAGCTACCCTCCACACCCAAAAGCCAGTCTTGGCCATCGACGGTTCCTTGGTACACATGGTCGAAGGCGATGTCGGCCTGCACGAGATTGCCATCGGTGCCGCGATACACGTCATAGCCGCCAATCGTCTCGAATTGCATGTTTGCCACACGGTCATGGGTCGCGGCATTCGACGCCATCATGTCGTGCATGACGTTTGTGGCGTGGTCGCTTGCCCCTTGCATGATGGCCGACATCCTATCGGCGTGGGCGGCGTTGTCGCTCATCATCTGCGAGATGGCATTGTTCACCCCGCCCCGTGTGATCATCGCCTGCTGAAGCATGAACGCGCGCATGGCCTCAGTATGTGACTGGAAGTCAGCTCCGCATCGGATGGACTCCCGTACGCGATTGCACTCCTTGAACGTGGCCGGAAACTCGTCGGCGGGACAGGACAAGAACACCTCGTAGTCGGTTTGCCATAGACGTTGCATGGGCTGGCGGCAAACGTTAAAGCCATTCGTGGTGACCTTTACCTCTGTCATCACGATGAACTCGGCACCATCCTGCGAAAGCGCGTTATACAGTCTGCGATGCCATTGTGGCCACGCCGACCGTTGCAGATCGGGTGGCATCGTCTGCAAGAGCTCCCGGTAACGAGCCCGCGCAATGGGATCGGGCTTGCTGGTTTCTTGTATGACCCCACACAGCCGCAGACCGAGCGCGGACATATATGATACCGCGCATTCGTCACACAGCTGAGAGGCGTCTGTCAGTTGCCGCACGCGCATGTTCGACTGTGGGTCAAGGTAACTCTTGTATCCCTCGGCGGCTGCCATGGAACCGAAGACGTTCGCATACCCCACCATCGGGCCGAGCATGCCGTTCATGCCCATCCCGCCTTGGGAAATGTCCTCATACACATTTGTCGCCACATAGGAGATGACGCTGCGCTCGTCCTTCGTACGCATGACGATGAGGGGAACAATTGGCGACGCCACCGATCCGTATTGCTTGGGATTGCCGACTGCAATCTGATAAACCCAACCTTCGGGCAGCCACGAGTCGAGGTAGACCACGCCACGATCGCTACCTTCGAGGAAAGGCCGCGGCGCGACGCATCCTCCCTTGAGCGCATGTTGCAAAGCATTCATATTGCCACCCCACCAGGACAACCCAAACAACCGCATGCAACAGTATAGGACACGCGCACAGAAGGAATCGTCCTCGACGGAAGAGCATCTGGGAGACTATCATGGAGACTCACCCAACCGTGCGAAAGGACGCGTCATGCCATTCGACTTCAAGAAGGAGTACCGCGACCTCTACCAGCCCAAGACGAAGCCTTCCATCGTCCAAGTGCCATCCATGCGCTTTCTCGCTATCGAGGGCGTAGGCGATCCCAATGAGGAGAGCGGTGCCTACCAGCACGCGCTCGAGCTTCTCTATGGCGTGGCCTACACGCTCAAGATGAGTTACAAGACCGACCACGTCATTGACGGCTTCTTTCAGTACGTGGTGCCACCCCTCGAGGGCTTCTGGTGGCAGCCGGGCATCGAGGGCGTGGACTACCATGACAAGTCATCCTTCAACTGGGTTTCGGCCATCCGCGTGCCCGAGTTCGTGAGCGAGGCGGACTTCGCGTGGGCCATCGAGACCGCAACGGCCAAGAAGAAGCTCGACTTCTCCCCCGTCCGGCTCATCGAGGTCGACGAGGGCCTCTGCGTCCAGTGCATGCACGTGGGTCCCTACGACAACGAACCCGCGACGGTCGCCGCGATGCACGAGTTCGCTGAGGCTCAGGGCTACGTGCCGGACTTCTCGGACGTGCGTCGCCACCACGAGATCTACCTCTCGGACCCACGCAAGGCAAATCCCGCAAAGATGCGCACCGTCGTGAGGCACCCCGTGAGGAAGCGTTAGGCGTCAACGCTCCAAATAAAGAGCCGTCATCCCGCCAAGAGGGCAACAATCGAACCGCCACGAGGGGAAGGGCAGGTCGTCACGCACGACAGAAGTCAGGCCGGAAGTATTTAGTGCAGAAAATCGTTGCCTTGATTCGTCGTCAACTGGTGTTTTACCACTTTTGATAACGATTTTCCACGGTGGCCATTTTAGCCAGTGTGGAAAATCGTTATCAAATCCGGTAACTTCCCAGTTAGCGGCCATGGTGCGCGTCGATTTTCTGCACTTATGCACAAAGCATATACCCTCTCGTGGCAATCTGCGGCGTTCGCCCTCCATCGCACACCCCTCTTAGCCAGTCCCTCCAAACCGATAACGCACATTCGACTGGATAGATGCTGCGACGACTGACCCGCACTGAACGGCAGCGCGAGACAGGGACAACCAATCCGTGGGCATGGAGTACAATGACCGCAAAAGACGCGGAAGGAGACGCACATGGCGCGTATCGTGAGCATAGGCCGGCAGGGCTTCGAGGACCTACGCATTAACAACTGCTTCTACGTGGACAAGACTGGCTTCGTCGTCGATTGGTGGCGCTCGCAGGATGACGTCACCCTCATCTGCCGACCCCGACGCTTCGGCAAGACCCTCTTGCTCGACACCGTGCGTTGCTTCCTCTCCACCGACCTCGCAGGACGGGGCGAGGAGCTCTTTGGGGGCCTGGACGTGTGGAAAGACCCTAGCATGCGGGCGCTTCAGGGCACGGTGCCGGTCGTCTTCGTGAGCTTCGCCGACTGCAAGGGAGAGTCTCTCGCAGAGAGCAAGGAGCTTATGAAGCAGATGCTCTGCGCGGAAGTTGAGGCTCACAGCTACCTGCAGGAGTCCCCAAGCGTCACGACAGGCGACCGCATCTTCCTCGCTGACGTCTCTGACGACATGCCCGACGTCGCTGCCCGGACCTGCCTCAAGCGCCTATGTCGAGCACTTCGCGCCCACTGGGGCGTGAAGCCGGTAGTGTTGCTCGACGAGTACGACACCCCCATGCAGGAGGCTTGGCTGGGCGGCTGGTGGGACGGTATGGCAGACTTCGTACGGGGTCTCTTCAACTCGACCTTCAAGACCAACCCCGACCTAGGTCGAGCCCTCATAACGGGCATCACCCGCGTCGCCAGCGAGTCCATCTTCTCGGACATGAACAACCCCAATGTCGTGACAACGGCCACGCCCAAGTACCAAGATGCCTGTGGATTCACGCAAGGCGAGGTGAACGCGGCACTCGAGGAGTTCGGCCTGCAGGACATGGCAAACGATGTGCGCAACTGGTACGACGGGTACGTCTTCGGCGGGGTGGCAGGCATCTACAATCCCTGGTCGGTAACCAACATGCTGGACAAGAGAGAGATCGACACCTACTGGGCCGGATCTAGCTCCAACGCGCTGGTCTCCAGCCTCGTGCGCAGGGGACCGGCCGAGCTCAAGGAAGACTTCGAGACGCTGCTTGATGGCGACGAGGTGGGAAAGCCTGCAGGCCAGTTCGTGGATTTCCGCTCGCTGCGAACAAGTCAGGGCGCGGTTTGGTCGCTGCTTCTGGCTACTGGCTACCTCAGGCTGGTACGAGTCAAGGGCAACGTGCCACCCAAGACTTACGTACTCAGGCTGCCCAACCTAGAGATACGCGAGCTGTTCAGCCAGCTCGTACGAAGCTGGTTCGAGTGCGTCGAGGGAAGCTGGAACGCCTTCTGCCGGTCACTCGCAGCCTGCGACGCCGAGGCAATGAACGACTACCTTTCCGATCTCGCCAGTGACGTGATGTCCGCCTTCGACTCGGCCACTCGCCCCTCCAAGCGGGAGCAGCCCGAACGCTTCTGGCATGGCCTGGTGCTGGGGCTGCTGGTACATATGCGGGCCACACACGTGTTGCGCTCCAACCGCGAGAGCGGCTACGGCCGCTACGACGTCATGCTCGAGCCGCGCGACAAGACGACGTGCGGACCGGATGGAGAGGCCCACGTCATCGAGTTCAAGGTCTTCGACCCGCGCCGCGGTGAGGAGACCCTGGAGGACACGCTCGCGCACGCCCTCACCCAGATAGAGAACAAGGACTACGACGCCGACCTCGTCGAGCGCGGCGTGGACCCAACGCGCATCCACCACTGGGGCATCACCTTCCGAGGCAAAGAGGTACTCGTCGGGTGAAGACGGGCAGGAGTGGCAGGTCGCTTCGCCTCAACCAGCGCATCAAAGGAGTAGTGTCGGGAAAGCTAGTGCAACAGCCATTTCGTAAGGAGGCCAGCCGGTCACCCAGAACCCCTAATCTCCACCTCATACTACGCCGCCTCGAGCTCGTACGCTCCCACACGTTGTTTGTACGAAGGCACCCCCCGGCGCGAGGCCGGGAAGCCGAGGTGGGCGAGCACGTTCGGCCCAACGTCCTCGAGAATCGAGGCTGCCCTCGAAATCAGCCTTCCAGCATCTCAATCGCCGGGCGGTACGTCGCACGGGCGACATCGGCCGTACCCACATCTGATATGTCGTTCGTCACGGCCGGTGCCTTTCACCAGAATCTGTATACTGCGCTCTCGGATTCTAGGTGGTGGCCGTCTCCCTTTCACACGGCAGCGCCTGCGCAGGACTTCGTTTTACACTAGCCTTCCCAACACAATCGAATTTAGTGCGGAAAATCGTTGCCTTGATTCGTCGTCAACTGGGGTTTTACCACATTTGATAACGATTTTCCACGGTGGCTATTTTAGCCAGTGTGGAAAATCGTTATCAAATCCGGTAACTTCCCAGTTGGCTGCCATGCCGTGCGTCGATTTTCTGCACTAATGCACAAAGCATATATCGCGCTCGGGCATTCCGCGGAGCCAGCGCCGGGCCTTCGGTGCCACCGGCGCACCAGATGCTACAAAAGTGCCGGTTTTCGGCTCCGCATCGAGCATCTGGTGTGACGCCTCCTGCGCCGACGTCGACCTTACAGGACCGGGCGACCGTGCTTCGCAAGCAACTCCTGCGCGGCAATGCACGCGGCACAGTCGCAGTACTTGGCGCCCGCCTGCTTGCGCTTGGTCTCGTGCGCCAACATGGCGGCAGCGGCCTCCGCACCGAGGATCGTCTTTGCAGGGCCCTCAGCAAATGCGAGAACCTCGTCGATCGTGGTGTGATGCTCGTCAATGATGTCGAGCAACGTGGCGGTTGCGGCATCGGCGTCGGCACCCGAGGCGATGGCGTCCTTCCAAGCCTGGGCAGCGTCGCGCGTCTTCTGTGAGCTCGATGCTGCCGCCAAAAGCTCGTCAACCTTCTGTGCGGTGTAGTCAAACAGTTCCTTCTCCATGAATGCTCCTTCAATTGCTAGACTATAAGCTATGCGGCTCAAACAGCCGATACTTAAGTAGTATACGCCGACCAAGGCATGAGCACCCCTGGGCAAGTTGCTACACAGGCGAACGGAAATCACGGCCCACCTCTCGCAGTTCCGCTATCCTTAAGCTGCATCCAACAGAGAAGGAGGGCACAAGATGGCAAAGACTCTAGTGGCATACTTCAGCGCAAGTGGCACAACGGCCAAAGTGGCGAAGGACCTCGCTGCGGCAACGAGCGCGGACCTCTTCGAGATTACGCCCACACAGCCCTACACGCGCGCCGACCTCAACTGGAACGACAAGGGCAGCCGCTCGTCAATCGAGATGAATGACGAGACGTGCAGACCAGCCATCGCGGGGACGGTCAACGACATGGGAGCATACGACATAGTGTTCGTGGGCTTCCCTGTATGGTGGTATGTTGAGCCGCGTATCATCGACACGTTCCTTGAGGCATACGACTTCGCCGACAAGACGATCGTCCCCTTCGCGACGAGCGGTGGAAGTGGCCTGGGACGAGCACCGCAACGCATGCGGAAACTCGCGCCTGGCGCGTCCGTGCTTGCTGGCGGCATCCTGAACGGGCGACCCTCCAAGGCAAAGCTCGCAGCTTGGGCCGAGGACGCACGGCGATAGGCCAGAACCAGCGGAGCATAGCGAGACGCCTCATGCGACTGCCCACGGGAGATCGTCTCCCGTGGGCAGTCGTGCGTCACTTCGCGTACGCCTCACCGGCTTCCACGCTTCGGCAAGAGGTACGCGACCCGTCGGCGAATCTACTGCAGCTTGAGCGAGGCAACGATGCTCTCGTAAACGACGCGATTCGGCTCAGCCCTTTGCGAGCGCGTGTAGTAGTTCAGCGTGTAGCAGCGAATGCCATACTTGAATACCATGATCTCGCCCTCTTGCTCCGTATCCTCAACCGTGTACGAGAAGCGGAATCCTTGCGCCGGAGCATCGGCACCTGCCACCGAACGCTCGAAGAAGCCGTCATTGCGATACCCGCTGCCAGGACGACACCGCGCGAACTTCTTGTCAACCCGCACGGCAAGCGACCTCTCGCTCACGAACCTAGAGACGAGCTTGCCTGAGTCCTTCCACGTGACGTGCAGCATCATATGCCGCTTCGTATCGCGCACACCCCACATGCGGCTGTACTTGGCACCAATGAGCATCTCCAACTCCTGGTGATCGATAGGAGCGAAACCCTTCGGCAGCATGACGGCTAGCCATTCGTTGTCAATCAGAACGGTATTCATTCTTGTCCTCCTTCGTTCCATTCTCGCCCTCGGCGCTACGCGCGTCTCGAGGGAGAAAGGCGCCATAGAGCGATGGCGCCCAAGGTTATCAGCGGAATGCCTGCCACAAGGCCGAGCGGCGTGGGTCCATAGAGGGTCGTTCCGACGGAGCAGAAGACGAGCCCCACGTTCGCGATTGCGTTGAAGGCGCCGTGGGCAAGCGCACACGGCCACACGCTCTCGGAACGTTTTCGCAGGTACGCGAGGCAGCATGCCATCGCGGTGCACAGGAGTGCCATCGTCAGTATGCCCGCAACGGGAAAGCCCGCATAACCCATGCCATAGTTGTGCCCCATGGCGATGCTTGGCGCGTGCCACAACCCCCAGATGACGCCCGAGACGAGCGCGGCAGCGCGTTCGGACATGCGCTCGGCAAGCATGGGGAACAGCATGCCGCGCCAACCGACCTCCTCGCCGAATGCGGGTATCATGTTGAGGAACGGCGCAACCACGAGGGCAAGCGCCAAGGTCATCACCAGCATACCCGGGGTTGGGGGCATCTGGGTCGCCAGCTGACCTGCTGGCTGCGCAACCGTTGCGGGCAACGTCGCGATGTAGGCAGTCATGGTCGGATCGAACCAACGTGGGTTCAACGCAAAGAACGCGATGTCACCCACGAGCGCAATTCCCGCAGGGATGAACCAAGCGAGCAGATATGAGCTGACGTTTTGCTTGACCCGCGGCCGCACGGCAAGGTCGATGCGCTCTTCGGGCGCGCTGACGAGGTTTGCGACGAGCGCGCCGACCAGCGGGAAGAACATGCTCAGGGCAATGAGTCCCATCATGACCGGTGAGGAGCTCTCGCCGTGCGCAAACGTGCCCAGCGCAATACCAGCAGGAATCATCAGGCCCCATGTGAGACCAAACGTGACGGCAAGGTAAACCGCAAGCCGCTTCATCAAACAGCTTCCTTTCTCGAGAATCGAGCGCACCAGGCACATGACCTGACCTGCACATGAATTATACGCGTCGCGTTGCCCCGACATCTGGGTTACCATAACAGGGCAACAAGACGGGCATCCGGCCGGGAGGAGAAGACATGCCGCGAACAATTTGCATCTGCGTGGAATGGCTGAGCGGAGAGCAACGCGAGTACATTCGCTCCGTCGCCTCCAGCTTGGGATTCCAGGTCGAGTTCTTCATGCCCGGCGAGGAGGAGGCAGCCAAGAAGTGTCTGCGGCATGCCGAGGTTCTTCTAGGACACACGCCCGCACTGCTCGCCGCCGCAGGCCCGCAGCTGCAGTGGTATTGCTGCACCTTCGCGGGCGTCGACCAATACTGCAGCAATCCCACACTCTTCGCCAATCCGAACTGCCTGCTCTCCAACTCGTCCGGCTGCTACGACGAGACCATTGCCGAGCACATGGTGATGGCCACCTTCATGCTGCTGCGCCGCATCCCCGCCTACCAGCGCATCACGCAGGCGCGGGGTTGGGAGAACCAGCTCCCCATCCGCTCCATTCGCGAGGTCAACATCTGCGTCCTCGGCGCGGGAAACATCGGATCCGCGTACGCCGAGAAGGCCCTTGCCCTCGGCGCGCTGCCCATCGTGGGTGTGAGCCGCAGCGGTCGTGCCCGCGCTCCGTTCGAGCGCGTCGTCGCCTTCGACCAGCTCGACGAGATGCTCCCTTCCGCCGACGTCCTGGCCATGGCCCTACCCGGCACACCCGAGACAACCCGCATCCTCGACGCCCGCCGCATCGCCCTGCTTCCTGAAGGTGCCGTCGTCATCAACGTGGGACGAGGCTCCGCAATCGATCAGCCGGCACTCATCGCCGCGCTCGAGAGCGGACACCTTGGCGGAGCGGCGCTCGACGTGATGACGCCCGAGCCACTGCCCGCTGACGACCCGCTATGGGATGCGCCGAACATCTTCCTCACGCCGCACATCTCGGGCAACATGACCATGGGTTGGACGCGCACCCGCTGCGTCGAACTCTTCTGTGAGGACCTGCGCAACTACGCTGCCGGCCGCCCGCTCGAGCGCCTCGTAGACCGCACCGTCGGTTACTGACGACCATGCTCCGCAAGTCGACGACCACGCCGCAGAATTCTTACAGTTATTCTGAGACGCGGACGCGACGGGCGCGTATATCTTAGCAGCAAGCACGAAAGCAACCGAATGCAAAGGAGCAATGCGTTGACAACCGACAACACCAAGCAGAACCCCACCGCCGAGGCCGAACTCAAAGAGGAAACGCTCGAGCAGATGAGTGGCGGGAAGCGTCGCTTCGATTTGAGGTTCATCCCCAGGCGCAAGCCTGAGGAGCCCAGCGAGCCCAAGGACGGCGGTGTCACCGGCGGGTGGTAAGAGAATCACAGCAGGAAGACGTGAGCGGGGCGGCAGATGGCCGCCCCGCTCTTTGTTACTCTATGAGCTTTTCTCTTCGACCCTCACTCCTGCACCTTCATGGCCTCGGCCAGACCGACCCGACGGATGTGCCGGATGTGTATGACCGCAACCGCAACGTAGGCCACAGCACCGATGGCAACTACCTCTGCCATGAGCTTGGGCGCCACGTAGAGCTCGAGGTTGCCTGAGTAGCGATCCATCACGACGCTCACGAAGACGTCACACAGCCAGATGACGAACGGCAGGCTCGCCACGAGGCTCGCGAGCACCGTCACCGTGATGGCACGCACGTAGAGCCGTTGAATCTCGCCGTTGCGGTAACCGAAGACCTTCATGTAGCTAATGTAGCGACTCGAGCGATCGATGACCGTCTTTGTGAGCAGGTACACCAGAATGAGGTAGACCGGCACGGCAAACGCCACGACCATGTCCATCATGCCTCCGAACGACTCCTCCATCTGCTCGGCCGAGCTTCCCATGGAGTCAGGCGTGATATCGGTCGCAAGGTATCGTTGATCGAGGTCCAACGCCTCGTCGGACGCATAGCCCAAGAATCGGTCCTCGTCCTCCCCCAACAGCCGATTGAGCGCGCCCATCTCCAGATAGACGTTCATGTTTGCCGAGCTGCCCCAAACGTCGCTCACCTTAAGCTCATAGGTCTTGTTCGTATACTTGTCAAAGAGCCTCAGCGTGTCTTCGGGCTCGATTCGACACTTCTGAGAGAGACCCGACCCCACCACGACGGCGCCGTCGGACACATCCACCCCATCCCAATAGCGCGAGTCATCGGCGATGCCGTAGACGGTGACCTCCTCCGAGCTGTCGGTAACGACGTGCTCCACCTCAAAGGACGCCGCCACGAACTTCTCGGCCTGGGCAATGCGTTCCTCGCCGTTGTCTGTCGTGTTCACGGGATGCGCGTCCTCATCCAAGTCCATGGTGCGCAGCATCGCCCGCGCATAGCCCACCATTCCCAAGTCACGCAGGGGGTCGTCGGTCTGAAGCAACTCCTCAACCGAGGCATAGGCCACACGCTCCTCCGCCGTTCCCTCCAGCTCCAACGGCGCCTTGAGCAGGTAGATGTGCTCGGCCACGACGTCGCTTCTGAGCAGGTCGGCATAGTGCTCGACGAGCGGCATCAGGCACAGGCCAAAGAGCAGGAACAGGCTGCAGAACGCGATGCCAAAGAAGAGAACCACAAAGTGCGAGAGGTTACGCAAGAACACCCGCAGCTGGAAGCGTCGCACGAAGCTCAGCCACACGGGCAGCGGCAGCGTGGCACGACGGCTACGACTGGCTATCTCGCGCCGCAGGAACGCGAGCGGAGTGAAGCGCAGCTTGCGCGCCAGGCCTATGAGCGTAACCACCTCGAGCAGCGCAAACGGCACCACTGTGGTCAGAAAGAATATGCGCGGGCTAAAGGTGTACTCGTAGGGCGGAAGGCTGTACGACCCGTAGTAGAGTTCCTGCATGGGCGTACTCATGAACGTCAGCCCAACGAAGTTGCCCACCGCACAGCCCAACACTCCGATGATGGTGGGCAGCACCATGTAGTGTGCCGCAATCTCGCGTTTGCGATACCCCGACGCAAGCAGCGTGCCGATGACCGCCGACTCCTGCTCGATGGTGGCGTTCGTGAGCACCACAAAGACGAAGGCCATGATCACCACGAGCAGCATGACCAGGACCTCCCACATGCCTTGGTCGCTCTCCACGTCATCGGTGGCAAAGAAGATGGCCTTGTTGTCGAACTCATAATCCACCAGATCCGTAAGCACCTCGTCGTGGTCACCTAGCAGGTCCGCCATGTCGCGTTCGAAGTCAGTACGTGCCGCCAAGTCCATCGCTCGGTCGTCGAGAACCACGTCGTATCGGTAGTCACGCTTCGACCCCGCCATGCGTTGGAATCCCTCTGGCGTCACGAGTGCCACGGTAAACGTGGTGGAGTTGAAGATCATGTCGGTGTTCTTCTCCATGAGACACTCGTAGTCCGAGACCGACATGATCCCGCATACCGTGACGTCGCGTTCGTTGACGTTCACGACGTCCCCCACACGCACGTCATTGTTTGCGCACCACACGCGGTCGAGGGCAATCTGACCCTCAGTCGAAGGCGCCTCCCCCTCGAAGTAGTAGCCACGATTGACGTCAATGCGGTTCTCTTGGTTGATCAGCTGGCAGTTGGTCGCGCGCCTCTCGCCCGCAACGAGCAGCGGCACGTCGGCCGTGAAGTCCTCGTGCACGGTGCATCCCATCTCCTCGACCGCCTCGAGGGATGCACGCGCCGCCTCGAACTGCGTGACGAAGTGGCAGTCCTCCACCTGGTGCCGCTCATGCATGTCTTCCTGTAGGACCTGGATGCTGTATGCCGCCGAAAGAAAGCCCGAACCCATCATGATGGCAAAGAGAAACAGCAGGAATATGCCAAGGTATTTCCCAAGATTGTGCCTAAACTCGCGCGGAAGGCGCTTCGCAAGCGGAAACATGCGGGCCTACCAGGTGAGCTCGCGAGCCGGCAGGAGATGCTCGTTGCGCACGTCCTCGCCGATCTGGCCGTCACGCAATCGAAGAATGTGGTGGCTCATGTGGCGAATCGCGTCGTTGTGCGTGACGATGACCATGGTGCAGCCATACTCGCGGTTGACGCGCTCCATGAGCTCCAGAATCTCCTTGGACGTGTGATAGTCCAAGGCTCCCGTCGGCTCGTCGCAAAGCAGGAGGCTCGGGTTCTTTGCGAGGGCACGGCCGATGGCACAGCGCTGCTGCTGGCCGCCGGATACCTGGTTGGGAAACTTGCTCCGATGTTCCCACAGACCAAGCGAGTGAAGCAGGTCATCCACAGGCAGCGGGTTGCGCGAGAGGTGCTGGCAGACCTCTATGTTCTCGCGTATGGTGAGGTCAGGCACGAGGTTGTAGAACTGGAAGATGAACCCGAGCTCACGTCGACGATACTCCACGAGCGCACGGTCCTTGAGCTTGCAGATGTCCGTGCCATCCACGCAGATGGATCCGGAATCGGCCGGCTCCAAACCGCCCACCATGTTGAGGAAGGTGGACTTGCCGCTACCCGAGGGACCGAAGAGCACGCAGATTTCGCCCTTATTGATGGTACAGGAGATGCCCCGCAGGACCTGCGTGCGCGCCTCCCCCTCTCCGTAGCTCTTCGTGAGGTCGCTGACGCAGAGAAACCCCTGCGGCGAGCCGTGGTCATCCCGCGAGCGCGACTCATCCCGCGCCACCGTTCTTCGTGCCATCACAGCATCGCCTCCGTCATCAGCCGATGCGCTCGGTCTTGTAGATGAAGCGCACCGTGCCCTCCTGCCCGTCCGCCTTGCCGGCAAACGTGTCGTAGTCGGCGGCCGCCTCACGCAGGGCGTCAAGCCGCGCGCTCGTGCCGTCGAGGTCGGACTTCAGATCATCGAGGGCGTCCGCAAGCTCGGTGATGCCCTCGTCGTTGAAGGTGGCCAAACCACTTGCGAGCCTATCCGACCCGTCTGCCGTCGCATCGAGTGCCGTCGCGAGCTGATCGGAGCCCTGCACGAGCGCATCGATGCCCGCTATTGCCTGAGGAGCCGCGTCACCCACGGCACCAATGCCGTCGGCGAGCGTCTGCGCCCCCGACGAGGCCGCCGAAAGACCCGTCGCAACGCCTTCGACACCCGCGCTCAGGTTTCGTGCGCCCTGCGTCGTCGTGTCAAGCGCGCCAGAGGCAGTACCGGTCGCTTCCGACGCACCAGCAAGGGCCTCCAAGGCACCGTCTGCGTCGGCAACGATGGGAGCCAGCGTGGAAGACGCGGCGTCAAGCCGACCGGCATCCGCAGCAAGGGTCGACGATGCGTCCGCGAGGGTCGTGACCTGAGTAGCAAGCTCCGCAGGCGAGGTCGCGTCTATCGCCTTCACATGGGCTTGCGCGCTGGAGAGTTGTCCGCGAGCAGCCTCGAGCGTCGCGCGTTGCGCTTCTGTGAGGTCAACGGCCTCGTTTGCAAGAAACACGTCGAGCGACGCCTGTGCGGCAGCGAGGTCGGTCACTGCGGTGTCGCGCTGCTCCTTTACCTGACCCGAGACATTCTCGATGAGGGCTTTGGCCGTCACTGCGGCATCGCCCGCCGCCTTCGTCGTAGTGCACGCATCATCCATCGCGGAGCGTGCGTCCAAGAAGGCCGCCCCGCCCACACGCTGCTTGAGGTCGGTGACGAGCGACGAGGCCGTCCCCATGCCGCCAGTCGCCACGTCAACAAGCTGGCGAGCCCCATCAGTGGCGTCCGCGATACCCGTGGCGCCATCCTTGAGACCTCCCATGACCCCTGAGGCCTCCCCCAGCTGGTTCGCAAGGGACTGCGCACCGGACTTGAGCTGACTCAACCCGTCGGGCAGAGGGCTCAACGCCTCGCGCAGGGCACGTGCGCCACCACCAAGTTGGTCCGACCCATCAGCGACTTGCCGGAGCGCGTCGCGCAGAGACCCTGCTCCGCTCACGAGCTTGCTCATGGCATCACGCAGCTCATCGGTGCCGTCACCCAAATCTCCCAAGTCACCCAGGTCAAGGTCGCTCGCATCCATCTCGCCAAAGAGCTCCGGCGTCACGATGGTGTAGATGGGATCGAGCACGAGCCCGCTCACGTCCGCCTCAATCTGCAGGTATTCGGGGATGTCGAGTTCGGCATCCTCATCAAGGTCGAGGCTCTGGCGCAACCCCGGCGCCGCGTACCCGATGACCGCAAGCCCACCCTTGTCGTCCACGAGCTTGCCGTTCTTAACGCTCACGTTCCGAAAGACCTCATCATCCAGAATCGCTGCCGTCAGGCACACGAAGGGCGTATGGAGACGCTCGTCCTTGCCATCGATGGAGCGCACCTCCGTGGAGTCGTTCTCGTAATCGATGCGAATCGCCAAGTGGCCGGTCGCGCCTGCCAGGTCTTTTGGGTTCACCGTGGCACCGTCAAGCATGTAGCCAACGCGCACGCTCACGGGCGGCTTCGCGGCGCTTGTACCCTCGTAGGAGACGTCGCCACCATCGGCATCCCACGTCAGAGCCCCGTCGGCACCCGTCCTGAACGAAAGGCCTTTGTCGCCAGGCACGATGCCCGTGAGTGTCGTACGGTCGGGAAGCTCTGCCGATGCACTCGCATTGAGGAGCACGTCCTCCACCGTAACCTCGGTCACGACACCCGCGGCATCCGTAGAGACGTGCACGGTCTCGGACTTGCTCGCGGACGCCGACGACGCAACGGGATTCGTTGCCAGTGCCAGCGAGAGAAACGCAGCGCACAGACCGTTGGCGCTTCGGGTTGGAGCCTTGCCGTCATGCTCCCTCAAGGCATTCGGAGCGTGCCCCACAGCGCCCTGTTCCCGGGCGGCCTGTTCCTGAACGTCCCGTTTTGCAGCGTTCCGTTGCGCCACCAGATGCAGGCGGAACTTCTTTTGGGCCTGCAGCGTGATCGGTGTGAGGCCGCTTGATTCGCAGAATTCGCGCACCTCACCGAGTGTGTATGCCCTCACGTCACCATGCCCGACGAGGTTTGCGAGGGGCATCTCGACGTGGTTCATGAGCCACACGATGGGCGCTGCAGCCGTGTAGTCCCTGAGCACGAGTCTGCCATCCGGGCGCAGCACGCGTGCGACCTCGCCAAAGAAGCGCAGGGGACGCGGGTAGTGGTGGAAGCTGTTCGCGCAGATGACAACGTCGAAGCTCCCGTCATCGAACGGAAGGTCCTCGGCGTCGCCCACGACGAAGCGCGCCCCGTCGATGCCCTTCTGGTTTGCGACCTCAATCATACGGGGAGTCAGGTCGAGTCCCGTATAGCTCTTGCCCGGCAGCTCGCGGGTCAACAGCTCAATCATCGGTCCCGTTCCGCAGCCGACGTCGAGAAGGTCCTCAAATTCAAAGCCCAAAAGCTCTCGAAGAATGGGTGGGTAGTCATCCCTACACATCTCGTAGATGCCAGCATCGTCGCCGTCATACACCTCCGCCGCCTTCGTAAACTCACGGACCGTGAGCTCCTTATACCGTGCGTCATCCATCGTGCAATCTCCTCTGGCAGCATTTGCTTTCCAAAGTGATTATACACCAAATGTTAGGCTCGGTTAACCTTCGGAGGGGTACTCTCGCTTTTCGACCGATCCATGCACCAGTCTTTCTCCACAACTTGAGACGCAAACCCGACCGTTACGTATACCTAAGCGAACGGCAGGCAAACACCCTAAGCAAAAGGAGCTATACATGACAACCGACAACACCAAGCAGAACCTCACCAATGGCGAGGGCGAGCTCAGCGACGAGACGCTTTAGGAGATGAGCGGCGGAATCAAGGTGCGGTACACCCCCAAGCCCGCGCAACCCGAAGAGCCCGATGAGGACGACATCATGAACATCATCAGCACGTGGTAGTCACTTAGTGGGTACGAACAACCTGACCGCCAGTCCAGCGGAGATTGCTGGGCTGGCGGTCAGTGCTTCATGCGACGATAGGGACGACGACGCGCGTAATCCGAACCCTTGCGCGCGTTCTTCTTGAGCGAACGCATCACGTCCTCGGACGACTTGCCCTCCACGAGGCCCTTCAGCTCGACGAGCTGGTCGCGGGCCTTGGCAGCGCGCTCGAAGTCCATGGCGTCCGCGGCGGCGGCCATCTCCTCCTCAAGTCCCGCGATGATGCGCAAGACCTCATCACGTGGGAGCTTGGAGAGCTCGCTCGCAACCTCCTCGGCGGTCGTCGGCGTAAAGAACTCACCGTGGCTGCCGTCGCCACTCGTCCGCTTCTTGCCCTCCAGCGTCGCCGAGGCATCGGCAATGAAACTCGTGATGTCGCTGATGGCCTTGCGCACCGTCCGCGGCTCGATGCCGTGCTCCTTGTTGTACGCCTCCTGAATCGAGCGGCGCCGACGTGTCTCGTCGATGGCCTCGCGCATGGAGTCCGTGACCTCGTCGGCATACATGATGACCTCGCCGCTCACATTACGTGCGGCACGGCCCATCGTCTGGATGAGCGAGCGGCGGTTGCGCAGGAAGCCCTCCTTGTCGGCATCGAGAATGGCCACGAGCGAGACCTCGGGGATGTCGAGTCCCTCGCGCAGGAGATTGATGCCCACGAGCACGTCAATCTTGCCTTCGCGCAGCTCGCGAATGATGTCCACGCGCTCAAGCGTCGCAGTGTCCGAGTGCATGTAGTTGACGCGTATGCCCTCGTCGAGCAGGTGGTCGGTGAGGTCTTCGGCCATGCGCTTAGTGAGCGTGGTCACGAGTACGCGCTCCTTGCGCGCCGTACGGGTCTTGATCTCGTCGATGAGGTCGTCGATTTGGCCTCGCACGGGCCGCACGTCGATCTTTGGGTCGAGCAGGCCCGTGGGACGGATGATCTGCTCGACCTCGTTCTGCGTGACGCGCTCCTCGTAGTCACCCGGCGTGGCGCTCACATATATGAATTGGGGCACACGGCTCTCGAATTCGTCGAAGCGCAGCGGACGGTTGTCAAGCGCGGAAGGAAGGCGGAAACCGTGATCGACGAGCGTCACCTTGCGCGAACGGTCACCCTCGTGCATACCACGAATCTGCGGCACCGTGACGTGGCTCTCGTCGATGATGCAGAGCATGTCTGCCGGGAAGTAGTCGATGAGCGTGTAGGGCGGCTCTCCCGGTTTGCGCCCGTCTAGGTGACGCGAGTAGTTCTCGATGCCCGAGCAATAGCCCATGTTGTCGAGCATCTCGAGGTCGTATGCCGTGCGCTGCGCCAAGCGCTGCGCCTCGAGGATCATGTCGGCCGCCTTGAGCTCGGCGACGCGCGCCTCCATCTCCTCGCTGATGGTGTGGATGGCATGTGCGACCTTGGGCCGCTCGGTCACGTAGTGCGATGCCGGCCAGATGGGAATGGCGTCAAACTCGCGCAGCACCTCACCGGTCACGGCGCTTATCTCGGCAATGAGCTCGACCTCGTCTCCGAAGAAGCCGATGCGCAGCGGGTTCTCCGCATAAGGCGGGAATACGTCAACGGTGTCTCCGCGCACGCGAAACATTCCGCGTTGCAGGTCGACGTCGTTGCGGTCGTACTGGATGTCGATGAGCTCATGGATGAGGTCATCGCGCTCGAGCGGCTCGTCCTTGCTCACGTTCGGCGCGAGGCCCGCATAGTCCTGCGGACTGCCGATGCCGTAGATGCAGCTCACCGAGGCGACCACGATCACGTCACGACGGCTGAGCAGACTGCTCGTCGCCTGGTGGCGAAGCTTCTCGACCTCCTCGTTGATGGAGGCGTCCTTCTCGATGTACGTGTCGGTTTGTGGGACGTACGCCTCGGGCTGATAGTAGTCGTAGTAACTCACGAAGTACACGACGCAGTTGTTGGGGAACAGCTCCTTCATCTCGCTGGCAACCTGCGCGGCGAGCGTCTTGTTGGGCTCCATGATGAGCGTGGGCTTGTTGACGGCCTCGATGGTCTTTGCCATCGAGAAGGTCTTGCCGGAGCCGGTGACGCCGAGCAGCGTCTGGTAGCGCAGGCCGTCGCGCACGCCCTGGGCCAGCTTCTCTATGGCCTGGGGCTGGTCGCCACTCGGCTCGTAGGGCGCCACCACCTCAAGACGCTCGTCGCTGTGCTTGATGCCGAATCGCTTGAGCTCGGCACCCACGCGCTCGCGTGCCTCGGGCGTCCCTGCAAGCGGCTCGTAGGTGATGTTCGTCTGGGCCATGGCGTCTCCTATTCGATGCGCGCGTAGCTGCCGAGGTACTCGAGCTGCTCGATGCCCTGCAGTCGCGCGAGTTCCCGCTCCGTAAAGCCACCATCACGCTCGAGCTCTATGATGTAACGATAGTTGCCCAGCGCCGAGCCCTCGGGGCGATCGTGCACGCACAGGAGCTTCGTACCTCCCACACACGCCTCTTCCAAGATTCCCGGCAGCTCATCGGCAGAGATGTCCGCCACGAATGCGGCGCAACCATAGCCAGAGAGCTCGTTCGCAGTGCGCGACACCACGTAGAAGCGCGTTTTGTTTGCCTCGGACTGCGAGACGTTCTCCTGCAGGACCTCAAGGCCGTAGAGCTCGGCCGCACCCGGCGCCGCGATGGCCACTGCCGTGGCATCGCCGCCCTCCGCGACCTCCTTCGCGGCCGCAGCCGTGCTTGCCTTCTCCTCGCGCTTTGCGGAGGCGAGGTTCTCGTCGAGCCATGCGGCGCTCTGTGCCAACCCCTGCTTGTGAGAATAGACGCGCGTCACCTTCGAGAGGTCGGTGCCCGGCAGCCCCATGAGCGTCTGGCGGATGGGAAGCACCACCTCACCCACCACGCGGACGTCTCCAGCGTCGAGCAGCGCATCGATGTAGTCCGTGACGGGCCCTCCCAGCGTGTTCTCCTGCGGCACCACGGCATATGCCGCCGCGCCTTCCTTCACGAGCGCAAGCGCGTCCGACACGGTCTCCTGCGGCTTCAGCTCGTCATTGTTTCCAAAGAAGAGCTTGGTGGCCTCCTCGGTGTAGGTACCTGCCGGCCCAAGGTAAGCCACCGTCGTAACGTCATCAATCTCGGCAACGGGCGCAGGCGCCGTCTGGGCAGCGCTTTCTGCCGCCACCGTCATGCCGGCATCGCCGTCCGACGTGCCACCCTGCCCCCGCGCACAACCGACCATGGGCAAGCCCAAGGAGAGGACGATCAAGCCCGCAAGCACCTTCCCTACAATCGACCCACCGCCAGCCACACTCATAGTGCTGCCCTCCTCACAACGCAAGCTGCATGAAGTTGCCGTTATGTACGAATCCGCGCGACCGGTAGAGCGCCACGCCCGCATTCGACGCAGTTATCTGCACCGCACCGCACGAGCGAGCCCGCGCCTCATCGACCACGCGACAAAGCAGGTCGCGTGCAATGCCCTGGCGTCGGTAGGACGGCGCGGTGTACATACTCGAAATCAGGCCGATCCTTCCCGCGGGGCACCCGAAGTACGGTGGCTTCTCTGCGACGGAGATGCCGCTCGTGGCTACAATCTGGCTCCCGTCGAGTGCCAGCCAAGAGATGAAGGTGTCGTCCGCAAGATGGCGCGCATAGTAGTCGCAGAGTGCTGGGCGTAGGTCCACGGATTCGCGCGCGCCCTCCTCGAGCAGCTGAGCGATGCGCATCTCGGCGAGGACGGACACGTCGCCGATTGCAAGTCGTCTGAACGCAAGCCCCCGCGCGCGTCCAAAGCGACAGGTCATCAACCACTCCGTCTGGTCGAAGCCGTCACCCACGATGCGAAAACCAAGTCGCTCGTACAGGTTGAGCGCCGGATTCTGCTTTTGCACCGAAAGCGAGGCACGACCGTACCCAGCACCACGCAGCTCGGCGAGCAGGGCGCGCATCATCGCAGTACCGATGCCTTGCCCGCGATATGGCCTTCTCAGCGAAATCGAGAATGAGGGCGTCTCGTCGTCTATATGGCCATATTCGTCGGTCGTGCGCACCCAACAGGCGCCCACGACCTCGCCATCAACCTCGGCGACTACCGCACGGTCATCCGGCAAGCTGCCAAACCCCGCAAAGGCGGCACGACACTTCGGATCGTCGTAAATGACCGAGCGCGGGACCTCGCCCTCGTACCCCTCCGGCACGTAGATCGCCTCGTAGAGAAAGTCCTCCAACAGCGACCACTCGTCGCACCTCATATGTCTGACCCCATATTCCATGGGCCGCATTATACCCGCTCTTATGCCAAAGACGAGCGCAATGAGTTCACTGGACCGCAATCCCATTGTGGAAAAAGGACAGAGGGCAGGGGGCAGAGAACGCCCACAACAATAGGCGCCGCAAGGGGCAGACCCCCTTGCGGCGCAAAGAAGCGAGCTGACCGCTGCGTTCTAGCCTAGCCGAAGTAGCGCTTCAGGAGACCGGCGAAGGCCTTGCCGTGACGGGCCTCGTCGCGAGCCATCTCGTGCACGGTGTCGTGAATGGCGTCGAGGTTCAGCGCCTTGGCGCGCTTTGCGAGGTCCGCCTTGCCTGCGGTCGCACCATTCTCGGCCTCAACGCGCATCTCGAGGTTCTTCTTGGTGGAGTCGGTGACGACCTCACCCAGAAGCTCAGCGAACTTGGCAGCATGCTCGGCCTCTTCGAAGGCAGCGGTCTTCCAATACTCGCCGATCTCGGGGTAGCCCTCGCGATAAGCGACGCGTGACATGGCAAGATACATACCGACTTCGGAGCACTCGCCCTCGAAGTTCGCACGCAGGTCCTCGATGATGTCCTCGGGAACGCCTTCGGCCTTGCCGATGCCCACTACATGCTCGGCAGCCCACGTGAGCTCGCCATCCTGCTTGGTGAACTTGGAGCCAGCGCACTTGCACACAGGGCACTTGTAGTCAGCAGGAAGCTCGTCGCCGTCAAACTCCTCGACGTAGCCGCATACGGGACACACAAACTTCATGATGCACACCCTTTCCGAGGGTCCTCTCCCCTCTGGCCGTGGATGAGTCGTTACGCCCTTCTGGGCACCTCATCGTCTATGATTGTAATACCGTTGCGCCAATAATAGCCCGACAAACACTGCGTTCGGAAAGCAGCCCGCATGGAAACCCGCATGGGGGACATGCCGTCGTAAGACATGTCCCCCATGCGGACACTAAACGCCCTTTGAAGAGGCAAATAATGGAAAGTGGTGTTAGGCGTTCGGATTACTCATCGTAAGCCTGATGGCAGGCACCGGCCTGGCTATAGATACGACTGGAGGGAACCAATCACTGCAATGAAGCGTGCATGCTACTTGATACTCTGGCGGAACCATAATGATCTCGTCCGTTACTATGTCTGAGCCACCCGCCACGTGTTCAAGGTCATCCAATCCGAGCGTAGCGTCGGCTTTGCTCGCAGCAATCTCTTTGAGTGCGTCGAAGAGTTCCTCCTTGTCGATATCGACGTGCGCCTTCGCTACCTCAAAGGCAGTGTCGGCATCAGCAGCGCCGTTGAACTCCGCGCGCAACGACTCGTCTTGCACGAGCAGGTCAAAGAAAGCCCTCGCATTCTCTGTCATGGTTAGAATCCTTTCCTCTACATGGTTTTTAGTGCTTTAATGCTACCACAACGACGGACGCAGAAGAACCGTCTTTTGATATCTGCATGGACTAGCAAATGAACCAACGAATGAACCCCGCCCCCGCCCGGGCGAGAGACACAAGAGGTTGAACGATGCCGCCTCGAAGGCTCTTTATGGTTTTATGGAAGTCAATCCATTGGAAGCCTATCATCAGATGTGGACGCAGATTCGAGCGCATGACGACATGCCGGGCGACATCTCAGGAGGAGCATTCATGAAGGTGATACTGCACGATTTGGATCCCGAGTATCACGCGTTGATCGAATCCAGATGCGACCACGCGTTGGCGGCAGATGGGAGATACGCCCCTTGTCAAGGCTGCTTCGGCTGCTGGACCAAGCATCCCGCAGAGTGCTTCATGAAGGACAAGCTACGGCAGGCTTGCCGCCTCATCGGACGGGCAGACGAGCTGGAAATCGTCACGAAGAACCTCTATGGCGGATACAGCACGGCCGTCAAGAACGTGCTGGATCGCTCGATAGGAACCTCCACGCCACTGAGCACCTATCGGGGCAGGCAGATGCATCACACGCTGCGCTATGGCAAGCACGACCTGTGGAAGGTCGTCGTCTACGGTGAGGTCACCGAGGCCGAGCGGGAGACCTTCCGCTACCTGGCCGAGCGCAACGCAATCAATGACGGATTCGCACGCACGGAGGTCACGTTCATCTCGAGCCTTGCGGAGTTGGAGGAGTCGCTATGAAGACGGTCTTTATCAACGGAAGCCCCAAGAAGCGTCTAAGCGCCTCAAGCTACTTCCTCTTCTTGCAGCGCTTGTTCGTCAGCGGCGAGAAGGTCAGCGAGACGCTGCGCACGCCCGCAGACCACGCACGCATCCTCGCACAACTCGATGACGCGCAGGCGGTGGTGTTCTGCCTACCCTTGTACGTTGACGCGGTTCCGTCCCACGTGCTGCGCTTCATGGAGGAGATGCAGGCGTACTGCACGCAGCGCGACCTCCACCTCAGCGTCTACTGCATCGCAAACAACGGCTTCATCGAGGGACGCCAGAACGAGCCGCTCATGCAGGTCTTCGAGCACTTCTGCACGCGGTCTGGCCTCACATGGGGAGGCGGCGTCGGCATCGGCGGCGGTGTAATGCTCAACGTCACTCGCATCCTCTTTGTGGTGGACATCGCCTTGCTGGTCGTGAACACCGTACTCAGCGTAGCGAGGACCGGCAGCCTCTTCTCATCGGACGCATGGGTCAGCTTCGGGACGAACGCGGCGCTCCTGCTGTACTTCAACCTAGGTGTGCTCTTCTACCTCGCGCGCATGGGCTCGGCCATCCGCAAGGGCGTCCCTTGCGGCAAGAAGTACACCCGCATCCTCATTCCCTCGTTCGTCTTCATCCTGTTCGCGGACATCTTCTTTGTGATCATCTCCCTCTTCCAGGGAGGCCTCTTCCGCGGCTGGCTGGCAAGGAAGGCCTACGAGGTCCAGTAACGGTAACGCTCGGAGGCGCAAGCCTCGCACGCTCCAACGAATGGGGGGATTCAGATGCGCGTCGTCGTCATCTATGGCCAGAACCACAAGGGATCGACCTATCACATTGCGCACGAGCTGGCCGAGAAGCTCGACGGAGAGACGACGGAGTTCTTTCTTCCACGTGACTTCGGCGAGTTCTGCATGGGATGCAACACCTGCTTCAACAAATCGGAGAAGGAGTGTCCCCATTACCACAAGCTCGCGCCCCTTACGCACGCGATGGACGAGGCCGATGTCATCGTGCTCGCGAGTCCCGTCTACGTGTATCATGCGTCCGGTCCCATGAAGGCCTTCCTCGACCACTATGGCTACCGATGGATGGTCCATAGTCCCGAGGAGTCGATGTTCACGAAGCAAGCCGTCTGTGTCTGTACGGCGGCTGGGGCAGGCATGCGCTCCACGCTCAAGGACATGGCCGACAGCCTGTTCTTCTGGGGTGTCGCGCGGGTGTACAAGTACGGGATCGGCATCGCCGCCGTCGACTGGCAAGGCGTGAGCGAGAAGAAGAAGGCCGCCATCAACAGGAAGACGACCGCGCTTGCCGCAAGGATTCTGCGCGATGAGGGCAAGGTCAGACCCAGCCTCAAGACACGGGCCGTCTTCTTTGCCATGCACCTCATGCAGCGCAACGGCTTCAATCCCCGTGACGTCGAGTATTGGAAGCAAAAGGGCTGGACCGAGGGCGTCCGGCCCTGGCGGCAATCCTAGGAGCGTGGCCCTCTCGTCATCGCCAGCGACGCAATTCTTCCATACGGCTTGGCGCGGAGCAGGAGCCCAAAACCCGAACTCCACGCCATGCCTACAGGACGACTTGGTTCTTACCGTGCTTCTTGCCCTCGTAGAGCTTTTCGTCGGCGGCGTCGATCCACTCGCTCGTCGTGTAGCCCTCCTTGTAGGCCATAACGCCCACGGTGATGCTCACGTTCACGCGATGCTCCTCATACCACAGGGATTGTCCCGCAACGGCCCGCCTCGCCCTTTCGAGTAGCTCCCGTTGCGATTCCATGCCATCACCGATAAGCCCCACTGCCAAGAACTCCTCGCCACCCCAACGGCAGACCAGCGCATCGCCCAGATTCTCCTGCAATAGGTGGGCCACAGACTCAAGGACGAAGTCGCCGCAGTTGTGGCCATAGGTATCGTTAACGTGCTTGAAGTCATCGATGTCGGCAAGTGCCACCCAGTACCTGTCGAGGTGCCCGCTCTTGGAAATCTTCCCCAGGTACTCCGCCGCATAGTATCTGTTTGGCAATCCAGTCAGCTTGTCGTGTGTCAGACGCATGGTGAGAGCCTTCTCCGTCATGGTCGCCTCACGCACAAAGGCCTGCAATATCAAGGTCGTGACGACAAAGACGATAATCCCCCACGTCAGCCTCAAAAACAGAGACACCGTGTCGGACAGGACATAGGGCGCCGTCCGAAGAGCACTTATGGCACAGGAAGCCAAGTAGGCAATTGCGCCGACGATGCAGAGCGGCAACGCGTGAGCGTGCCTCATACCGAGGTAGCGCTGCAGATACTCCGCAAAGAACGCGAAGGAACTCATGGCCATGAGCGCCACCTGAAAGTCGCTACCCCAACCCGTCAGAAGAATCGCGCACGTCATATGGGCTACCACCTCAGCATAGACGAGGTCGGTATAGAGTCCCAGGAGCCCACGCCGAATGAGAGCGAACGAGAGCACATAGAAGGCAACGCTGCCCGCATTGAAGAGGGCCATCGGCGTCACCCCACAACGCCAGAAGATGACAATCATCGCAATGTGCACTACCAGGAAGCACACCGATATAAAGCGCGCCATGCCCTTTACGCCTTGGATATCCAATAACCCGTCCACGAGAACTCACTCCCACGAATGCTACCTGCGGTTATTGCCAATCAACATACCACAGCAAGATAACGACTTGGGATGGGACGCAAACGCATACGGGCACCTGGCACCGATTCGTCGTGTAGTATGTCTAGATGGCGTCCCACTGCGAGGCGGGCATTTGAGGCCACCTTGGCGGAGAGGCAATCCGAACATCCAAGGGCAACGGAGCCTTGGCGTTCAACGAGAAGTACCGCGCGAAGGCAGCACGGTAGCGTGACCCCACAAGAGGAGCGGCGCATGGCATCGTCAACCGAATACTTGGAATACGTGCTCGAATTGCTCTCGGGCGTGCCCGAGGTCACCACGCGCAAGATGATGGGCGAATACCTGCTGTACGCGCAGGGAAAGCTCTTCGGCGGAGTGTACGATGACCGCTTCTTGGTCAAGCATACCGACGCGTCACGGGCAGCCCTTGCGACCGAGGTGATTCCCTACGAGGGGGCCTCACCCATGCTGCTGGTAGACGTGGAGAACCCAGACGCCATCACCCGACTCGTGCTCGATATGCTGCCCGAGATTCCCGCGCCCAGGAAGCGTCGCAAATAGCTCACGAGCCCGTCCAAAACAGTTCCACGGGGCATTATCGCTAGGCATTATCGTTACGGGCGTAGGCGTCATACCGCCCGAGGGTGCCACAGGCTCCCTTCTCGTCAGGAATGGCCTAGTGGACTAGCGACCGGAGAGCTCGCGCAGGTGGCCCACGTGAATGCCTATGTGTCCCACGCCGAGGACGAGGGCGGCCATCACCGCCACGGGCGACTCGTACCAAACGCCCAGGAGCGCGAATGCCGCCACAGGCAGGCTCGCTATGGGTACGGGTATGGGTCCGAGGGGCTGGTACATGCCGTCAGGCCTCTCCCCTCCCCTGAAGTAGCGAATCCACGCGACCTCGTAAAGAACCATGAGGAGGAAGGCAGCCACCAGCCAGAAGAGCCATGGAAGCGCGAAGCCACTCGGACACACGAACGCGACGGCGGCACATGAGCAGGCGACCTCGCCGACACGCTCGAACACGAGCAGCGCCTTGTTCTCGTGCGCGGAAATCTCCTCGTAGCCTTGAGGCTGATTTCTCGCCCACCTCAGGTTCGGAACGAACAACATGAGCAGGAACACGACGCCGACCACCGAGAAGCCTATCTGCATCCTCACCCTCCAAACGCCCGACAAGAGCCTCACACCTCGGACCCATTGTACGAGCCCCACGCCATTCGTTTCAGAGAAGCGCGCAAGAAACCGAGAGGCATTCGTTCAGTTCAGAAACCCATACTCTGAGCGTACCAATCGTGATGCACGCTGTCGTTAGGTTATATACTTGATGGACGTACAAGCCACAAGCCTAACCAGTATGGAGGACACCATGTGCACCGGCATCAGATTCGTTGACAACGATGGCAACATGTACTTCGGAAGAAACCTCGATTGGAGCTGCTCGTACGGCGAACGGGTCGTGATCACCCCGACGGGGTACGAGCCTATCTCGCCCTTTGGTGCCATATCTGGAATCAAGCGCCCCATAATCGGCATGGGAATCGTTGAGGAGAACGTACCGCTGTACTTCGACTGCGCGAACGACGCCGGACTGGCGGTAGCTGGACTCAACTTCCCCGGTTACGCCCAGTACGAATCGGCTCCCGTTGAGGGCAAGACGAACATCGCCGCCTATGAGTTCCCCCTCTGGGTGGTCGCATGCTTCCAATCGGTCGACGAGGTGGAGGCGGCGCTGGCCAATGCAGCCATCGTGGACAAGCCCATCAACGAGAAGTTCCCCTCGTCGCTCCTGCACTGGATCATCGGTGACGCCACACGCTCCATCGTCGTTGAATACACGAGCGCCGGCATGCAGGTGTTCCGCAACGACTTTGACGTGCTCACCAACCAACCGGGCTTCGCGTGGCATGCGGAGAACCTGCGCAACTACCTCAACGTTACGCCGGACGTCCCGGGACCGGTGACGTGGCGCACGGGCGAGCTGAGCGCCTACGGCTCGGGTGGCGGCATGCGCGGCCTTCCCGGCGACTATTACTCGCCGTCGCGCTTCGCGCGCGTGGCGTACTTGAACGCGCACTACCCACAGAAGGACACGGAGGACGAGAACGTCAGTCGCCTCTTTCACACGCTCACCGGTGTTGCCATGATTGATGGTGCCGCTCGGATGACCAGCGGTGAGTTCGAGCTGACCGTCTATACGGGCGGCGTCTCGTGCCGCACGAACACCTACTACTACTCCACCTACGAAGACCCGGCCATACGCTCGGTCGCTTTGGCGGACTACGACGCACACGCATCGCAGCTGATCGTCGCCGAGTAGTGCGGGAGTTGTCCGAGATTCAAAAGGAGGCGGCACCTGCCGCCTCCTTCATCTTGCATTCCTTCAAGTGGCCATGGGCAACTCGTTCGGAATCCTTACCCGAGCCTCTATCCGAGCGTGTGACACGCGCGGCCGGGCACGTCTTACCACTTCTCACGCTCAAGAAGCGACTACCAAACACTTGCGATGTAGTCCCTCGCCTCCTGCTCGGAGTATGAGGAGATATTGCTCTTGACCATGTGCTCAACCCAGTACTGCTGCGTGAGCTTGAGGCTGAACTTATGTGCCTTGAAGGTCTCGACGTAGTGGTTCATGGTCTCTTTCTCGTTGCCTGGAATAACTCCCCCCGCCATGAGGTCGAGTATCTCATCGGGAATCTCTTTGCCTTCCAGCATGTGCTCCAAGAGTTTCTCCTCGTATATTCTTTCTGTCACTGTTTGAGGTCGTGACCAACCACCACTTCGAACGCTGTGGCCGCGTTTCTTCTCCCGTTTACTTCGGGTTGGGA